>NZ_JBHTBQ010000003.1:0-40451 GCF_042664895.1 Iodobacter arcticus
CAGATTACCTGTGTGAAAGTAGGTCATTGCCAGACACCCTAAGCCGTAAGCAAACCCCCGTACTCGAAAGAGGCGGGGGTTTTGCTTTGCGCGGAAGAAACGCAGCCCTAGCGTAATGACCTAATGACCAACCAGCTGTGGTTTGCGTGTCGGGTTACGGATAAAACCGTTAACCCGACCTAAGCGAGGTAAATCTTGCATGTTCGAGCCGCTACCCGACCTACGCGAGGTAAATCTTGCACTTCGAGCCGTTACCCAACCTACAAGAGGCTATGATCGACCTTGTAGGTCTGATTTTTTTCTTTTTTCTGAATGGATAAATTCATCTGGGGGTGCTGCTAATAAGCGCTGTGAATGATCTTTAGTAGCGTACACTTCTTAAATAATACGCTAGCTTGGCGTTAGGATGATGTATGACCGCTGGAAAAGTAACAAAGAAAGCCAAAACTCAAGTTTTGGAACATCCGCCCAGCCTTGTTGTTCCGCTAGACACTCCTCCTACTGTTTCTTTCCCCATTATTGGTATTGGCGCTTCTGCGGGTGGTTTGGGCGCGTTTGAAGAGTTTTTTTCGGGAATGCCTGCAGATCTCGATATGGGTATGGCATTTGTACTGGTGCAGCATCTTGCTCCGGATCATAAAAGCATCCTCAGTGATTTGGTTCAGCGCTACACCCATATGCAGGTCTTTGAAGTTGAGGATGGCATGGTGGTGCAGCCTAATTGTGCCTACATCATTCCACCTAACCACGATATGGCGTTTTTGAATGGCGCGCTGCACTTGCTTGCGCCTTCTGAGCCGCGCGGGCATCGCTTGCCCATAGATTTCTTTTTTAGCTCACTGGCGCAAGATCAGCATGAGTTGGCTATTGGCATTGTGCTATCCGGCTCAGGAAGCGATGGCACTTTGGGCATTCGGCAGATAAAGGACGAGGGCGGCATGGTCATGGCGCAGATACCTGCTACGACCGAGTTTGATGGTATGCCAAGCAGCGCGATTGCCACTGGCTTGGTTGATTACCAGCTAAAGCCTGCGGATATGCCTGCAAAGTTGATTGCCTATGCTGCTCAAGAGTTTGGCAAGCTGATTAGCACGATTGTGGTGCCGATTGTTAAGGATGAAAATTCACTCAATAAAATTTTTATTCTGCTGCGCACACAAACAGGCCACGATTTTTCTCAGTATAAGCCGAGCACGATTTTACGGCGGATTGAGCGGCGTATGGTGGTGCATCAGCTTGATTCAACTGAGCAGTATGTTAAATATTTGCAGAAAATGCCTGATGAAATAGAGGCTTTATTTTGCGATATTCTGATTGGTGTCACTCATTTTTTTAGGGACACTGAGGCTTTTCTGGCGCTAGAAGAGCAGGTGATTCCTCAATTATTTAAAGGGAAGCCTGCCGGGGCAACGATTCGTGTTTGGTCGACGGGTTGCTCAACTGGCGAGGAGGCCTATTCCATCGCTATTTTGTTGCAAGAGCAGCAGGAGTTGCTAAAGCAAAATTATACGATACAGGTTTTTTCTACGGATATGGATCGCCGGGCGATTGCCACCGCTCGTGCAGGGTTATATCCAGCAAGCATCGCTGGGGATATCTCCCCGCAACGGCTAGCGCGCTTTTTTACCGCGGAAGCCGATGGCAGCGCGTATCGTATCCACAAAGGCATCCGCGATATGCTGGTTTTTTCTGAGCAGGATGTGATTAAAGATCCGCCCTTTTCTAAATTAGACCTGATCAGCTGTCGTAACTTAATGATTTATATGGGGGCAGAGTTACAGAAAAAGCTGATTCCCATGTTTCACTATGCGCTGAACCCTAGCCGGTTTCTTTTTCTTGGCACGTCAGAAACCGTGGGGGAGTTTGCTGATTTATTTGCCGTGCTTGATGCTAAATCTAAGCTTTATCAGAGAAAGCAAGATGTCTTTGGTATTAAAAGGGCCTTTCAGCCGCCGATAGCGATTGCGACGACGGGGATAGCACTTCCTCAGGCCGCGAGTAAGCAAAGCCACCCAGTAAAGCGCTCTATGCGTGAGGTAACGGAGCAAACGCTTTTGCAGCAGCTTGCACCGGCTGCAGCATTGGTGAATGAGCACGGCGATATTTTGTATTTGCACGGGCGCACGGGCATGTATTTAGAGCTGCCTGAAGGCGAGACGGGTATTAACAATATTTTAAAGATGGCACGTGAAGGATTACGCCGTGAGCTGATTGCCACCTTGCATAAATCAGTAAGTAAAAATAAAACGATCCAGCGGCTTAATTTGAGCGTTAAAACGAATGGTCATTTCACGCCGGTTAATCTTACGGTTCGCCCTGTAGTTATGGGCCAGCCAGCCGGGGAAGTGCTTTATTTGGTCATTCTGGAAGAGACCAGCCAGTTGGTTACACCTGCTTTACCGATTTATTTACCACTGCTTGAAAGGGGAGAGCACAGCAACTTTGATGCACGGATTGCTGCTTTAAATGAAGAGCTTTGCGCTAAGGATGAATACCTCCAGGTGAGCAATGAGAAATTGGAAACCATCAACGAAGAGCTCAAGTCTTCTAATGAAGAAATGCAATCGGTGAATGAAGAGCTGCAATCGACCAATGAGGAGCTGGAAACATCCAAGGAGGAAATGCAGTCGATTAATGAGGAATTGACCACGGTAAATATGGAATTACAGACAAAAGTGGCTGATTTATCCCGTGCCAGTAATGATTTAAATAACCTGCTGGCAAGTACGGGGATAGGGACTATTTTTGTTGATCATCAGTTGAATATCCTGCGTTTTACCCCTGCCGCAACCAAAATCATTAATTTGATTTTAAGTGATGTAGGCCGGCCAGTTGCGCATACGGTAACTAATTTGCTGGGGTATGGGCAGCTGGTAGCCGATGTGCAAGATGTACTCAATAGCCTGATTCCAAAAGAAATTGATGTGCAGACTCAAGCTGGTAAATGGTACACGATGCGTATTCAGCCCTATCGCACGCTGGATAATCTGATCGAAGGTGCGGTGATTACCTTTGTAGATATTACTGAAATGGTGCACGCCAGAGAAGCGTTACGCAAAGCCAATGAGCTGTTTCGTTTAGCCGTCGTGGTACGAGATGCGCACGATGCCATTACGGTGCAGGATTTAAATGGCCGCATTTTGGCCTGGAACCCCGGTGCAGAGCGAATGTATGGTTGGAGCGAGGCTGAGGCGCTGCAGATGAATGCGGCGGATCGGATTCCCCAAGCTTTGCGAAAAGAAGCATTGGTTCAAGTGAATCAACTTAGCCAGTCAAAAGTTCTGGAACCCTACCATACCCAGCGTTTGAGCAAGAGCGGCGATATTTTAGGTGTTTCCATGACCTCTACAGCCTTGGTGAATGTGGCAGGGGCGATGTATGCCATTGCCACTACCGAGCGAGCTAGGAAGCTGAATACAGACACGCATCATGAAGGATAAAAACATGCGGGTGAATAAAGAGGGTCCCTTTTTGGCAGCAGAACACGTTTTACGTGGGCAAGCGGAAGAGCGGGTTCGTGATCAGGCGGCAGCGCTATTAGAAGACGTCAATACCATGTCGCTGCAAGAAACACAGCGGCTGCTGCATGAATTGCGCGTGCATCAAATTGAATTAGAAATGCAAAATGAAGAGTTGCGCCGGACACAAATTGATTTAGATGCGGCACGAACGCGTTATTTTGATCTTTATGATTTGGCTCCTGTGGGCTATTGCACGATCAGCGACGAGGGAAGAATTCTGCAAGCCAATCTCACGGCTGCCACGCTTTTGGGGAGCAACCGCAGAGCCTTGGTTAATCAGTTATTTAGTCAATTTATTGCTAAAGCAGATCAAGATATTTTTTACTTATTGGGCAAGCAGCTGCTGGAAACGCGTGAACCGCAGATCGGTGAGCTGCGTATGCTTAAAAGTGACGGCTTGCAATTTTGGGCGCATTTAGTCGCCTCTGCCTCAGCAGATCATGAGGGGAGCCCTGATCTGCGCATCGTGCTCAGTGACATCACTGAACGTAAGCAGGCCGAAGAAGTACAGCTGAAAGAAGGCAGTTTGCAAAAAGCTATTTTCAATAGTGCTAATTTCTCGAGTATTGCGACCGATGCGCAAGGTGTGATTCAGATTTTTAATGTGGGCGCAGAATGTATGCTGGGCTATACGGCTGAAGAGGTGGTGAACAAAATTACGCCTGCTGATATTTCTGATCCACAAGAGATTATTGAGCGGGCCAATGCATTGAGTGTTGAGCTGGCAACGCCCATTTCACCTGGCTTTGAAGCACTGGTATTTAAGGCTTCCCGTGGGATTGAAGACATTTACGAGCTGACTTATATCCGCAAAGATGGCAGCCGTTTCCCCGCAGCGGTATCGGTCACTGCGTTGCGGGATGCGAGAGAAACGATTATTGGTTATCTCTTGATCGGCACGGATAACACCGCGCGTAAGTTGGTAGAGGCTGAACGGACGCTGCTGGATCAGGCCTTGCAACTTAAAAATACCGAATTAGAGCGCGCTACCGCCGTGGCCGAAAAAGCCAATTTAGCTAAATCAGATTTTCTTTCCAGTATGAGCCACGAATTACGCACGCCGCTCAATGCCATCCTTGGTTTTGCTCAGCTTTTAGAATCTGGCTCGCCAGAGCCTACCCCTTCTCAAACACGCAGTATTGATCAAATTTTGAAAGCGGGTTGGTATTTGCTGGAGTTGATCAATGAGATTCTCGATCTGGCTTTGATTGAGTCTGGCAAGTTGTCACTCTCTATGGAGCCTATTTTACTGACCGATGTGATGCGTGAATGCGAGACGATGATCGAGCCTCAAGCGAAAGGTCGTTGCATTAGCGTGGCGTTTCCATCTGCCAATTTGCCCTACTTTGTGCATGCAGATCAGACAAGGCTTAAGCAGGTACTGATTAATCTGCTTTCTAATGCGATTAAATACAATAAAGAAGGCGGCTCGGTGGTGGTTGAATGCACCTTAAGCCAGCCTAATTCTATTCGTATTAGCTTACGCGATACCGGTGCGGGGCTGGCGCCAGAGCAGCTGTCACAATTGTTTCAGCCGTTTAATCGTTTGGGGCAAGAGGCGCATGTAGAAGGAACCGGCATTGGTTTGATCGTGTGTAAGCGCTTGGTTGAATTAATGGGCGGCGTTATTGGGGTAGAAAGCCACTTTGGCGAAGGAAGCACTTTTTGGCTTGAATTGAGCTTGGTCAATGAGCCGCTGCTGCTCGATCATTTGGAAGAACACCCCTTCGTGGCACAGACTCCTTTACAGGTAGCGACGTATACCATGCTTTATGTGGAGGATAATCCGGCCAACCTGATGTTGGTAGAAAGCTTAATGATGCGCAGGCCGGATATTCGCTTACTGAGTGCGCGAGATGGTAAGCGTGGTATTGAGATTGCCCGTACATCTTTGCCAGACATTATTCTTATGGATATTAATTTGCCGGGAATCAGTGGTATCGAAGCATTACAAATTTTGGCTCAAGATCTAAATACGGCACATATTCCGGTGGTGGCAATTAGCGCTAATGCCATGGTTCGTGATATTGAAAAAGGATTAGCTGCGGGGTTTTTCCGTTATCTGACTAAACCCATCAAGGTATATGAATTTATGGAAACTTTAGATCTTGCTCTGGGTTTTGTAAAAACGGAAGCCATTCAGATTAATAACAAGGAAAACGATCATGATTCATTATTCCGAGATTCTTAATGCCAGCATTCTGATTGTTGATGATCAAGCGAGTAATGTCAGCTTGTTTGAGCAATTATTGAGCGATGCCGGTTATTCCAATATTGCCTCAACAATGGACCCAAGCTCTGTCTGTGAGCTGCACCGAAAAAATCGCTATGACTTGATTCTGCTTGATTTGCAGATGCCCGTGATGGATGGTTTTCAAGTGATGGAAGGCCTGAAAACCAATGTGGAAGATGCTTATTTGCCCGTGCTAGTGATTACTGCACAGCCAGGCCATAAGTTGAGAGCCTTGCAAGTAGGCGCCAAAGATTTTATCAGTAAGCCTTTTGATTTAGTTGAAGTTAAAACACGCATCCATAACTTGCTGGAAGTGCGGCTTTTATATAAAAAGCTTGAAAGTTATAGCAAGATATTGGAGGCCAAAGTAGAAGAGCGAACTGCCGAATTACGTGAAAGTGAGGCGCGTTATCGCAGCCTGACCGAGCTTGCCTCTGACTGGTACTGGGAGCAGGACGAGCAAATGAACTTTACCAAAGTATCAGGCCCCGTTTTAGAAATGCTGGGTATTCGGGTTGATGCACTGGCTAGTGATGTGGAAGAGAGTGTAGAAGAAGGCTGGAATGAAGAGGAGCGCAAAAAATTACAGGACACAATCAATGCGCGGCAGCCTTTTTTAGACTTTGTTTTTAGTCGTGCTCACCCCGATGGATCGGCGCAAAAGTTTCAAGTGAGTGGAGAACCCATGTTTGATCGGCACTGTCGCTTTATTGGCTACCGGGGCATTGGTGTAGAGCTCACTTCCAAGTAAAACATTTTCTTTCGATGGTTCTCTATGTCAGCAATTCATAGTTTTCAACAAAATCATTTGCTTGCTGCCTTACCGGCTGACGAGCTTGAATTACTAGCCCCGCACCTAGAGTTGGTCGCGATGCGGCTTGGTGACATGCTTTACGAGCCGGATGAGCAATTGCGGCATGCTTATTTTCCAACTACCTCTATCGTCTCGCTGCATTATGTAATGGAATCAGGGGCTTCCGCAGAAGCGGCCGGGGTTGGCAATGAAGGCGTGGTGGGCGTGTCCTTATTTATGGGCGGGGATAGCACATCTAGCTCGGCCGTGGTGCAAACAGCGGGCTACGCTTATCGCTTACCCCGTCAGATTTTAAAAGAAGAGTTTAACCGTGGGGCGACTTTACAAAGGCTATTACTGCGCTACACCCAAGCGTTGCTTACACAAATGGCACAAACTGCAGTGTGCAACCGGCATCATACGGTAGAGCAGCAGCTATGCCGCTGGCTGCTGCTTACTTTGGATCGCCTAGAGAGTAATGAGCTGATTATCACTCAGGAATTAATCGCCAATATGCTGGGTGTGCGGCGGGTGGGGGTGACAGAGGCGGCCGGAAAATTACAGCGGGCAGGTTATATTAGCTATCGCCGCGGGCATATTGCGGTGCTAGATCGCTCGGGGTTAGAGCAGCAAGTTTGTGAGTGTTACGCTGTAGTCAGAAAAGAATTAAATCGTCTTTTGTCCGATGTTCCTGCCATTAAAAATACGGATTAAATAGTGTTCATGATGCTTGAGTAGCTGTCTTTGTCGGCTTCATAGCATTGGCAAGCGACCATTTTTAAGCCTTTCCGGTCGAGTATGGTGATGTCACCACGGCTATAGCGAATAAGCTTGTGATTTTGCAAAGTGGTGGCGGCCGTGGTGACCCCTACACGGCGAACACCCAGCATATAGGCCATAAACTTTTGCGTAATATGAAAAGTATTCGAATGCGCCCGATCTTGTGTCATTAATAGCCAGCGCGCCAGCCGTGCCTCAATCACATGAAAGCGGGAGCACGTTGCGGTTTGCGCCAGTTGCTTGATGATCACATAGAGGTAGCGTTGTAATATATGCTGCAGCGCAGTGCTTTGTTGTAGTTCTTCGCAAAACACCTCGGCGGTCATGCGCAACACGCTCCCTTGGCCCTGTACTAAAGCATGCAGTGGTGAAATCTTCACTCCCAGTGCGAGCGAGGCACCGAGCATGCCTTCATTGCCGATTAATCCTACTTCTAATGTAGGGTGCCCATCCATTGATGCTAATAAAGAAATAAAACTTTCTAATGGAAAATAAACGTGCCGGATGTACGCGCCAGGCTCGGAGAGCACGTCGGAAAACTTCAGCTCAACCCTTTCGCAGCGTGCTAAAAAGCGCTGTTGATCTTGGCTTGGCAGCGCGGCTAGCAAACGATTGTAGCTAAGCGCACTCAAGTTGGTTGGCATGAATCAATCTCCCTTTAATGCTCAAAGAATGGCAAGGCAAACACAAAGACAGCTATGGCTACTTTTAAGCAAAGAAAAAACTGAGCGTTTCTCTTTCCTCTATTTCCCCTCATTGATCCGCGATACTTTTACATAGGGCATGCTTTGCATGAAGCCGAGCTGTTTCTGCTCGTTCTGCGGGTAAGGAAGATAAGAAAGCATTGAGCTGGATATAGTGCTTAGAAATAGCAGGACTGTCTGAGCGTTAACGCACAGAGTGTGCATTTGCTTAGTAAATAAAGAAAAGAGTGCTGGTTTTACGTTTAGCAAAGGACGAATATGGCTTTAGAGCATGTTTTTTAAACAGCTTTCTAATCATGACAAAAAATAGCGCTATGTGCGTCAGCGTACCGATCAAGTGAAAAAATCAGCTTATAACTGAGACATGTGGGGAAAAACCCATTCACAGTTTAAAGAGGAACATCATGCCTACAAAATCAAAACAATGGCTCAAGATCTTGGGCGTCAGCGCTGTCTTGCTTATAGCAGGTTGTAACAGTATGAAAACGCCTGCTACTGCCAATGTCGCAGTTTCTGATGCTGCAGTTGAGAATGCCGCTAGCGCGGGCGGGGCAAAATATGCGCCAGTAGAAATGAATATGGCGCGAGAAAAAATGGTGCAAGCGCATAAAGCGATGGCCGCCAAAGATTATAAGTTAGCTGCCAATTTAGCTAATCAGGCTGAATCTGATGCCAAACTGGCACAAAGCAAAGCCAATTCGGGTAAGGCAGAAGTCGCAGAGCAGGCATTGCAGGACGATATTAGAGTGATGCGTGAAGAGTTAAATCGCGTAAATAAATAATCAGTTTATCTTGCTTTGTTGATTGCATTTTACTGTGCAAAGGTATTTTATTTGCGTGGTTTCAAGGATTTCATCATGAATAAAAAAATAGTTACACCTATCTTATTAGCCATTGCCGTGTTGATTGCTGCTTGCAGCACAGCGCCGACAAGTACGGGTTTACTGGATCAAACACGGATTGATTATTTGGCGATTCAAAACGATCCGGCAGTATTAACTTATGCAGCTTTAGAAATGAAGCAGGCAGGGGACGCTTTAAATAAAGCCAATGAAGCGGTGATTAATAAGGGTAGTGAGCAAGAAATTGACCATTTAGCTTATGTAGTAAAGCAGAAAATTGCGCTAACACAGGAAGTCGCTAAGCAAAAAACCAGCGAGGCAGGCGTTGTGGATAGCGCTAAAACCCGCGATCAAGCGCGGTTAGAGCAGCGTACCAATGAGGCAGATCAAGCTAAATTGGAAACGCAAGCTGCGAAAGCACATGCCGCAGAGCTTGATCAGCAGTTGGCAGGCTTAAAAGCAAAAAAAACCGAGCGTGGCATGGTGATCACTTTAAGCGATGTGCTGTTTGGCACAGATCTATCGCGCTTGAATGATGAGGGGATGCAAACGGCTAAAAAACTAGCCACTGTTTTACAGCAAAATCCAAATCGCACCGTCCTCGTGGAAGGCTTTACCGATAGTACTGGGGCCGCTAAGCACAACCAAGGCTTGTCTGAACGCCGCGCCACTGCGGTGCGTAATGCCTTGCAAGAATTAGGCGTCGCTGATGGCCGTATTGCTATTCATGGCTATGGAGAGGCTCACCCTGTTGCCTCCAATCAAACAGCAGATAGCCGTCAACTCAACCGACGCGTTGAAATTATTCTTTCAGATGATACTGGCCGGGTAACACCACGTTAACCAGAGTCACATCATATTTTTCTGTTTCTTTTTTAAATCGAGAAAAACCATGAGTGATATTACAAATATCTATCCAGGTATTGATATTGATGAAATAAGGGCTGCAGCTAAAGACATTACTGATGGCGCGGTCACCGCAGGTTATCAGGGAAACCGCCAGCAAGTGGTGGCGATGCTGAATGCGGCTTTAGCGACAGAATTAGTCTGTGTTTTGCGCTACAAGCGGCATTACTACACGGCGAGTGGCTTGCAAAACGGGCCGATCAGGGCGGAGTTTCTGTTGCATGCACAAGAGGAACAAGGCCATGCTGATTTGCTAGCCGCACGCATTGTGCAATTGAATGGTAAACCGGATTTTAACCCCAATACCCTCACTGCCCGCAGCCACGCCGAGTATGACGATTCAGACAATATTTTGGCCATGATTAAGGCCAATTTGATTTCTGAGCGGGTAGCGATTGAATCTTATCGCCAGATGATCAAAGACATTGGCGATACCGATCCAAGTACTAGCCTCTTGCTTGCCGGGATTATGGCGAAAGAGGAAGAGCACGCTGATGATATGCGGGATTTGCTTGCTGCCTGATTGTATTTTTAGGCCTTATGTTTCACTTACATCTGAGGAATTCATTATGTTTGGATCAAATTCAAAGCCACTTAATAGCGATGTAGCCACCTTGGTTAAAGATGCACAAGCTCTGCTGCAATCGGCTAAATCGTTAACAGGCGAGAAGGCGGATGAGGCACGCAATCAGGGCATGTTGCTGCTTGATACCGTTTTTCTGATGGCACATGATATGCAGGAAAGTGCTGTCGGTGCGGGTAAGGCAATGGTGAGCTCGGCTGGGGATTGTGTAAAAGATAATCCATGGCGCTCGGTGGCGCTTGCCGCAGGCACGGGTCTGCTGGTGGGAGTGATTCTGGGTCGTAAGTAAGTGCGGTGAATGCATCACTGTCCATGCTGATGATCGGCTTGACGGTTGGTCTGTTGCTTATCAGCAAAAATAGGTTTGCTGGGTTTTTATCTAAACTGGAGCGAGTTGTTCTGGCTTGGGCGAAATTACGTACGCGCTTATTAAAATTGTTTTTTGTTTTAATCCTTGCCATTTTATCGGCATGGTTTGCGATTGCGTATGGCACGGTTTTGATCGTCTACCTGACTTGGGAGAGCCTGGGGTGGAAGATATTGTGTATTTTGACCCTTGTTTTTACAGCTGGCGCATTGAGCTTGTTTTATTACGCATGCTCTATAGTGCGTTTGTCTTTGCTTACTCCACTTTTAATGCGGGATACATTAGAAGTGGAACAAGATTGCTCCAGAAGATCAGCATCCCGTCGGGAATGATGGGTGAGTTCGCTGGCAAATTAAGCTGACCTTACCTTGAGAAAGTTCGGCCGCCGTATTTGAAGCAATTGTATTTAAAAAGAGGGGCTTGGCATACGCTGAGCCCCTTTTTTATGTGGATTGAAAGATCGCTTTATGGAGTGATTGCTACGAATGAATTTACCTAGCCCCTGATTAAGACCCACTTTTGGCGTGATACTGAGTCTGATTACTTTTTTGCAGCAAAACACCCCACAAATGGCAAGCCTTTTGGGCTTAGCTGTGCCGATTGAGGCGCAAATGGGAAGTCGGATTACTGCGATTGGGCTCTGCTGGTTTTTATGGGCAAAAACCAGCGTGAGTAGCCAAGGGGAATGTCAGAGGTTTACTTCTGTACAAATCTAAGCCAGAGCGGCTGGTTAAAAGACAGTGGCTGCTGGTGCGGCACTGGTATTTTGCAAATTCCTGCAGGGAAGTAGGCGATCAAATTCTGCTTTAACGACGGCATAGCACTCGCAAGATCTTTTTTCTAAGCCTTTACGATCCAGCACGTTAATACGGCCACGGCTGTATTCGATTAGTTTGGCTTTTTGTAAATTACCCGCAGCTTCTGTAACGCCTTCCCGGCGAACGCCCAGCATATTGGCAATCAGCTCTTGGGTCATGACCAGCTTATTAGAGGGTAGGCGATCCAAGCTTAATAATAGCCAGCGGCAGAGTTGCTGATCTAATGAATGATGGCGGTTGCAGACTGCGGTTTGTGCCATTTGAGTGAGCAGTGCTTGCGTGTAACGCAACAATAAATGTTGCAAGGGACCTGCTTGATTAAATGCGGTTTTAATTTGCTTTTTATCTAGCCGATAGGCAAAACCTGCGCTTTGAACAACAGCACGACTAGGTGTGCTATTACCGCCCATAAAGAGCGATATTCCTACAATACCTTCGTTGCCGACAATGGCGATTTCGGCTGATGCGCCGCTTTCTAAAACATAAAGCAAGGAAACAATGCTATTGGTCGGAAAATAAACATGCTGCATTTGCGCGCCAGATTCATAAAGCACGTGGCCAAGGGGCAGGTGAACTAGTTCTAATAGCGGGGCTAAAGAGGCATAGCTGTCCGCCGGCAGAGCCGCAAGAATAAGGTTTTGGCAAGGGAAATGAAGTTCTGTCATTTGGAGCTCCTGCTTGGCGCCTAGCTGATAAAAGCATGGGCGTGGCAAAGTGAATGAAGTACTTACCCTTAGTTATACCGAATTCCTTGCTAATACTATGTTCTTTACCGAACACTTTCCGTAAACAATTTGCGGTAAAAGTAAAGTTTTTGTGAGTTTTTTTGTAAGTATTTACATGGGTTAAATGTCAGTTTTATACTCAAGCGCTTTTATGGTGAGCTTCATTGTTCAGATAAAAAATTTGGCCCTTTGGGTGCTGAGGTTTTGTTTTTTTCAAGCACCTGGGTGAGTAGCTTTATTTGCTTTTGCTGCATAGAGACAAGCTCTGACCATTGTTGATCACGCAAGATATCAATTTTTTTGTTCAAGGCGAGTACTTCCAGCTCTGATTTTAAATTCACTTCGTAATCATGCTCGGCCGCGGCTCTATCTTTGGCGGCATGCCGGTTTTGCGACATCATAATGACAGGGGCTTGTAGGGCAGCCAGCATGGATAAAATCAGATTAAGGAAAACATAAGGGTAAGGATCGAAGGATTTATTGGACAAAATCAGCGTGTTGAGGATGATCCATACAAAAAGTATGCCTATAAAAATAAGAATAAATGTCCATGAGCCGCCAAAAATAGCGATTTTATCGGCCAATCGCTGGCCCAAAGTTAAAGTGTCATCAAATTTTTGATTGGTGTTATGGCTGATATGCAGGCGGTTTTTTAAACGCTCCATGACTCTTTTCTCGCTTTCTCCTGCATCCTTGCAGGTTTTTAAAAACTGGCTGGCGAGTTGTTCGTTTGGGTTGTCCATGATGTGGAGTGTCCTTGTAATGGCCGGGAATGGTGGAGAGGGAGGCTTAAAAAGCAGCATGCTGATATGGCTAGATGATTCAGCGGTGGCTGCGGATGCCAAACGCAAAAAGGATCGCCAGCCCGCTGGGGCCAGTGATCCTTTAAGGGGGAATCAATGCGCTTAAATGCTGATCAGCCCCTTGGCTTCAACACGCTTCACGCCACGCACATTTTTTGCCAGCTCGATGGCTAAAGAGCGCTCTGCACCGCTGGCTACTTTGCCGCTGAGTGTTACTACGCCATGTTGTGTGTTTACCGAGATATTTGTGCTTGGCACGTTGCGGGAATATAGAAATGTAGAGATGACTTTTGCAGTAACCCAACTATCGCTAATGCTCTGATCTGCATTTGATGCGGTGTTTTTGACGCTATTTGCGATGCTGGTTTTTTCACCATTGACTAGAATCTGATTGTCCACCGAAACCACGCCACGGGTGTTCATGGCCAGCGTGCTGGCCAGTGTTTTGGATTTTATATTATCTGCCGTACCCGCTAGCCGTACCTTGCCTGCCTGTGTATCGACCGTTGTGCTCAGCCCATCGGTGTTTTTACTCCAAATCAACTTTGATTTAATGGCGGCGCTAATGTTTACATCATCAATTGTTTCGCCATAGCTACGGCTCGCACCCTCTTTGGCTGGGGCGTAATCCGCCTGAACCACAATCTGATTATCTACTTCTTTAATTCCGCTCACGCCCAAGGCGATTTGCTTGGCTAAGTCTTTATTGATCTCTTCATCTACTTTTCCGCTCAGTACTGCTTTGCCGTTATGCACGGATACTTTGAGATCGTTGGCCCGTAAATAAGGACTTAAGGCATAGGTGGTCCAGATTTGGGTTTCTTGTTTGGCATCGCTGATTTCCTGAGGGATGCTGGCTGCAGCAAGAGGGCCGCTGAATACGGTTAAGGTTGCGACCAAGCCAGAGGCAATCAGTTGTTTGTGAGCGTGTGTATACATCTTGTTTCTCCATTAGAAAAAAAGAGGGGCATTAGAAGTAGCAGTTAAAAGTGGCGTTGAGGTGTTGATGTGTTTAAACGGGCTTTTCTCGCCGCCATTAAAACCACGGCTGGCAAGCTTGCCCGGTGGCTTGATTAAAGAGGGCAAGTGCTCAGACATAAACAATGCGTGTGAAGCAAAAAGCTGTCTGTACGCTACCGATCTTAAGCACCATTTTTTATTCCATAATCATTTTTTTAGCGCGTTAGTGATGGATGGAAGCGGCCTTTTGTGAAAGGGAGAATGATTGAGGTGTGACGATGTTATTTCTTAGCCAGTAAGAAATATAAAAGATTAAATGCGCTTATGTACGGCAGCGCACTGACCAAGTTGATGCATCTGTTTAATCTGGTTCTGTCGTTGGCCGCTTGCACACCAAGAACAGCTTGGCGGCATGTTGCTGATGAAGTGTTAACGGTAACAAGAGGCTGAAATGGCATCAGGCCATTTGCCTCCTAAACACAAAGGAGCTTGATATGAATTGGGATATCGTCGAAGGCAACTGGAAGCAATTTAAAGGCAAAGTGAAAGAGCAATGGGGCGATTTAACAGATGACCATCTGGATGTGATTGCTGGTAAGCGCGATAAGCTGGCCGGCCAAATCCAGGAATCCTATGGCATCACAAAAGATGAAGCTGAGTTGCAAATTACGAAATTCGAATCACTGAATAAAGATGTTCCGTCTAAGCGTCTTCCATAGTTTCGTTTAGCCCTTGGCTTGCTTGGCTGATGAATCGCTAGGCAAGCCCTTCTTATCATTGCCAGTACCGGAGAGCAGGATGTCACTTTTTCCCTTGATCGTGCTTGGGCTGATTGCAGGTTTTATCATTAACAAAATACTGAACACGATAAGCCAAGGGATGGTGCTGGATGTGATTTTTGGTTTGTTGGGGGCTCTGATTGGTAGCTGGGTGTTCATCTCCTTAGGTTGGCAAGGAATGAGCGGGCTTAATCTTTACAGCTTGTTTATTGCGCTGGTGGGGGCGGTTTCTTTGATCGTTATTTTTCGTGCCAGCTTAGGCGCTCTGTTCTTGCTACATATTTATCAAGAGCTTGTTCGTCGTAGATTAGATCGTGTGTAAGCCGCGAGCGCTTGATAAATAGAGCCAATGTTGGTGCCTTGAGCTAGGCAATTTTATGAGCAAGGTCTTGCGCAGTATTGCAATGGCGCAATAACTCGTTTGCTCTGAGATCGAATATTTTCGTATTTCTTATATTTTTCAGGAGAATTAACCATGAAACACCTAGGCAAGTATTTCGCAGCATTTTTTGTGGCGACCGCATTATTGTCTGTGGCTGCTTGTTCATCTACTCCAACCCAAGAGGGTACGGGTGAGTATCTGGACGATAGCGTCATCACCAGTAAAGTGAAGTCGGCTATTTTTGGCGAGCCTACTCTGAAGTCGATGGAAATCAATGTAGAAACATTTAAAGGCGCTGTGCAATTGAGTGGATTTGTGAGCTCGCAGGCCGCTTCGGATCGTGCTGTGCAGCTGGTTAAAACCGTGAAAGGTGTGAAATCAGTTAAAAATGATATGCGAATTAAATAAGCGCAGATTGAATATGTGTTTTTTGATTTGTATTCAAGCAGCCTGTGACAGGCTGTTTGTACTTGCAAAATGTGATTATTTCCTGTGTTTAGGTTTGAGTTGCCGTTTCTTCACCTCAATAAAGGATTATTCGTCATGAATATCATTACAACGCCTGATAATACTGAACTTTTTGTTAAAGACTGGGGCTCAGGTCAGCCTGTTATTTTATTGAGTGGCTGGCCATTATCATCGGCTAGCTGGGAAGATCAGGCGATGGTGCTTGTAGAGGCAGGCTACCGCGTTATTAGCTATGATCGCCGCGGCTTTGGTCGCTCATCCCAACCATGGAATGGCTACGATTACGACACCTTATCGGATGATCTGGCTGCGGTTATTCAGCAAACGGGAGCCGTTGATGTCACGCTGGTGGGCTTTTCGATGGGAGGGGGGGAAGTTGCGCGTTATATGTCTCGGCACCAAGGTAAATCGGTGGTGAAAACAGCGCTGATCTCTTCGGTATTGCCCTTTATGTTGAAACGGAGCAATAACCCCGACGGTGAAGAGCAAGAGATGTTTAACAGTATGATTGAAGATATTAAAGCAGACCGGGCCAAGTTTTTTGCCGGATTCTTTAAGAAATTCTTTGGTATTGGCATCATTGCCCAGCCGGTGAGCGATGAGCTTATGCAATGGATGCAGAGTATTGCGATGCAAGCCAGCTTGAGAGCCACGATTGAATGTGTGAAGTCATTCTCAAGCACCGATTTTCGTGATGAACTTAGTGCATTTAATGTGCCCACCCTCATTATTCATGGCACCGATGATAAAACAGTACCCATCGAAATATCTAGCCGAGAGGCTGCTCAGGGTATTCCACAGGCCAAGTTGATTGAATACGAGGGCGCACCGCATGGCTTATTTGCTACAGATAAAGACATGCTTAGCCGAGATTTAATCAGCTTTCTTAAGCAATAGCACTCGCAGTTTTATTTCCCGCAGATGAGAGTAGTCAGTCCAGTTGAATGGGGGGCTTATAAATCGATGGATTATTTCGAGCGGTAAGGCGCAAGGAAACTGCATCTGGCGATGCCGCGACGAGCAACGCAGCAGGTCGAAAAAAGCCGCGATTTATACCCTCCTCATTCAGCAGGACAGTCATTGGGCATCTGCGGGTGGTGTGTCAGCGGCCTTGATGCCGGATTGAATTAAAATTTTGAGGGGAAAATCATGAGTTTAGGAACCATATTACTGATCGTACTGATCCTGATGCTAATCGGTGCCATCCCAAGCTGGCCACACAGCAGTGGCTGGGGTTATGGCCCAAGTGGTGGTTTAGGCATAATAATCATTATTATTGTCGTTCTATTGCTTCTGGGTCGCATATAGATAATGCCGCAGGCGGCAATAGGCATTGTTGCTTAATAACAGCCGCTACGGCGGCGTTATTTTTGAGCTGTGTTTGCTAATGGAGGCAGTAAGGCTTCTGGGCAACAGGATGCAAGTCGTAAATCTGCGCATTGTTCTGGCTGGCCAGCGCAACATTCCTCGGTAAGATAGGCGATTAAATCGAGCATCAGCGGCAAATTAGCCCGATAACGCTGAAAACGGCCTTCTTGCTCAACTGAAACCAGCCCGGCATGCGTCATTCCCTTTAAATGAAATGATATGTTGTTAGGCGGTAAATCAAGCGCTGCTGCAATCTCGCCAGCAACCATGCCCTCTAAGCCTCGCCTTACCAGAAAACGATAAATATCAAGCCTAATCCCTGATGAAAGAGATTCAAAAATTTGTGTGGCTGTTTGTTTTTTCATAAGGCAACTATACAAGAATAATTGAAATAAATTTTAGCATAAGTGACGCATGCCGCCTAAGTAAGTTGTGTCTTGAGTTTAATTAATGAGCGATCTAATGACTGCGAAATTGCATTTGCAGCGTAGCAGTAATAAGTTTGCGCAGTTTTAGATAGTGAAACTGGCTTAGATAGGGGGCTCGCTTGTCTGGCAAAGTTGTTAATGAGCAGAAGCCGGCCAGAGAAGTCATCTAAATTTAGATCAGTTCATTTATTAGAGACAGTGATGTATTTAATTCATGCTGGTATTTGTCTAGTGCTTAGCACTGCTTGCCTTGCCGGGCCATCGATTGACTTAATGGTAGAAAATGCGGCCGAACCGTTTTCCCGTGCAGATGGCAGTGGTTATAGTAATGAATTAATTGTGGCTATATTTGCTGCAGTAGGGATTGAAGCAAAGCTTAAAGTAGTACCCTATACGCGTTGCAAAAATATGGTGTTGGAAGCAAGAGGGATTGCTTGCTTTAATATGGCTTGGGAGCCTGCATTAGAGGGAAAAGTAAAGTTTCCTTCTGTGCCGCTTTATACGGTTACCCCTATTTATTTTCAAAATAAATCGCGGCCAGTTTCTGCTCAGAATGAAGCAGAATTAGCACTTGGTACAAAAATTGGGGTGGTGCATGGCTACGAATATCCGCCTAGCGCAAGTAGCCTGCCTAAGCGCGGGGTAGTGTTTGTAGCCGGGAATAGCGAGCAAATTAATTTAAAGCAATTAGCCAGTGGTAGCTTAGATGCGGCTTTAGTGATGGCCAATGAAATACAAATACCTACTTACTGGGCTAAAAGTGCAGGGGTAACGGGGCAGGTTGAAACGATTTTTTCAAGTACGAAACAAGATGTATTTATTGGCTTTAGTATCCAGCATCCTAAAGGCTTATGGGCGCTTAGCCAGTTTGAGCAGGGATATAAAATAATCAGTGATAATGGCAGACTGAAGCAAATTAAAGCGAAATGGGGTGCGTTAAAATGAAAAGTATCTGAACAAGCTAAAGAGATAACAATGTTTTTCCTTTGATCATTACATGGCTAAAATTCTTAATTGTGATTTTTTATCGGGTGACGCGGATTCATCGGTAAACGTAATTCATCGTGGATGAATCCGTGTATTGCGAATGCAGTCTTAATTACGGCAGGATTGGGCTCGGAAAAAAGAAGCAGAATCAGCGGGCGTAATTGCAGATTAATGATTCTGGCCACGGCTAAATTACCGTCTTGAATAAAGCGCAGTATTTTTATAAATTAGATTGGATATACGCCACTGCAGCAATTGCACTGTGGCTGACTGTACGGCTGCTCATAAAAATAAGATGATCCTCACCACTTAAAAACTTGAGCGGTGTTTCATTCATTATCTGAAATATCAGCCCGCTACATATTGAGCATTAAAACGCGCAGCAATCTTACCTGTTGTGTCACCAACGGTGATTTCCAGCGCCATTCTGGCTCGCCCTTTACGTTGCAGCGTTTGCAAAAAACGCGCGGTTTGGCCCTCGTCCGGTGGGCAAACTTTAGCCACTAGGTCGCTCTGTAAGGGGCTTAAAAAGTTCGTACTGCCGGTTTGAATCACCACTTTCATGTCTGGCCCAGCTAATTCAGATACCCACAACCAGCCCGCAATGGTGGCCAGCGTGCTGATGCTGCCGCCAAATGCGCTATGGTGATCGTTTTGATTAGTGCCGTAGGGAGCAGTCAGTAGCCAATCGGATTGATCTCCCAATAGCTGAACTTGCATGGCTTTTAAAAGGGGGAAGCCCTGATGTAGTCGTGTGGTCCAGCGTTGGGAGAAATCGCTCATTGCTAACTTATTACTGTGTGACTTGATACTTAGGCGGTAAAAACAATGCGGCAATTTGTGGTGTGCGCTTTAGTTTAGACAATGGCGCATCTGGCATATCGTCGTAGCTTTGTGCGCGGGCACGGCTGCTTGGCGGTGTGTTCATATTGCGAGTGAGTGCTGCTACCGGCGCTTCTGCTGTGACCCGTGCTGGAGCGCGTTCACGTCCACGGCTTGGTGCCGGTGTGACTTCTATGGGTGTAGTGCCCGGAGAGAAGCCAATCACCGGAATCAAAGGCAGATCACGTTTGAGCATTTTTTGGATGCCAAGGTAAGCTTTCTCTTCTTCTGGTGCCACCAAAGAAATAGCGATGCCCGTAGCGCCCGCGCGGCCAGTGCGGCCAATGCGGTGCACATAGTCTTCCGGATTAGTGGGCAGCTCAAAGTTAATCACAAACGGTAGCTCGTTAATATCTAAGCCGCGAGCGGCTACATCGGTGGCGACCAATACTTTAAGCGTGCCATCTTTAAATGCCGCCAGTGTTTCTAAACGAGATTGCTGTGTGCGATCACCATGAATGGCTTCAGCAGAAAAGCCTGCGCGTTTTAGCTCGCGGCCTAATTGCTCTGCGCCGATCTTGGTGCGGCAAAATACGATCACTTGGCTCATATTGTGCGTGCGGATCAGATGGGCAACGAGGGCTTTTTTACGGCTGTTTTCTACCGGATGCAGCTCTTGCTTGACCGACTCATTGGCTGAATTCTGGCGTGCTACTTCGATGACTTCTGGGTCGTGCATAAAGTCTTCGGCTAGCTTTTTGATTTCTGGCGCAAAGGTCGCAGAAAACAGCAGTGTTTGCTTGCGGCTGGTGCACAGCTCAAAAATCTTGCGAATATCGAGGATAAAACCCATATCGAGCATGCGATCGGCTTCATCCAGAATCAAGATTTCGACTTGGGATAAATTAACCGTCTTTTGCTGAATATGATCAAGCAAGCGCCCAGGTGTTGCGACTAGGATTTCAACGCCTTCCCGCAGCTTAGGGATTTGCGCCTTAATATCCATGCCACCAAATACCACATGGCTACGTAGCGGCATGTGCTTGCTATAGGTGGTGACGCTTTCAGAAACCTGATCGGCTAGCTCGCGAGTCGGTGTAAGAATTAATACACGGATGGGGTGGCGAGCAGGGGAGGCGCTGGTGTTCGCGTGTTTAGCGATTTTGGTGAGTATCGGTAAAGTAAACGCAGCTGTTTTACCGGTGCCTGTTTGTGCTGCACCGAGAACGTCACGGCCTAGCAGAATGACAGGGATGGCCTGCGCTTGAATCAGCGTCGGATGTTCATAACCTTGCTCGGCGACTGCCTTGAGCACTTCCGGAGCCAGCCCGAGCGATGCGAATGTCATGCGTGTTTCTTTCCGAAAAATAAGAACAACGTTCCAATTTACACGAAGCTCGCCTCCCTGCATACCCTAGCTGACAACTGGAAAAACGCGGGGCAGGTCGCCAGCCCGCCAATCGGTTAAACTAGCGGCATATAAAACTTGATGAGAAACAGCCATGTTTGATCACGCTTCACAACATTTATCAACGCTCCGAGACTTACATCGCTTTGCGGTGAGTCGTTTTAATGCCGCCGAGCTTTTTTATGGTCACGGCACTGATAACGCTTGGGATGAAGCGGCGTATCTCATTTTGGCGACGTTAAAATTGCCATTAGATCGTTTAGAGCCCATGTACGACGCAAAATTACTGCCAGAAGAATTAACGCAAGTTTTGGCGGTATTAAAAGAGCGCGTAGAAACCCGTAAGCCTGCGGCTTATCTAACCAAAGAAGCGTGGTTGGGCGAATATAAATTTTATGTGGATGAGCGCACCATTGTGCCGCGCTCGTTTATTGCCGAGATTATTCGTGAGGGCGGTTTAACGCCGTGGATTGAATACCCAGAGCTGATTCACCGCGCGATGGACCTATGCACTGGATCGGGTTGCCTCGCGATTGTGATGGCCGATGCCTTCCCGGATGCGGCGATTGATGCGCTCGATTTGTCGCCAGACGCGCTGGATGTGGCAGAAATCAATGTGCTGGAATATAGCCTAGGCGAGCGAATTGATTTGATGGATTCAGATTTATTCAGCGCAGTTGAAGGCGAGCTCTACGATCTGATTATTTCTAACCCGCCCTATGTAGACGCGCATTCGGTAGAAGAGCTACCGCCAGAATACTTGCATGAGCCAGAAATGGCCCTAGGTAGTGGCGAAGATGGCTTAGATATTACCCGCCGTATTTTAGAAGAAGCGACTCGCTTCCTGAATCCGCTGGGCGTGCTGGTGGTAGAAATCGGCCACAACCGCGAAGAGCTGGAGACGAGCTTCCCAGAGCTGCCTTTTGTTTGGCTAGATACCGAAAGCGGCGATGGCTTTGTGTTCTTGCTGACGCGTGAAATGCTGGTTGAGGCAGGGATGTAACTTAGGGATCAGGGCGTAGGTTGGGTTAGACGGTTTATTCGCGGGTTTTAGCGGATAAATCGACGTAACCCAACATGCTCAGGCGAAAAGAATCGTTTTGTAGGGCGAGTGAAACCCACGAGCGATACTGAAAAATACGCGGGTTTCACTCGCCCTACGATGATTCAATATTTGTAATTGCACGGTAGATTAATGACAAATAGCTAAGTTGATAGGGCTGGGGTGAAAAACACCCTACGCATGTTACGAGGGTTTTGCTTGAGGATGTTGATAGGGGCCTTGGGGCCCCTTTTCCTTATCTCTTTAAGCAACGTAATAAAGCAACAGCCCCTGTAATCATCGCCATTGGGTCTAGCATGGCATCCCAAAGATTGACGCTTTCTAATACGCCAAGCGGAAACAGCGCGAGGGCGAGCAGCCATGCAAGCGCTAAAGCTTTATGGCCCTGCTGCCAAGCGAGGCCTAGCGAGATGGCGCACCAGATCAGCAGCGCTTGCGGTGCATAGCCCAAGGCATACACATCAAAGGCCCAAGCCCCTAGGGCCGATGAATACAGCACTAAGCCGCTGATAAGTAGCCAGCCAGCCAAGGCTGGGCGTAGTTTTTGTTTAAAGAGTAAGCCGCAGGCTAAGCCTGCTGTTGCCAAGCTAGGGGCGCTCAGTAGGCCCAATAGCCAAGGCGAGCCAAGGATAATGAGTGCGCCGATGGTGACTAAAACGCGATTTTTCTTCCAGCCAGAGCAGGCCAGCGCCGCACCGGTTGTGCCCCAAAGTAGCAATCCTGTGAGTGATGCAATCATGGTTTTGCTCCATCTAGCCAAGCACGGTTAAAGCGTACATGGCGGATTTCAGAGCGCTCCCATGTGTAGACCAGATCCATGATTTCGTCGTTAACCAGCAGGGTGGGATAGGAGAATTCCATGCCTCGGGTGTCTTCAATCACTTTTACTTTTTTCCAGTTTTTACCATCTACAGATACGCTGAGCGCTAACTCACTGCGGCCATCGCTGCGTGGGTTATGTGCCATGATCAGTCTGCCGTCCGGCATACGTTCCACCGCAATCGCTGAATCAGGGTTCTTTACATTCAGATTTTGAATGGGTGTCCAGCTGGCACCACCATCATGCGTTTGCTGCAGCATCAGCTGGCGAGACGGCCCGCTGTTTCTGAGCAGGGCAAAGGCGTCGGTGGCATTTAAAGCAATGATGCCGGGTTGCAGGTTTTCACCTTCGGCGTTCATACGGATTTTGCGGACCAGCTTGCCGTCTTTATCAAATTGGAGCAGCTCGCCAAATTTACGCGCTAGCTCGTGATAGGCGGGCAGTAAGAACCCGCCATCTTCCAATTGAACAGCATGGGTGCGAATGAGGGTCGATAAATTAAAGAAGGGGCTAGTAATGATTTTGCTGGCAGAGCCCCAGCTATGGCCGTTGTCGGTTGAAACCATACGATTGAGCGTACTGGTCGCCCAGCCACCCATCGATACCGACACATAAAACAGCTGCAAACGCCCCTGACTATCGAGCACCGGCACCGGATTGCCTACTTTTTTAATATAGCGCAGCTGATCTTTAGAACTTTGCGCTGGCGTTGCCACAATCCAAGGCTTAATCCACCGGCCATTTTGATAGACGGACGCCCATACGCTGACGTCGGTAGCGCCTTCACGGCTGCCGCCAAACCAAAAGGCGATACGCTCACCATTAGCCAATGCAATGATGCTGGCGCTATGCGCAGCAGGCACGGGTGCACGTAAGCGTTGCACCTCCATTTGCGGCGTGCTGGCGGTGAGGTGTGGCTGCTTTGCAAGCGCAAAACGCATGTCTGCAGGACTTTTTTGGTAGTTGATAGCCAGTAAGCATGCTGCAACTAAGCCAAACAGTAGGGAGGGGCCTTTTAGCGTCATTGTCATCTGATCGATTCAGTAAGGGCAGCGAGTTTACCTGATATTGCTAAGGAGAAAATCTTTGGGGACGGTTGTCGCTTGATTTGCATAAAACCATGCCCATCTCTTTTGATATGCCTCCCTCGCTGGATCTGCCCTATGTTTAATTTTTTGCGTCAGCGTACTCGGCGGCGTTATTCAAGCAGCCTGTTGGGCTTAAGACTGATCTACTGCGGAAAAGCCGGATTTGGCCATATTGCACGCATTTTTTCGTTGAATAGCCAGCTATTCGCCTCAAAAATCCGAGCAATCTGTCTCAAACCGAGCTTTCCCTCGCTACGATCGCTTAAGCTCAATAGGCTGCTAGCCAGCCAGCCTGTGCAAGATAGTTTGTGGCAAAAGATGCTGCTCCTGCCCTTATTGCGTGGCTTGAATGAGGCTGATCTGGCCCTGCTAAAGGATCATGCTGCATGGTTTTTGCATACCAAGACCATTACGCCAGTGCATGGCTTAGAGATCGATGACGAGCTGCGTCTATTGATAGCGGTGCAGGCCACGCTGCCAATTCTTAATCTGGGCTTTGATGCCTATGACGATTGGCAGGAGGTGGTGCTGTATCCGGGGCGCTTTATTAGTCGTGATCTTTATACCGATTCGATAGGGCTTGTACATCAGGAAATGCGTGTTTTATCTGGGCAGGCACGGCACCAAGGCGCGGTCTTGCTATCGATGATGGATGTGATTGAAGCGCCTTATCACCCCAGCAGCAATGTGGTGATTCATGAAATGGCGCATAAGCTGGATATGCGCTCCGGCAGTGCCAATGGTTGCCCACCGCTGCATCAGGGCATGAACTATGCACGCTGGAAAAAAGTGTTTTCTAAGGCGTTTCAGGCCATCAGCCGGCAGGCAGCGATGGGCGAAGCTGGCACAATTGATCTCTATGCGGCAGAAAATCCGGCAGAATGTCTGGCTGTGTGCAGCGAAACCTTCTTCGCTGCCCCCCATTTATTGCTTGAGAGTTATCCCGACGTGTATCAACAACTGAGTTTATTTTATCGCCAAGACCCCGCTGCGCGCAGACCGCAGTATCAATACAGACCCGTGTTGATGATGGGGGGCTGGGTATGATCGGCCTATTGCAAGCAGGGGCCAGCCCTGAAATTTGTGAGGCAGTTATTGCATTAGGACTGCCGCTTTGGAGCGAGCTGCCAGCAGGCGCTGCCCATTATCTTTGCTGGCAAAATGAGCGGCTAGAGCTAGTGACGCTTGGCGAAAAAGGCACGGTTGCTGTCGATTTTGTTGGCGGAGCGGCTGCGCACCGTCGGCAATTTGGCGGAGGCCGTGGCCAGCCGGTGGCCAAAGCGGTCGGGATTAAAGGTGAGTACGTGCCAAGAGTCCTTGATGCCACAGCAGGCCTTGGCCGGGATGCTTTTGTGCTGGCTTCTTTAGGCTGCGAAGTCACGCTGATTGAGCGTTCCCCCGTGGCTGTGGCCTTATTACTAGATGGTTTGCGCCGCGCACAGGCCGATGCCGCGATTGGCAAGATCGTGGGCAGAATGCGCTTGGTCTTTGGTGATGGGCATCTAGAGCTGGCTAAATTACTGGCAGGGCAGGCATTTAACTATTTATTTAATCCTCCTGCCGCCACACCCGAGTTTGATGTGGTGTTTCTAGACCCGATGTTTCCAGATCCAACTAAACGCGCCAAATCTAAAAAAGAAATGGCCGCGTTTCAAACCGTGATTGGCGATGATCCGGACGCCAACGAGCTGCTGCAGCCCGCAAGACACATTGCCAAAAAACGCGTGATTGTTAAACGCCCCCGCATTGCTCCCCTTATGGCTGGGGTGAAGCCTGATTTTGTATTTGGCGGGGAAAGCACGCGCTTTGATGGCTATTTGCCATTGGGGCGCTAGCGTCGAATCACGCAGGTGGCTGTGGCATGCGCCAATAGGGTGCCATTGGCTAATTTGATTGATCCTTCCGAAACACCAATGCTTTTGGAAATATGCAAAATTTTTCCTTCAGCTAGTAGCTTGGTGTTTTTAGGAATGGCTTTGACCATTTTTACATTTAAATCGACTGTGGCGTAGCTGGCCCCTGCCTCTAGCATGCTGTGTACGGCGCAGGCGGTGACAGAATCAAGCACGGTGGCGGCAAAGCCACCGTGTACGCCGCCCATAGGATTCAAATGTCGCTCATCGGCTTGTGCTGTAAAGCGTACCGAGCCTTCGCTGATATGCACCATGCTCATGGGCATCGTCTGAGTAATGGAAGGCTCTGGGAGCTTGCCATCGGCCATGGCTTGCAGTAATTGCAGACCGGTGAATTCGTTTGGGTTCATGGACGTGATATTTGAAGATAAGGAAAGCCTAAAGTATCACGGCTGGTGGAAAATAGACGTAAAAAAACCACAGCCAAGGCTGTGGTTTTTTTAACTGGCTCCCCGACCTGGACTCGAACCAGGGACCTGCGGATTAACAGTCCGTCGCTCTACCAACTGAGCTATCAGGGAATAAATCTTGGTGTTTTATAATGGGGCGCTACTGCTTTCCCCAAGAAGCTGCTTTTCAGCAACGCCTTTAAATATTGGCTCCCCGACCTGGACTCGAACCAGGGACCTGCGGATTAACAGTCCGTCGCTCTACCAACTGAGCTATCAGGGAATAAAACTTGGTTTTTTATGACTGAGGAGCTTGATGCGTCCCCCAGAAAAAAGAAGCTGCTTTTCAGCAGCACCTTTAAATATTGGCTCCCCGACCTGGACTCGAACCAGGGACCTGCGGATTAACAGTCCGTCGCTCTACCAACTGAGCTATCAGGGAATAACAAAACTACCTACTTTATCATCGAAGCCTAGTATCGTAAGATTGCTTGGCTCCCCGACCTGGACTCGAACCAGGGACCTGCGGATTAACAGTCCGTCGCTCTACCAACTGAGCTATCAGGGAATCGATGAAGGCCCGTATGGTAGAATCCGATCCTCTTTCTGTCAACACAAAGTATGAATTATTCGAGACGTTATGATGAAAAAAACAAGAACACTGTTGTTTTGTTTGCTTTTATTCTTTGTATTAATTGTAAGTCTACCGCTGATCTTGCCGCTAAATAGCTACAAACCTCAGCTGGAAAAGCGTCTTTCAACGCTATTACAGGCGAAAGTTCAGCTAGAAAACATCGAATTTACCTACCAACCTTTGCCTTTTTTTGCGCTAAATGGCATAAAAATTGATGAAGGCGCAGGAAAAATCGAACAAATTCGTATTCCTTTAAACTTTTTTAATCTGTTTAAGTATGGCAAAAGCTTAAAAAATGTTGAGGTTGAAGGCGTGCATTTAAGCCCCGCCTTGGCTTTTTCTCTACCCAAACGCTTTGCTGCCCTTGAGCAAGATCGCATTACTTTGGGCGATGTTGTGCTGACAAAAGCCAGTGTAATTCTGGAGCAGGGCGAGCTGGGGCCGATCGATGGGGTCATGAAATTTGCCCAAAATGGCGCAATGGCCGATTTGCAGCTGGCGGATAAGCAGGGGCATATTGAAGTTCATCTTAAGCCCAAGGGCGATAATGTAGGGCTAACCGTGCAAGCCACCAGCTGGGAGTTGCCGCTAGGCTACCCCATCGTTTTCGAAAGGTTATATATGAGCGGAGAAGGCTCACCAGAGGGTTTGGTGATTGATGATATTCGCGGTGAATCATATGGCGGGGTTTTAAGTGGTAAGGCTCAGCTGACCAAGCAAACCGAATGGAATTTACAAGGGCAACTGGTGGCTAAAGGGGTTCATACCGAGCCACTGAGCAAAATCTTCAGCCCTGCCACGTTTGTTTCTGGCCGCATGGATGCAGAGGCGCAGTTTAATTATCGCGCAGCAGACTACTTAAAATTATTTGCACATCCAGCAATTGATGCTCAGTTTTTAGTGCGGGAAGGTGCTGTGCATAATTTGGATTTAGTGGCTCAGCTACGCGCTGGCGAAACACCAGCGGGCCGGGGCGGGCAAACGCGCTTTGATACCTTAAAGGGCAAGATGGTGATGCGCGATCGCTCTGTACAGCTGCAAAGCATGGTGCTGGAAGCGGGCAAATTTAACGCGCAGGGCGCGGTGCAAACGGGGGGCAGCACTTTAAACGGCGCGGTTTCGGCCCGTCTGAAAGCGGGTGTGTTGGTGATTTCTAATCAAATCAGAATAGGCGGCAATTTAACAAGCCCGACTTTAAGCTCAGGCAGCGCAGCCAGAGGGGGAGCACTACCTAGCCCTACTGAAATGATTGAAACGCCGTTGTAAATGATGCTTTTTTGATAAGACAGAAACGTGCACGGATGGGGTGTGCCAGGCGCACTCCATGCACGATATGTTTGTGAGCACTTGCTAGTCCGTGTGCTCGACTCCATACGGCCAGTTGCTTTGAATGCAGTGGCCGTATTTTTTATGTATTTTGGCGGCCATTTGCTTTAAAAAGCACTGGGCTAGCTATAAATCGTATGATTTCTTGCTTTATTTGCTTGAGCTTGGCGGCCTGTGCAGCTGAGCTGATGCCCTTGCTAATACTGAAAGTCATTATAATGGGCGTTTTACTAGCAGACAGCAGGGCACATCATGGCTTGGACAGATCTTTTGGCGCAGGGCGAATTGGGTGATGGCGCAAGCGAGATGCAAGCATTCGCCACCGCCGCTGTAATGAGCCCGTTGGCTGATTTTGGCATTATTGCTTTTAGCGGGGAAGAAACCGAGCCTTTTTTGCAAGGCCAGCTTTCTAGCGATATTCGTGCTTTAGGCGAAAATACCGCGCAATACTCCAGCTATTCCACGCCTAAGGGCCGGATGCTGGCGAGTTTTCTGGTGTTTCGCCAAGGGGACGATTACTGCTTGCAAATCGCCGCCGAGCTACAAGAGGCCATCCAAAAGCGCCTTTCTATGTTTGTGATGCGCTCTAAAACCAAGGCGCGTGATGCCAGTAGCGAGCTTTGTTTATTAGGTGTAGCCGGCCCCTTAGCCGCTGAAAAATTATCAGCAGTGTTGGGCGATTTACCAGAAGGCGATTTTGCAACGCTGCATAAAGAGCACTGCACGGTGATTGCATTGCCGGGCAAGCGTTACCAATTAGCCATTACCAGCGATGCGGCTTTGGCGCTTTGGCAGCAATTAGCCGCAAGCGGTGTATTGCCGGTGGCTGAATCACTTTGGCGTTTAAGCGATATTCGTGCGGGTAGCCCGTGGATTACAGCGGCAACCAGCGATGCTTTTGTCGCGCAAATGGCCAATATGGAGCTGATTGGTGGCGTGAGCTTTACCAAGGGCTGCTATCCGGGCCAGGAGATTGTGGCGCGTACCCAATATCTGGGTAAGCTTAAGCGCCGCATGTATCGTGCCAGTATTGCAACTGAGCATGCCGAGGCAGGGCAGGAAGTATTTAGTAGTGAAATGAATGGCCAAGCGAGCGGTAAGGTGATGCTAGCCGCTCCCGCAGATCAAGGCCGCTGGGAAATTCTGGTGGTTGCCCAAATTGCCAGCTTAGAGCTAGGTTTACATCTGGGCACGGTAGACGGACCTAAACTCGAAATCCTTGATTTGCCCTATGCTGTATAAATAAGCGCTTCTCTTATGCTTAGGCGGGCAATACGCCGCCTATTGGCAGGGAAGAGAAGGTATTGATCGTTGTCATTGACAAGTTTGGCGTATCTAGGCGCAGATTCGTTTATAATCCGGCCTCTATGTCTTAATTACATATATTAAAGGTGTTTGTATGGGCTTTCTCGCCGGCAAAAAAATCTTGATCACCGGTCTTTTATCAGACCGCTCTATTGCCTACGGCATTGCTCAGGCTGCCAAACGTGAAGGTGCAATCTTGGCCTTCACTTATGTAAGTGAAAACTTACGCCAGCGCGTTATCGATCTGGCGAAAGATTTCGATACTGATTTGGTTCTGCCCTGTGATGTAGCAAGCGATGAGCAGATTGCCGAAGTATTTGTAGAGCTTGGCAAGCACTGGGATAAGCTCGATGGCTTGGTTCACTCGATTGGTTTTGCGCCGCGCGAAGCCCTGAAAGGTGATTACCTTGATGCCGTAACGCGCGAATCATTCCAGATTGCGCATGACATCAGCTCTTACAGCTTTGCGGCGCTGGCCAAAGCCGCTCGCCCAATGCTGAGCGAAGGCGCTTCTCTGGTTACCATGACTTACCTTGGCGCAGAGCGTGCGATTCCTAACTACAATGTAATGGGTTTGGCTAAGGCATCGCTAGAAGCCAATGTTCGTTATATGGCCGCTGCGCTTGGCCCGGATCGCGCCATTCGTGTGAATGCGGTTTCTGCTGGCCCGATCAAAACACTGGCTGCTGCCGGTATTGCTAATTTCAGCACATTACTGAAAAAAGCAGCCGAAGGCACACCGCTGAAGCGCAATGTTACGCAAGAAGAAGTCGGCAATGTAACCGCTTTCCTCTTATCGTCGCTTTCAACTGGTATGACGGGTGAAGTGGTGATGGTGGATTGTGGCTTTAGCCACGGCGCGGGCTCAAGCACGATAGATTAAGCTTTAATCTCTATCCTTGAAAAACGCCCGCTTGGGCGTTTTTTGTTTTAAGAGGTTTAGAAGTGCTCTCACTACAAAAAGATCTGTAGACACAGAGCCGAAAGAGCACACGGAGCACATAGAGAAAAACCTGATTATCCCTAAGCTTAAAACTGCTTCAGCTTTAAGCTTAGGGAGCAAAACCTTGAACCACAGAGTTTCACAAAGGAAACGATAGATTCTATGGTTTTCTCTGTGGTCTCTGTGTCCTCGTTTTACTCTGTGGTTCAAGGTTTAGTTCTCTATCAAGGTTAACTGAATAATCTTGTTAATCAGTTGATTATTTAAGGGTTTCTCCGTGTGCTCCATGTTCTCACTGATCTCTGTGTCTACAGGTTTAAGGTGTTTGTGAGGCGAGTAAATGTGCTGCAATGTACTAGTGAATAAAGGATTACCCCATGTGCCAGCTACTCGGTATGAATTGCAATGTGCCGACCGATATTATGTTTTCTTTCGAAGGCTTTCGCCGTCGTGGTGGCTTGACTGACCATCATGCAGATGGTTGGGGAATCGCTTTTTTTGAAGGTGATGGTTGCCGGATGTTTCTGGATTATCTGCCATCGGCCAGCTCGCCGATTGCCGATCTGGTACGCGCCTATCCGATTAAATCGACCAATGTGATTGCCCATATTCGCAAGGCCACGCAAGGGCAGATCAGCCTTGCCAATACCCACCCGTTTCGCCGCGAGCTATGGGGGCGTTACTGGATTTTTGCGCATAATGGCAATCTGCCAGAGCGGCCAGATCTAGCTGGCAGCCGTTTTCTGCCTGTTGGCAGCACCGATAGCGAGCACGCGTTTTGCTGGATTTTATCCGAGCTTGCCCAGCGCTTTGCAAGCTGCCCACCCTTGCCGGTGTTGAAACAAGCACTGGCGGAGTTGGCAACGCCCCTGATGGCGGTTGGCACATTTAATTTCTTACTTTCTGATGGCAGAGCTTTATTTGCCCATTGCAGCACCGATTTGCACTACCTGGTACGCAAAGCGCCATTTACGCTGGCGCATTTGAATGACACCGATGTGAGTGTCGATTTTTCGCAAGTTACCACACAAAACGACCGGGTCGCTGTCATCGCCACCCAGCCGCTAACCGACAATGAAACATGGACCAAAATGCAGCCGGGTGAGTTGCTGTGCTTTGTGGATGGAATGCCGGAGTAAGGTGAAATCGGTGTTGTAATTTCATAGGGTGCAAAACGCCGTAGGCGTTACGCACCGCAACAAACTATTGCTCGGGAGGCGTTAAAAACAAAACCTCTTCCTGCATATCTTTACAAAAAAGCGCCAAACAAAGCCAAGGCAAATCCTATCAACTTAAGGAAAACCTGCGAGGCATAATGCTTTTGTAGGTTGGGTTAGCTGGTTTATTCGCCTATTGGGGCGGATAAACCAGCGTAACCCAACATTTAGGTGCAAAAGAATGTTGGGTTACGCAATATATCGCTGAACGAGGTAAACCTCGCATGCAGACGGCTAACCCAACCTACAAATTCCTTTAAGTTGATAGGATTGGATTTGGCCCTACCTCAACGCCACCGCCAGCCCGCTTTGCCGAATAGATTGCTTAGCAATGGCTTTGCTCAGCACTTCATTACTTCCCCAAATCTCTACTTTTTTCTTGGCGCGGGTGAGGCCGGTGTAGATCAGGCTACGGCTGAGTAGCTCATGCGGCTGGTCTGGCAGCAATAAGATCACCTCGTCAAATTCCGAGCCTTGGCTTTTGTGCACCGTGAGGGCCAGTGCAGTCTCGTGGGCGGGCAGGCGGGCGGGGCTGAACCAGCGCAGGGTGTTGCCTTCGCCTTTAAAAGCCACGCGGGGTGCGCCGTTGTCAATAAACGTTAGGCCGATATCGCCGTTATAGAGCTGCACGCCATAATCATTTTGCGTGATTAAAATGGGGCGGCCTGCGTACCAGAGGCTATTCTCGGGGATGAATTTTTTGGCTTGCCAGTGTGCTTCTAACTGCTGATTCACCCCCATCACCCCCGCATGGCCTTCACGTAAGGCAGTTAGCACGCGGAAGGTATCGAAGGCAGCAAAAGCGGCGTCCACGTCGCCAGCCAGCACGGCCTGCCAGTAAGCCGCGTAGCCAAGATCGCAACGGGTGAGTAGTGTTTTACTATTGGGCTGCCAGCCTAATTCTGCTTCTGCCTCGGCAAATAAATCATCCGGCTGCAGTAGCGCCAATGCGCCCTTGGCATCGCCCGAATTCACCAAGCTTGCCAGCTTGCCAATGCCACCGCCTGCGGCAAAGCGGTGGCTATGCTCTAGTGTCATTACGGCATTGCCCATGCTGCTGGCTGGCGCTTTGCTGCTGGCGATTTCCACCCCTGTAGTGGTTTTGAGCGCTTGAATAAAATCAGCGCTGGGCGATTTTAAGCTGCACAGCTCGGCAAATACCGCACCGGCATCCACCGCATCCAGCTGATCTTTGTCCCCGAGTAAAATCAGCCGAGCGTGCGCGGGCAGGGCTTCTACCAGCTGCGCCATTAAGGCCAGATCGATCATTGAAGCTTCATCGACCACCAGCACATCTAGCGCCAGCGGATTAGCGGCATGATGCTTAAAACTGCCATCAGGGCGCGGCCCCAGTAAGCGGTGCAGGGTGGAAGCGGTTTCTGGGATGACAGCTAGCGTTTCGGGCGTGACAGCAAGGCTCGATTTTCTTTCCCGCACCGATTCACTCATTCTGGCTGCAGCCTTACCGGTGGGCGCGGCCATTTTAATGCTTAGCGCGTTGCCTTCCATGATTTGCAAAGCGGCCAGAATACGCAGCACGGTGGTGGTTTTACCCGTGCCAGGCCCGCCGGAAATCACTGTCAGCTTTTGCATCACTGCTGCCGCTGCCGCTACTTTTTGCAAATCAGGTTGAATGCTGGATGCAGCAAATAGCTCATCCAGCAGCGTGGCAAGCTTAGCCAAATCCACATCGCATCGCTCGCCTGCCAATTGCCGCAGGCGCTTGGCCAGCTGCGATTCATACCACCAATAGCGGGTGAGATAGAGCCGGTCTTTATCCTGTGTAAGCGGCTTAAACTCGCCCGGCCTGCCGATTAAGGGGCTGCTGAATGGCGCAGTTTTAATACAACTATGCCCCGCCGCCAGCGCCGCGCAGAGCTTGGCGAGGGTGGCATTCAGCTCATCCGATTGCGGCCCGCAAAGGCGCTCAAAACTACGGCTTAATTCAAAGGCAAAGTCTGGCATGGGGGGCTCTTGAAGCAAAACGGATAAAAAAACTGCAAAAAACCTAAATCTTTAACCACAGAGAGCACAGAGGACACGGAGTTTCACGGAGAAAAGCGTGAGGAGTTTTCTTCGTGGCCCTCCGTGTTCTCCTTTTCCTCCGTGGTTCAAGATTTGGGTTTTGTCTTTCACTATGTTCTCTGTGGCGACGAGATTAGGCTTTTTTCTGTTTATTTAAAAAATCAGGTACTTTGGCGGCGACTGTTTTGCTGATCTTTTCCAGCAGTGCTAAATCAATCTGCTGCATTTGGCAGGTTTTTGCTAAGTGCTGGGCAATATGGATCAGCAAATGGGCCGAGACTTCTGCATCGGCTTCGGCCCTGTGGGCGGAGCCTTGAAAGCGTATGCCTAAACTTGCGGCCAAAGTGGCGAGTTTGTAATTACTCATGCCGGGGAATAAGCGGCGCGATAGTTTGAGCGTGCAGTGCAGGCCTTGGTATTGCGGCAATAGATGGACGCGCTGGCTTTCGGCCAATAGAAACTTCGCGTCAAAGCTGGCGTTGTGCGCCGACAGCGGATCGCTGCCGATAAATTCGATCAGCGCCGGAACCACCTCGCTGGCAGGCGGAGCCTTGTTGACCATGGCTTGGCTGATGCCGGTGAGCTGGGTAATAAAGGAGGGAATACGCACGCCGCAATTGACCAAGGATACAAAGCGATCAGTAATCTGCCCGTCAACAATCCGCAGCGCAGCCACTTCGGTGATTCGATCAGAATGGCTGATGCCGGTGGTTTCAAAATCCAGCATCACGATAGGGCGGTTGAATGAAATCATGGGGTCTTTAAAAAAATTGTAGGGTGGGCAGGTTTTTGTGCCCACGCGGGGTAGCTATAAAACCCAAATCTTGAAACACAGAGAGCACGGAGAACACGGAGTTTCACGGAGAAAACCTTATTCCTCATGTTTTTCTCCGTGGCCCTCCGTGTTCTCCTTTTCCTCCGTGGTTTAAGATTTGGGTTTTCTCTGTGGCGACGATATTAGGTTTTCACAGCATTCCCCATCAACGCCACTTCAATATCATCCAGCAATTCCATACTTGGTCTGCTGAAGTACACGCCGTTTTGTCCGTCTTGCTTTCCTAGCCCGCGCATAAATAAGTAGTACACACCGCCGAATTGATCGTCAGTAAAGTTGGGTAAGCGCTGGCGCAGAAATCGGCGCACTGCGGCGCTGTAGATCAGGTATTGCAAGTAATAGTGGTGCTGGGCCATGGCGGGGATGAGTTTAGCGGGGGCGTAGTCGGCCACGCTATTACCTAACCAATTGCTTTTGTAATCCAGCACGAAATAGCTGTTTTCGTATTCAAACACTAGATCGATAAAGCCTCTTAAAAAGCCGTTGATATGAAAGAAATCTAGTGTGCTGGCGGCGGCGCGAAACTCGATAGGCAGTGATGGATGTTGCAGCGCTGCAATCAGGCGTTCGGGCTGGCAGTGGCTTACGCTATAGGTGAATTCCATTTCTGCCACGCGGTTTTTGGGCGGGATGCTGGCTAAGGTCAGCGCCTTACCATCGAGCCGTGCAGAAACGGTGTCTTGCACCATTTGGCTGACGATTTCTAGCCAATGCTCTGGAATACCGTGGTGCTCTAGGGCTTTGCCGGTGGTGGCGAGCAGCGTATCTGCATCTTGCCAATCCCATTCTTCTAAAATAGCGTGCAGGCAAGTACCGGCCACGGTGGCGGCGGCTTCTCTTTCGGGGAAGCTAAATACCGATCGGCCTTCTGGCGCTGTGGATGAATCGGCTTCCGGCGCACTACTTGCGCTATCCCTATCTGGCCCTTCGGAATGATTATGCGCGGTCATGCCAGAAAAGCTGGCGACCCGCCATGTGGGGTAGAGTTTTTTGCCAAGGTAGGGCTTAAATACTAGCGGCTCGGAAGGGGCAATTTTAAGGCCGGGCCCGCTAGCGCTGGGGGCATCGTGCAGGGCAAAGACTTCTGGCTGCTGCAGGCACATCGCCGTAATTTCACCCAGCAAGGTTTCATGATCGTAAGCTTTTAGATGTTCTTTTTGCGCTTCTAATACATCGCTATGCTCACCAGCGAGGGGATGTAGCAGCCAGGCCATGGCCGATTGCGATAGGCCGTCGCTAATTGCATAGCCTCGGCCATCTTTTAGGCCGATATTGCCCCAAACGATATAGCAGCGGTTTCTCGCGCGGGTCAGGCCCACGTAAAGCAGGCGCAGCTTTTCTTCAAAGGCTTCCCGTTTGGCGCTGTCTTTATGCTCATCAAAATCATCGCTGCCTAAATCCAGCCACGCTTTGTCATCCTGATGAAAACGCACCGCTTCGGTGTGCTTGCCCAGCAGGCGGCCATCCCATAAGAACGGGCAGAATACGATGGGGTATTCAAGGCCCTTGCTGGCGTGCAGGGTAACGATGCGCACGCGGTCCTCATCGCTTTCTAGGCGCAATAGGGCTTCGTCCCCGGCGTTTTTATTTTGGCGGCTAAACCACGCCAAGTGCTGCTCTAGGCCGGTGGCTTTGTGCGCTTGTAATAGCTCGGCCAGCTGTAATAGATTAGTCAGCCGCCGCTCGCCATCACTCAAAGAAAGTAAGCGTTGCGCCACATTGCGCCCATCCAAGCCTTGGTATTCCAGCCATTCTCTAAACATCGGGATCAAACCCTGCGTTTGCCAGAGTTTTTTCCAGTGGGCAAAGGCGTCCGCAATCTGGTCCCAGCCGTTGATTTCTAGGCGCAGCAGGGTAGCGGCATTGTTGCCGAGTAGGGTGCTAATCAGCGCGGCGCGTACAAGCCCTTGCTTGGCTGGCTCGCTAATGGCGGCAAGCACGGTATAAAGCTCGACGGCCTCTTGCGATTCCCAAACGCTATCCCTCACCCGCAGCACGCTCGGCACGCCTAGCTGGGTGAGCGCATCCTGCATGGCTTTAGCCCGAAAACGATCGGGAACCAGCACGGCCATATCGCCGCCAGAGAGTGGCTTATCTGCTAGCTTGGCTTTGCCTTCCCCTGCCAAGCGCAGCAGCCTTTCGATTTCTTGCGCGGTGATTTGGGCTGCCAGATGATTGGCGGTTTCTTTGGGCCAGCTGATTTGCACGCCTTTATCCGATACGCCTTCAGGCTCGGGCAAAAATTGGAAGCGAAAAGGGGCGCTCTTCCTCTCCTCATCAGTAGCGTCATTTTCGCCATCAACAATTAATTCTGGTCGAGGTTTACTCGCCGCTTTTACCGCGCTAAAGCTGACATGCGGGTCAACAAAAGCCTCGCTAGGCCGCTCAAACAGGGTATTTACCGCTGTGACTAAAGCGGGCACCGAGCGCTGATTGGTGTCCAAGCTTTCCTTGGCATCGACCAAGGCTTCGGCTTGGTGATAGGCGTGAATATCCGCGCCGCGAAAGCTATAAATTGCCTGCTTGGGGTCGCCAACCAAAAACAGCGGCGTGCTGCCATCGGCAAACACGCGCGAGAAAATATCGTACTGAATACCGTCGGTATCCTGAAACTCATCAATCAGCGCGGCTTTATAGCGGCGGCGCATGGCTATGGCTAAGCGCTCGCCGCCTTCCGCAGTCAGGCCTTGCCACACGCGCAGCAAAAGATCGTTAAAGGATAATTGCTGACGGCGGGCTAGGCGCTCGGGTAACTCGATATCGCAGCGGCGGCGCAGCTCGGCCAGGCCTTGTTTTTGCCGTAGCTGGCAAGCGCTGCTCAGGTCATTAATTAAGCTGGCCAGCAATTCCACTGCATCAAAAAAAGCATGCTCGGGTGGCGTTTTTCCCTTGGCGGTGCCGCTGATTAGCTTACTGCTGCTGAGCTTAATCAGCTCCTTGCTGTCGATATCCTGCCAGCCGCCATTGCCTGCGATATGGTCATCAATCAGTAAAAAGACTTTTTCTAATTGCTCAGGCTTATAGCTAGTTTGCTTTAAGGCTTTGCAGAGCGACTGCCCTAGCAGCATTTCTTTAATGACAGCTGAATGCTCGTTCCAAAGCTGGCGGTAGTTCTCAAAAGCAGCGGGCAGGGCGGCGCTTAATTCTGCAGTATCGGCCGCCATACCCAGCTCCACGGTATGCAGCAGCGGCTGGCCTAAATGGCCGTAGACTACGCGCAGCCATTCCTCTGGGCTGGCTTTGCTTTTGAGTAAGTATTCGGTGTAAATCGCATCGGCGGGGTAGACCTGCTCGCGCCAGAAATCTGCGGCAATTTCATCCAGCACCGGGCCGGTATCGCTGAGGATTTCCATACCAAAATCAGCGCCGCTTTCAAACGCAGACTGGATAAGCACCCGCTGGCAAAATGCGTGAATGGTATGAATCGCCGCCTCGTCCAAGCTGGCAATGGCGCGCTGCAAACGGCGCATCACCTCTTGCCGCCGATCGGCGTGCTGAATCAGTAACTGCTCACAAAACGGATCGAGCGCCTCTTCCCCTTCGAAAGATTCCAACACCTCGGCAAGGCGCCCACGGATGCGATCGCGCAGCTCGGCGGTGGCGGCCTCGGTAAAGGTCACTACCAGAATCTCTGGCACTTTTAAGCCGTGCTCAATCACCAGCCTTGTATATAAACCCGTAATCGTCCAAGTCTTCCCCGTCCCCGCGCTGGCCTCGATCATGTGTGGCCCAGCTAATGGCATCTCAAACAGATTTAGGGGGTGAAGATTCATAGAGTTCCAGAAGGGGGCGGGGGATGAGTGGTGGTGGGATTATAAAGGTTCAGCCTGACTTGGTGATGACGCTGAGTAATATCTTTGGGCCATATAACGACAGTTGAAAGGCAAATCCCCCCTGGCCCCCCTTTTTCAAAGGGGGGTAAAAGCGAGTGCCATGAATAGGCTAAATTGATTTGCTTCTTTTATTTTTAAAAAGGCCAAGCTCGACTTGGTTAACTTAAATATCATTAAGAATGATTTCATCTCCCCCTTTGAAAAAGGGGGCTAGGGGGGATTTTGCAACCATACAAATCTGGCCTGAAACCTTTTTCCCAAGATTTGCGCAAGCAGATGACCAATGCGGAACAATTGCTTTGGTCAAGGCTACGCCGCAAACAGGTGTTGGGTGTGCAGTTTTATCGGCAGAAGCCTTTGGCGAGTTTTATTGTTGATTTTTATTGTGCAGCAGCCAGTCTGGTGATTGAGCTGGACGGATCTCAGCACTTTGAAGCTGTGCATCAGGTAAATGATAAGAAAAGAGATCAGGGGCTGGCGGCAATGGGCCTATTGGTATTGCGATTTGATAACAGACAAGTTTTACAAGAATTTGACGAAGTTATGCAGGTGATTTTTGATGTGGTTGAAAGACAAATCCCCCCTGGCCCCCCTTTTTCAAAGGAGGGTAAAACCGGACCCTAGAACAAATAAGATTGATTTCATCGCCCTTTTGAAAAAGGGGGTAAAACCTAGCCTTATTAGGGGATAAGATTGATTTCACCCTTTATTTTTTCGCAGTTTGGGGGATAAAACCCAGCCCTATCAACTTGACCACTACAACAATTGATTTCATCCCTCGCTTTTTTTCAAAGGGGGGTAAAACCGGGCCCTAGAACAAATAATATTGATTTCAGCCCCCTTTTGAAAAAGGGGCTGGGGGTATAAGTATCTACACAATTTTAGGTGGCACTTCAGTGCTGCAGCTTCCCATTTTGAAAAAAGGGGCTGGGGGCATAAGTATCTACATAATTTTAGGTGGCACTTCAGTGTTGTAGCTTCCCCCTTTGTAAAAGGGGGATTGAGGGGGATTTGCTTTTGAATCAGCTTTGTTTGCTGCCTTTTTGTAAAGATATGCAATGCCTCATCCCCTTTAGCTCCCCTTTTTCAAAAGGGAGAACAAGTGCATCAATTTTATGAAGATACATATGGGCCAGGGGGATTTGGCAAGTATATAAACCAGACCTGAAAAATAATTTAAGAGGCCAAATGACTTCCTTTCAAGAGCATATCCGTAGCGCCATGCAAGCCATTGCTGATGATTCTGCGGCGATAGCCATGCGTGCCTATCAGCGTGATCAGTTTGAATTTTTAGGCGTAGCCGCCCCTGCCCGGCGTGCCGCGACCATGTCATTGATCAAAGAACTAAAGCCTGCCAGTGCCGAGGCTTTAATCGCAGAGGCACAAGGCCTGTGGAATTTGCCGCAGCGCGAATACCAATATATCGCCATCGATTTGCTGGCAAGGCATGTCAAAGTCTTAACAGGCACAGACATCCCCATCTTACTCGGCCTAGCTCAGCAGAAATCTTGGTGGGATACGGTAGATGGCTTGGTGAAAGTGATAGGCGCGATAGCCAAAGCAGATAAAGCCCAGCAAAGCCAAATGGATGCCGCGCTACTCCACCCCGATTTCTGGATCAGACGCATTGCCATGTTGCATCAGCTGGGCTGGAAGGGCGAAACCGACCTTGCCCGCTTACAAAACTACGCCAAGCAACTTGCGCCCGAAACCGAGTTTTTTATTAGGAAAGCCATAGGATGGGCGCTGAGGGAATACGCATGGCACGACCCTGCCGCCATTCGTGTTTTCTTGGTAGAAATGAGCGATCAATTATCGGCATTAAGTCGCAGAGAGGCAGGGAAGCATTTGTGAGGGGAGCAATTAGCCAATCCTATCAACTTAAGGCCAAAAACAGGACCAAGTCTGGTTTTGCGTAGGGTGTGCAAGTTGTTCTTCTTGCGCACCGTTCTCTGCGCTCCGACTACGTGGTCGTACACCCTAAGAAATGCAGATTCACGCCAAGGTAAAAGCTAAGTTGATAGGATTGAGCAATGCTTTAGCATGGCTTTTGCTGCTGCGTTTCTCCGTCAAATTCAAATGTTTATACCAAGCCTGCCGTCGGCTTTATTGATCTAAGTTGTCCTGCATAATTAAACCAACATCCGCCGTTCGGGGTGAGCGGCAAGTGCTGCTTAATGTATACCTAAGCACTTAGTTGCTTGTGATCTTAGTAAGATTGAATGTTGCTTAAAGTATAATGCTTTAAGATAAGTACTGAGTTATCCTTACGCTTTGTATTAATTTACCTGATTATGTCTCTTGCTCAGGAACCCTTGATTTAGCCATTCGCGCGGCGTAAAGTGAACGAACGTTCTATTTTGCGGAGGTGGATCATGCCCAT
>NZ_JBHTBQ010000004.1:0-258991 GCF_042664895.1 Iodobacter arcticus
GATGATAGTGCAGATTACCTGTGTGAAAGTAGGTCATTGCCAGACACCCTAAGCCGTAAACAAAACCCCCGTACTCGAAAGAGGCGGGGGTTTTGCTTTGCGCGGAAGGAAACGCAGCCCTAGCGTAATGACCAACCATCTGTGGTTCGCGTGTCGGGTTACGCGATAAAGCCGCTAACCCGACCTACAAAATCTACATCACCAATAGCTAGAGCGTACGTGAGCCTGGGATTGATTGACCTCGCTGTATTAACCTTATGTTTTGCTTTGGGTTGATGGAGGGGGAATGTTCAGGATCAAGTTCTTGCTATGAAAGTAAACTAGGGGTTTAATTGGCTAATTCAGGATGGCTGATGCAACATTGTTAATGTTTTTATGGTGTTATTTGCTTGTGTCGAGTTTCCCGTGCGGTTGCTGATTAATATTCATAGGGTGTTGGAATAGCTATGCCTAAAAAGAATGAGTTTTTGCAGATTATTGCTGTGCAGCTAAGTCGGCTTGATGCTGCACGTACGCGATTGCTGAATGGACAGGATGTTGAGGCGTTGCATGATTTTCGTGTGGCATTGCGTAGTTTGCGCTCTTTGTTGCCTATTGTGCTTAAGCGCTCAAAGCGGCTGGATGGCAGAATTCTTGCTGCGTGGAAGGCCTTGGCTCAATTTACAGGGCCGACGCGAGATGCCGAAGTGTTGCTCTCTTTGGTGGGTGAGCGGATGAGTGCATCGCAAAGAGCGGCATTAGCTGTAACGCATCGTGAAGGGTTGGCCGCGATTTCAGCCGCCTTAGCGGGGCCTGATTTTGCGCAGCTTGCTCATATTTCTTTGCAGCAATGTCGTTTGAGAATATCGGCTTGCGGCCCTTTGCTTTTGAAGCGGCGGATTAAATCGCAAGCGAAAGACTATGAGAATTGCCTGAATCAAGCCGCGAAGAATGGATCTCCAACGTTAGAGCAATGGCATGAGCGGCGGTTGACCATTAAGAGGCTGCGTTATTTATCGTTGCTTGCCGCTAAGTGGTTGCCTAATAGAGTAAATCAATTGCAAATACCGCTTAAACAAGCTCAAACAGCGATTGGTAAATTGCATGATGCTGAATTAATCGCCCAATTTATGCATAAAAAAAAGATCAAAAAGCCTTTGATAAGAAAAGCGTATAAAGCTTGGCATAAACTGATGTGCCAACGAAAGGCTGAGTTTATGGTTTTAGGTTAAAGAAATTACGTAATGATTTTTAGTCTTTATTGCGAAAAGCCCAAGCTGCGGCGAATATTAAAAAAATAAAGATGAGCGCAACAATCATCCAAAAGCCATGTGGGTGTTCGGCAAGTGGAATGCCTCCCACGTTCATGCCCATTAAGCCGGCAATAATATTGACTGGCAGTGCCAGCACCGTCACTACGGTAAGAATATAAATGCTGCGATTGGTTTGCTCGTTTACTTTGGCGGCTACTTCTTCTTGTAATAGCTTGATGCGCTCTACCAGTGCGGAGATATCACTTAAAACCGCTGAAAACTCCTCAGTAGATTGGCGTAGATCTTGCACATCGTGTGGAGAGATCCACTCGGGAGGCCTGTTTAATAGCCTGAACAGAGCGGCTGGTTCGGGGGCTAATAGACGGCATAAACGCACTAGTACTCGCCGTAATGCGCCTAAATCTGCCAGTTTGATATTGGGGCGATAGGTAAGCAGCCGGTCTTCTTCTTTGTCTACTTTTACCGCAGCTTCCCGCACGATTGTCATTAAGACATCGGCCTGATCGCGTAAGAGATTTACCATTAGGTCCACGGGGGAGCGAAACAATTCTCCGGCCCGCACATGATCGCGAAGCTTATCAATAGAGCGTAATGGCTTGCTGCGTGCGGTAATCAGTACATGCCGGTCTGCACTCATCCATAGGGTGGCGGTATCTGATGCGTTGAAAGCAAAATCAAATAAAACATCATTCACTACACCAATCAGGCTGTGATCGGCGTATTCAATACGGGTTGATTGCGTGCCTTCATACAAGGCTTCGAAGAATTGCTCGGACAGGCAGAGATTGGTTTTAAGCCATTTTTCTGCCGCAATATTGGTCAGATTAAAATGCAGCCATAAATATTCTTCTGAAGCTTCGCTATTTGCCGTCTTTAGATAATCTTTGATTTGTTCTGATTCAATTTGCTGGCCTGGTAAGCCGGGTAGAAATAAATAGCCACAAATCATTCCTGTTTGGTCTGAGCCATAATTGCCGACTAAATTTGCAGCCATAACACCTGCTTTTATAAACAATACGGGTTGAAAAGTGACCATACTAGCTGGGCTTTGTTGCAGATGACCGCTGCTTTGGGCCTTCGGCATAGGCAATATAGCTGCTTTATTAGATCCTTTTTAAAATTCATCTATACGTCATTTTTATGACTTAATAATGCAATTAATTGTTTCTAAAATGAGTGTTTTATCTATTTGCAGATCAACACGCCATGTTAAAACCTTCGATCTTCGCTTGTAGTATTGCTCTCGCTTTGAGTGCTTGTGGTGGTAGTGATGATGCAACACCAGAGGCAGTAAAGCCTGCTTTATTAACACTGGATGGCCAGCAGCCTTTAGTGGTGGCTCATCGCGGGGCTTCAGGTGTTTTGCCTGAGCATACGATTGAGGCTTATGCGAAAGCCATTGAGATGGGCGCGGATGCGATTGAGCCTGATTTGATCTCGACAAAAGATGGCGTGTTGATTTCACGTCATGATCCTGAGCTGAGCGGTAGTACTGATGTGGCTAGCCGTTCAGAATTTGCAAATCGTAAGCGAAAAGATACGGTAGACGGCGAAGCGTTTGATGGTTGGTTTGCCAGCGATTTTACTTTGGCCGAGATCAAAACGCTGCGCGCTAAAATCACCACGGATCCAACACGTCCACAGCAATTTAATGGGCAGTATGCAATTCCAACGTTTCAAGAGATTATTGATTTGGCCAAGCTCAAATCGACGAGCAGCCGCAGTATCGCGGTTTATCCTGAAACTAAAAATCCGACTTACCACAGAAATTTAAAGTTGGCTTTGGAAGACAAGGTCATTGAAATCATTAATAAAGCAGGCTGGAACAGCAAGACGGCACCGATTTTTGTGCAAAGCTTTGAGCCAAGTAGCTTGAAATATATGAAAGAGAAGGGTTTAAAGACCAAGCTGATTCAGCTGGTGGATGGTGATGATGTTGATTTAAAAACAGGCAAGGTCACACTGGCCTACCCCTATGATCGCCCATTTGACTGGAATACTTCGGGTGATAAGCGGTTTTTTACCGATATGCTGACACCCGCAGGCCTTGCTGAAATCAAAACCTATGCAGATGGTATTGGTCCTTGGAAGCCGTATATTATTTCGGTGAAAGGCCAGCTTGGTGCTGATGGTAAGGTGATGGATGTGAATGGCGATGGCAAAGTTGATTACTCAGATGCCTCAAGCATTGCGCCTTCTACCTTGATTAGCGACGCGCATAAAGCAGGCTTGATGGTGCATGCTTATACTTTCCGCAATGAAAAGCGCCGTATTCCTGCTGATTTTAAAAATGATCCTAAAGCGGAATATAAAGCGTTTTTCCGTCTGGGAATTGATGGGGTATTTAGTGATTTTGCGGATACTGCCGTTGTGGCTCGTAATGAATACCTGAAAGAAATGGGGCGTTAATCACGTCCTTGTAATAGCGCTTGTGCTAAACAAAAACGGCTTTGCTGTCATTGCAGCAAAGCCGTTTCACGTGGAACAGGGCGCAGATCATCAGCCCATGATATGAAAACCACCATCAATATAAATAGTGCCGCCAGTAATCAGCTTGGCGCTGTCCGATGCAAGGCCTGCGCAGGCGGCTCCTACATCTTCGATGCTTACCAGTGAGCGGGCAGGTGCTTCGGCGGCGGCTTTATCGAGTAATTCATCGAACTCTGCAATGCCTGATGCTGCGCGGGTTTTGAGCGGGCCGGGCGAGATAGCGTGCACGCGAATCCCCTTAGGGCCTAGCTCCGCTGCGGTATAACGGCAGACGGACTCTAGCGCGGCTTTTACCGGCCCCATGATATTGTAATTTTTGATCACTTTTTCTGCGCCGTAATAGCTCATGGCAAACAGCGTGCCGCCTTTATCCATTAGCGGCTCGGCAAGGCGGGCCATTTCGATAAAGGAGTAGCAGGAGACCTTCATTGCTGTATGAAAGTCTTCTTCGGTGACATCGACCACACGGCCGTGCAGGGCTTCTTTGGGGGCAAAGGCAATTGAGTGGATGGCAAAATCCAAGCGGCCCCATTTTTTACGGACTTCTTCAAATACGGCTTCCATTTGCCCTGCTTGCAGCACATCCATAGGCAGAAAGATCGAGGCTTCTAGCTCGGCAGCCAGAGGTTCCACAAAAGGCCGGCCTTTTTCGTTGATATAGGTGATGGCTAACTCGGCACCTCTTTGCTGAAATGCTTTAGCGCAGCCATAGGCAATGGAGTGCTGGTTAGCGATGCCGATGATAATGCCTTTTTTCCCTGCCAGTGTTTCATGCGGTGAGATGCTAAGTTGGTTCATCTTGTGTCCTTAAATGGTTGAGTGTGGGGAGGGGCGTACTGTGCGAGCAGCTTGCCCAATCACAAGCCGAGTTGGGTGCGAGTATGGCGCGCAATCATGAGTTCCTCATTGCTTGGAATCAACCATACGGTGGTGGGGCTATCTATGGCACTGATACAGAATTCATTTGCGGCATTGGCATGGGGGTCGATATCGATGCCTAACCACTGTGCTTGCTCACACACTCGCTGGCGGATAATGGCGCTGTTTTCGCCTATGCCTGCGGTAAAAACCAGCGCATCCAAGCCATTCATGCTGGCGGCGAGCGAGCCCAGCTCCCTGCTGATGCGATGTACGAAATAATCAACGGCCAGTGCGGCTTGCGGCTCATGGCTATCGAGTAGAACACGCATATCGCTGCTAATGCCCGATAGCCCGAGCAGGCCGGAGCGTTTATAAAGTAGCTCTTCTACTTGCTGAACGCTAAGTTGCTCCTGCTGTAGCAAATATAAAACGACGCCTGCATCCAGATTGCCGGTGCGCGTGCCCATCATCAGGCCATCTAATGCTGTAAACCCCATGCTGCTTGCCACGCTTTTGCCATTTTGCACGGCGCACATGCTGGCACCATTACCTAAGTGGGCGATTACAACTTTGCCAGCGGCAATTTCTGGCTCTCGCTGCTTGAGGGTGCTCGAGACGTATTCATACGACAAACCATGAAAGCCATAACGCCGAATGCCGCGCTCGTAGCAGCTATAGGGAAGCCCAAATAGCTGATTGATTTGGTTTTGGCTGCGGTGAAATGCTGTATCAAAACAGGCTATTTGCGGTAAACCGGGCAGAGCGCTTGCAACTGCGCGAATGGCGGCCAAATTATGTGACTGATGGAGTGGGGCCAAAGGCGTGAGCGCATCGAGTGCGTTGATAATGCCGGGTGTGAGCCGTACAGGGGCCGCATAGTGTGCGCCACCATGCACGACACGATGCCCAACCCCTAGTAGTTTGAGTCCTTGATAGTGCTGGTTTAAGAGCGTGGCAATGGCTCGCAGGCAATGGTCATGATCTTTGTCTTCTCCTTGCCAATGTTCATCCGCCAAGATTTGCTCATGATGATCTTTAGCAACAAAGTGAGGTGCATTGCCTATGCCCTCAACTTGGCCCTTAGCCATCAGATGCAAATCACTCGCTGCTTCATATTCAAACAAAGAAAACTTTAGGCTGGATGAGCCCGCATTCAGAACCAGAATGGCCTTAGTCATTGCTTTAATCCTATGTTGGCGTAATGCGGGCATTGGCCATTAAGCAGGCAATGACGCAGGAGGCGAGCTTAGTTCGGTCGTTATCGGCACGGCTGGTCAGCACAATGGGCACTCGAGCACCTAACACAATGCCTGCAGCGTCGGCATTACTCATAAAGGTGAGTTGCTTGGCGAGGATATTGCCTGCCTCTAGATCGGGGACGAGCAAAATATCCGCGTCACCCGCTACCATCGAGGTGATTTTCTTGATACGAGCCGATTCATAGCTAATGGCGTTATCCAATGCCAGCGGGCCATCCAGAATTGCACCGGTGATTTGTCCCCTATCAGCCATTTTGCATAGGCTGGCGGCTTCTAAGGTAGAGAGGATTTTAGGATTAATGGTTTCTACCGCAGACAAAATAGCCACCTTAGGCTTAGCAATTCCTAAGATGTGTGCTAAATCGATGGCATTTTGGCAAATGTCGAGTTTATCCAGCAGGTCGGGGTAGATATTGATCGCTGCATCGGTCACCAAAAGCGTTTTGTGGTAAGTCGGCACATCCATAATAAAAACATGGCTGATTCGGCGTTCGGTACGCAGGCTGCTTTTAACGACGGCGCTCATGAGCTCGTCGGTATGCAGGCTGCCCTTCATTAGGATGTGCGCTTCGCCGCTGGTGACTAGCTCTACAGCTCGGCTGGCTGCCGCATGGCTATGCGCTACGTCTTCTATTCTGAATGCGCTGATATCCAGAGCATTTTGCGTGGCAATGGCTTCGATTTTAGCGCGTGGGCCCACTAGAATCGGCTGCATTAAGTTTTGTGCTGCCACTGCAATGGCTGCTTTGAGCGAAGAGAAGTCGCAGGGATGGGCGATCGCTACGGTAAAGGCGGGTAGCTCGTCGCAGCGCTCGAGCAGAGTTTCAAAGGCATGATGAGTTTGCACGCTGACAAGGCCTGCATCAGGTCGAGTCAGGATAATTTTTTCTGTGGGTGCAACGACCTTAGCAATGCCGGTCATCATGGTTTGGCCGTGCTGATTGCTGCACTGGCAATCAAAACTGATGATATGGCCCTCCGGGTATTTCTCGCGCACGGTAATACTGATTTCCAGGGTGTCTCCTAAAATGGCTGCTGCATGAAACTGCAAACTTTGCCCCGCATAAACGGTGCCTGGTCCCGGCAGCTGACTACCTAAAAGCCCCGATATTTGTGCTCCCATCCACATGCCGGGGGCGGTTGCCCCGCTAAACCCAGCATGATTAGCAAAGGCCGCCTCTAGATGCGTTGGGTTGAAATCTCCCGCTACCGTGGCAAAAAGCTGAATATCCCGCATCGATAAAGTGTGTTGCACACTGGCGTAATCGCCGATTTCTATTTCATCAAAACAGCGATTTTGTAAGGTGATGCTGCTCATTTATTCTGCCCCTTAGGTGTTTTTAGCGGCAGGTTTAGCGCGGCTGGCTTTTATCCCTAGTAGCTCTTTGGCTTTGATGGCGAGGGGGGAGGCGGGGTTTTCCAGCTCGGGAGCTAGCATGGTGACTTTAGCGACGATCTCTACGGCACGCTTACGCTCAGTCAGATTTTTTAAGAGTTTAGGTAAGGTCGCCACCGAGCGCTCTGCATCTAAGGTAATGAGCAGGGTTTGCTCTTCAAGTGCTTGTCGCCACGCAATCGGATCAATCTCAGGTAGATTTGCTTTAATACTGTCGCCAATTAAAAAAGAGCGTCGTTCAATATTGCCGGTGTGATGCATGGCAAGTACAAATAGCCGAGCGAGGCCTTCGGTAAAGCTGCCTTGTTCAAATTGTGGCTCGGCCTCGCTACGAAGCGTATTCAGGCGCTGCTCAGCTTCAGCGCGTACTTTTTCTTCTACCGGGGCTGCAGGAGGGAAAAATGCACCCAGCCCTAGTGGGCCGTACACCGCTTTAACATAGTTGGCGGTGGTGGCGTTGCGTAGATCACGATAATTATTGAGCGATTCGATAATCAGCTCGGAGGCTTGTTTTTCCAAGCTCAGAAAAAAATTATTTGCTGATGCAGGGCTGCGATATTGGCGAATTTGCTCTGCCTGAATAGCGACACCTGCCATCAGTGGATTGAAGTCAGAGTACACGTAACGCTGTAAGGTCTCCGGATTGAGCTTGCGTGACCATTCGCCCATTTCAGATGTCACCACCGCCTGCAAAACAGGGCGTATTGTATTTTTATAAATGGCATCGTTAATTTCAGAAACTTGCGCCACTGTGCTAAAAATGGCTTCATCGCTACGAGTACCGGGGTCAACTTGGCGTAATTGCTCAATGCTTCTGGTTTCGAAACTAACGGTGTAGTCACCTTGCTCCAGCTCTGAATAAGCTAGATCAGCGGTCTTGGCATCAATGGCCATTTCGTAAAGGCCGGGTGGCAAAGACTCCACCATCTCCATCACATTTACTAGCTCTGCATGCTCTTTACGCGCCACTTTGCCACCGACAAAAATACCCAAATGGCCGACATCTTTATGCAGTAAATACACAATGATCTGGCCTTCTTTCACGATGGCGCTTTCGTGGCCGTAGAGGTCGATAATCCAATTTAAAGCCTGCGCCGGAGGCGTGATATCGTCGCCCCAAGATGCAAAAACAATAATCGGTGCGGTGATTTTTCGTAAATCGAGAGTGCTGCCATCTGGTGTCTGGATTTGCCCGCTGGCTAGCTTATTGCCAATAAAAAGTTGATTAACGATGGCTTCAATTTCATGGCCTGTCATCCGGAAATGCCCGCCCCACCAGCGTTCAAATTCCAAATAGCGTGCAGCCTCGGTATCGATATTGGCATACAGATGGTAAGGCTTACCCCATAGCGTATTGGCTGGGTTTAACTTTTCAAAGTTTTTAACCAGATGCGCGCCATCAAATACACCGCCGCCCAAATCTGCGCTCAGTGCGGCCATCCAAGAGCCACCATTGACGCCTCCTGCATAGCGCATCGGATTTTGCTCGTCCGAGCCTGCCCAGTAAGATAGTGGCGCGCCATTGAGCACGATCGGCCCCATAATCTCTGGACGCATTGCTGCAAGACCCGCAACCGCCCAGCCTGCCTGGCAGTTGCCAATAATGCAGGGCTTGCCGCTGGCTTTGGGGTGGCGCTTGATCACTTCTTCGATAAATAAGGCCTCGGCCTGCATCACGTCTTGTAAACGCTGGCCGGGAACCGGGTCTGGATAAAAGCCCACAAAATAAACGGGGTGCCCGGCCCGCAAGGCCACGCCGACTTGTGAATCGGCTTTAAAGCCACCTATTCCTGCGCCATGGCCCGCTCTTGGATCAATAATAATATAGGGGCGTTTTGTGTCATCAATAGGCGTGCCAACCGGCGCGAGCACGCGCAGCAGCATATAGTTGCAAGGCGTAGCTAAGCTGCGAGCATCAATGAGCAATTCATAGTCAAAGGCCAGTAGCGGCGGTTTGCCATTTTGGGCATGGGCAATCGAAATATTGCCTCGCTCCCGCATGACATCAAGGAAAAGTGTTGAGCGCTGAGTGGTGTCTAAGCAATATTCCCAAGCCTGTTCCAAAAGAGCCAAGGGAGAAGGAAAGGTTGTTTGGGTCATTGCGCCACTCGCTGTAAGAAGTTGTAGAGATATTGTCGTATTTGTAAGCTTTTGATTAATAAGATAAAGAAATCCGCAGCAGATAGTAAATAAGGATAAAGAAGCTGACAAGCTAAATGGGAAACATGACAGTAGTATGTATAAGTTTTGTTGGCTTATCGTGAATGCGTGTATCTCATAAGGTGGATTTATTGCGGGCTGGCAAGCTTGACGCGAGCTGGGCAAAGTCGTTTACTGTGCTTGCTTTGAGATTGAGTGTTGCGAGTACCGGGAGTTCTTAGAGCATGTTTATTTAATGGAGCTTTTCATGCTTGGCTGCACGCCAGTGATCGAATCCTTGCTGGATACCGATCTTTATAAATTTACGATGATGCAAGAAATATTGCATCATCAGCCCGAGACTCAAGCTGCTTACGCTTTTAAATGCCGCAATACGCCCGCTTTACCTTTGGCCTTGCTTAAAAGTGAAATTGAGGCCCAGCTGGATCATTTATGCTCTTTGCGCTTTAGCGAGCCAGAATTAGCCTATTTAGCTAAGTTACGTTTTATCAAATCAGATTTTGTTGATTTCTTGCGTTTATTCCAGCTGCAGCGGCGTTTTATTCACATTACAGTGCAAGACGCTCACCCGGATGATTTAGATATCCGTGTTGCCGGGCCTATGCTGCATTGCATGTTATTTGAGATTTATGTTTTATCTATTGTGAATGAAATTTACTTTAGGCAGTTTCCTGCACAAGCCGCATTTGCTATTGGCCGCGAGCGTTTGCAGGCTAAATTAGCAACTCTTAAGCATTTATCTGCTGGGGCCATGCCTGCTAACCCCTTTGTATTTTTTGATTTTGGTACACGGCGGCGTTTTTCCAGAGTCTGGCATGCAGAAATGGTCGGTTTATTGGCCAAAGAGGCTGCACCCTATTTCCGTGGTACGAGTAATGTTTTATTGGCGATGCAATATGGCGTAACGCCCATTGGTACGATGGCGCATGAATATATGCAGGCATTTCAATGCTTTGGCTCACGCTTACGGGATTTTCAGACCAATGCGCTGGAGCATTGGGTGCGGGAGTATCGTGGTGATTTAGGTATTGCGCTTACCGATGTGGTGGGAACCGATGCTTTTTTACGCGATTTTGATTTGTATTTTTGTAAACTATTTGATGGCTTACGCCACGATTCGGGCGATCCGTTTGAATGGGGCGAAAAGGTGATTGCCCATTATAAAAAAATGAATATTGATTATGGTACCAAGCAATTAGTTTTCAGTGATGGTTTAACTTTGGATAAGTCGATTGCTTTATACCGCCACTTTGCTCCGCGCACCCGTACCGGTTTTGGTATTGGCACTCACTTATCTAATGATTGCGGCCAAGTGCCACTGCAGATTGTGATGAAGCTGGTGTCTTGTAATGGACAGCCGGTGGCCAAAGTGAGTGATACTGCGGGTAAGGGAATGTGTGAGGATGAAAATTTCCTTAATTATCTCTGCGATGTTTTTCAAATTACCCGTCAGTAATCGCGTGTGTTTAAAATTGTGCAATGCCTTTATTGCAATTAATACATCTCCTTTCTTAGAAAGCATAGTGCTAAGATACTAGGCTTCAATCCGCTTGATAGGTCACACTGCTTTTTGCAGATCATTTATGCTTTTTGAAACTAACCGCTCATATTTGGCATCTTTGCCGCGTTTTGCACAAGATCCAGCTCATTTTCAGACTTTGCTGACGACTGAGGCATTTCGCCAGAAATTACTCGATCTGATTAGTAAGGCACAAACACGAATCTATATTACGGCGCTGTATTTGCAGGAAGATGAAGCGGGTACGCAAATCTTAGATGCTTTATACGCCGCTCGTGCACGTTGCCCGGATTTAGATATCCGTGTTTTTGTAGATTGGCATCGTGCGCAGCGCGGGCTGATTGGTGCAGGTGCACAGGCGGGAAATGCTGCTTGGTATCAGCGTATTAGATTTGATCACGAGCTGAATGTGCCTATTTATGGCGTGCCAGTGCAAACGCGCGAGCTATTTGGTGTATTGCATTTGAAAGGTTTTATTTTTGATGACACCGTTGTGTATAGCGGTGCCAGTTTAAATAATGTGTATTTGAATGTAGGCGATCGCTATCGTTATGATCGATATCAGGTAATTAAAAATTCTGCTTTAGCTGATAGCATGGTTAATTTCTTGCAGACTGAATTTTTAAATAGTAGCGCTGTTTATCGTTTAGATTTAGACCCTATCCCTAGCACAAAACAAATTAGCCCGGATATTCGACAATTACGTCAGCGGCTTAAATCGGCTCAATATGCAACTCATCATGCTCAGGATGAAGTATCCGGCTTGGGCATTACTCCGGTTGTAGGGGTGGGCAAACGTAATTCATTAAATCGGCTGATTATTAAATTGTTGGGCGCAGCCAAGCAGCATGTGCAAATTTGTACCCCGTATTTTAATTTGCCCCGTACGGTGATCAAAGAAATCAATCGCTTGCTACAAAAGGGCGTTAAGGTTGATATTATTGTTGGCGAGAAAAAAGCTAATGATTTTTATATCCCCGAAAGCGAGCCATTTAAAACGATTGGTGCATTGCCCTACTTATACGAAACGCATTTACGTCGTTTTGCTAAATTGCATCAATTAGATATTCACCGTGGCCAGCTTAATTTAATGCTTTGGAATGATCCCGGCCATAGTTATCATTTGAAAGGCATTTGGGTGGATGATGATTATATTCTGCTTACCGGCAATAATCTAAACCCGCGTGCGTTTAGTCTAGATTTAGAAAACGCCTTGCTTATTCATGATCCAAAACATGAATTAAAAGAGCAATTGCAGCAGGAAAAAGCTGAAATTGCTAAGAATACTACGCGTATTGCTTATTACCGCGAGCTGGAAACCGTGCTGGATTATCCGCCACCGGTTAAAAAGTTACTGACCCGACTATCACGCTTTAGGGCGGATCGATTGATTTCTAGGCTACTCTAGTCATTTTCTTACTAAAAGCATGCAGAAAACCACAGCGATTCGTTGTGGTTTTTTTATATCTGGCTCAGTCAATATGGCGCTGATCGGCATTTACGTCGTTTACCGCGCCATTATTGTGGCGCAGTTTAGTAAACTGCGCCAAAGGTTTCGTATGTCTACTGCAATCAAGCTGCTTACAAGTATTCAAGCATCTCAGGCGGGCTTAACGTTGGCGCAGCTTATGGCGCAGCACCAAGATGTGCCGCGCCGAACTGCGCAGCGCTGGATTCGCCAGCTAATTAGCGATCAGCAAATGACGGCGGTGGGCGAGGGACGTGCTCGGCGGTATTTTGCTCGCCATTATCAGAGCCCAGTCGCAGCCGCTGCGGTGTATGTGCGGGAAGTGGATACTTTTCCAAGCTTTATCCCGCTGTCGGCCGATAGCCGGGATATTGTTGCTTATATTGATCAGCCTGTTGAGGCGCGCAAGCCTGTAGGCTATCAGCGTGAGTTTTTAGATGCTTATCAGCCGAATCAATCATGGTATTTGTCTGAATCTTTACGGCGACAGCTGCATAAGATAGGTAAAACGGCGGTGGCTGAGTCGCCCGCTGGCACATATAGCCGCGCGATTTTGAATCGCTTGCTGATTGATTTATCTTGGGCTTCGAGTCGTTTAGAAGGCAACACCTATTCCCGCCTTGATACTCGCGAGTTAATCGAGCAGGGCAAAGTGGCGCAGGGTAAGGGTACGATTGAAACCCAGATGATTTTGAATCATAAAACGGCGATTGAATTATTGGTCGAGAATATCGCTAGTGTGGGGTTTAACCGCTATACGCTGATGAATTTGCATAGCGCATTGTCAGAAAACTTAATGCCTAATCCATCCGATGAAGGCCGGATTCGTCAGCATGCGGTGGATATTGGCAAAAGCGTGTATCGGCCTTTATCCGCCTCCGCCCAGATTGAGGAAGCGCTGGATATTTTGCTCGATAAAGTGAATCAAATTAATGATCCATTTGAGCAATCCTTTTTTATGATGGTGCAACTGCCGTATTTGCAGTCTTTTGCCGATGTGAATAAACGCACCTCGCGTTTGGCTGCTAATCTGCCTTTGTTTCGTGCCAATCTTTGCCCGCTTACTTTCCTTGATGTGCCTGAGCAAGCTTATAGCCGCGCCACCCTTGGGCTTTACGAAATGACGCGGGTAGAGTTGCTGCGTGATTTATACGTTTGGGCTTACGAGCGATCAACGCAGGAATATTTGGCGATTAAGCAAAATCTTGTCGAGCCAGATCCTATTCGACTGGCATGGCGGGATGTGATTAGAGAGGCGATTAGGGATGTAGTTAGGCAGCCTAATGCAGATGCTTTTTCAGTAATTCAGCAAATTGCGCTTGAAAAAGTAGCTGAGGAGAGTCGCTCTGGTGTGCAGGCTTTGATCGTGGAAGAGCTACGCCGCTTGCACGAAGGCGTGTTGGCGCGCTATGGCTTACGGATTTCTGAGTTTGAGGCTTGGAAAGCAGGGCAGGCAGCCAGTTAAGCCACGGCGCATTGCACCGTGGCTATTGCGTACTTACTTCCAAATCACCAGACAATGGTTTTTCTTACCACGGCGCAGCAGGGTGTAGTTACCGTAACGGCGATCTGCATCGCTCAGGCTATAAGCCACATCAGTGATTTTAGCGCCGTTGATAATCACTGCGCCACTTTCGATAAAGCCACGGGCTTGGCTTTTGGAGGTGGCTAGCTCGCCAGCAACGAGTGCATCGAGTAGGCCGGTTTGGTCTTTATTGATTTCAATATGCGGCAAGCCATCGAGAGCCAGCTGCTCAAAATCGTCGATCGTCAGTGAGTTCTGATCTTCTGAAAACAAGCTTTGGCTGATGCGTTGTGCCGCAACTACGGCTTCGCTGCCGTGTACCAAGGTGGTCACTTGTTCGGCCAGAATGCGCTGGCCTTCCGGTTTGCCAGCGGCTTCTTTATCTGCCGCTTCAATGGCATCAATTTCTGTCGTACTTAAGAAGGTGAAATAGCGTAAGAATTTATAAACGTCTGCATCGGCTGTGGTCAGCCAGAATTGGTAAAACTTGTATGGCGAGGTTTTTTTAGCATCCAGCCAAATCGTGCCGCTTTCAGTTTTACCAAATTTAGTGCCATCCGATTTAGTCACCAGCGGCAGGGTCAGGCCAAACACCTGCTGCTGATTCATGCGGCGGGTGAGGTCTGTACCGGCGGTGATATTGCCCCACTGATCAGAGCCGCCAATTTGCAGCTCGCAGCCGTGCTGCTTATTCAGCTCTACAAAGTCGTAACCTTGCAGCAGGCTGTAGGTGAATTCGGTGAAAGAAATACCGGAATCGTCGCGGTTAATCCGCTGTTGTACTGCTTCTTTTTTGATCATGGCGTTTACGGAGAAGTGCTTGCCGATATCGCGCAAGAACGTCAGCACGTCCATCTTGCCAAACCAGTCATGGTTATTGGCCATAATGGCGGCGTTACTACCTTCAAAATTGAGGAAAGGCTCAACTTGTTTGCGGATTTTGCCCACCCAGCTATCGATAACATCTAGGGTGTTGAGCTTGCGTTCGGTGGCTTTAAAGCTAGGGTCGCCAATCATGCCGGTGGCACCACCAACTAGAGCAATCGGCTTGTGGCCCGCTTCCTGGAAGCGTTTGAGCACCAGAATTGGCACCAAGCTACCGATGTGCAGGCTATCTGCGGTGGGGTCAAAGCCGCAATAAAGAGTAATGGATTTCTCAGCCAGCCGTTTTTCTAGCGCATCGCCATCAGTCAGTTGGGCGATCAGGCCACGTGCTTGTAAATCGCTGATTAAATTCATTTCACTCTTGCTCCGGTTTATTTTATTTGGATCTGACAAAGGTTTTTAAACCCAAGTCTTGAACCACTTCGGCCCCAGAGAACACGGAGTTCCACGGAGAAAACCTTGGGGATAACAATCACCAAGCAATAAAACGGTGCATCAGGTTTTGCATGAGCCGTTCATTTGTATGGTTATTGCCTGTCTTTAAGGTTTTCTCCGTGATCCTCCGTGTTCTCCTTCACTCCGTGGTTCAAGACTTGGGTTTTGTATTACAGCGTTTCTTTTAGCGCCAAAGCCTGCTCTAAAGCGGCATCCACATTGCTGGCCAGCACATTGTAATGGCCCATTTTGCGGCCTGCGCGGGCTTCTTTTTTGCCGTAGAGGTGCAGCTTGGTATTCGGCGCAGTGAGCATGATTTCCCAGTGCGGATCGCTGCCATCATCGTGCCAGACATCTCCCAGCAGATTCACCATGACTACTGGCGTGTGCAGATCGGGCTTGCCGGGGTAGAGGCCGCACATGGTGCGTACTTGCTGCTCAAACTGGCTGCTCAATGTGGCGTCCAGCGTGTAATGGCCGCTATTGTGCGGGCGCGGTGCCATTTCGTTGATGACCAGCGTATCGTCTTCCAGCACAAAGAATTCAACCGCAATCACGCCGATGTAATCGAGCTTTTCAGCCAGCTGAATGGCCATTGCACGAGCGCGCTCAGTGATTTCTGCGCTGATACGGGCCGGTACGATGGAGATATCTAACACGCCATCGGTATGGATGTTTTCTGCTGGCGGAAAACAGGCGATTTCATTGGCAGCACTGCGGGCCACAATCACCGAAACTTCGGCTTTCAGCGGCAGCATTTTTTCTAGCACACAGGGCTGATGCTTTAGCTCGGATAGGGCGTAGCGGGCCTCTTCTAAGCTTTTGATTCGCACTTGGCCCTTGCCGTCGTAGCCATTTCGCGCTGTTTTTAAAATGCCTGGCAGGTAGGGGCTGAGGTCTTGCTCCAGATCGCCAGAATTCTCGATCACAAGAAAAGGCGCAGTAGCGAGGCCTGCATCACGGATAAAGTTTTTCTCTTTCGTCCGGTCTTGAGCGATGGCGACTGAATCACCCGATGGGCTGACTTTTACACCTTGGCTTGCCAGCCAACGCATGCTGTCTGCGTTGACGTTTTCAAACTCGGTGGTAACCGCTGCACATTGCTGGGCGAGTGCGGCGAGTGCTTCTGGATCGGTATAGGGCTTACAAAGATGGACATCGGCGATCTCGGCAGCGGGGGAGCTTGGATCAGGATCGAGTACGGTTACACCATAGCCCATGGTTTTCGCTGCCATGGCAAACATGCGGCCCAGTTGGCCGCCACCCAGAATGCCAAGCATCGCAGGCGGCAGAATTGGCTTAATGGCCATCTTATCAATCCTTATCTTGTCTTTGTTTTACGCCCTGCAAAAGGGCAACACCCCATAAGCCCCAGCCAAAGATAGCGCCAAAAATAAGCGCTATAGGCAGGATTTGGATCATGGCGGCGATATATGATGTGTGTGCAAAAAAGCTGATAGCCAAAGAAGAAAGCAAACCAAAAGGCAGCCCCCAGCAGAGGGCGCCCCGGTAAAAAACGCTGAATAAAAAGCCTTTTTCTTCTAGCTCTGCCAATAGCTCTTTGGTGGGTTTCATTCTAGGGCATCTCGAAAAACCGTATTTTCGTTGCAATACTGCGTTGCTCCCAAAAAATATCTCCTTACCTATCAAACATAGGCCGCGTCGATATTTTTTGCTCGCGCCTTGTCTTGCTTAGAAACTACAGTTTTTCCGAGCTATCCTCTAGTTCGGGTAAGACCATCGCCAGTACGGTTTCTTTTTGCTCGGTCCGAAATGTGGCTAGCTTGGCAGCCAGCTCAGGGATGGCATTCGCAAGTAGAGAAACAGCAAATAGCGCAGCATTAGCAGCGCCTGCTTCGCCAATCGCAAATGTAGCAACCGGAATGCCTTTAGGCATTTGCACGATGGAAAGCAGTGAATCTTCGCCGCGCAGGTATTTAGACGGAACAGGCACACCCAGCACCGGAATGGTGGTTTTGGCGGCAATCATTCCTGGCAGATGTGCTGCGCCACCTGCACCTGCAATAATGCACTGCAAGCCGCGGCTAGCGGCCGTTTCGGCGTACTCAAACAAGAGATCAGGGGTGCGATGTGCCGAGACAACGCGGCATTCAAATGCCACACCAAAGGCTTTTAGTTGCTTAGCGGCATGCTGCATGACTTCCCAGTCACTATTGCTACCCATTACAACGCCGACTTGAATCATGGGTTTCCCCCGAGTAAAGAATGGATGTTACCGAAAAAATGCCAGTGGGCACAGTTTCAATTGCGCTTACCTTATAACGTAGCGGTGCATGTTTGGTATGAAAAAAACGTGCAAAAGCCGTACTTTAGTGCGATTGCCAGACAAAATTTACATAAATTAGTGTTTACTAATAAATAAATTGACTAATATAAGGCTCTGAGGCATCCTGTTTTCGCGGTTATATACCGTGTAATTCACAAATAATTGATACGCTGGGCGGCTTGCCACCTAGCGTTTTTTTTCGTCTATCACACGCTGGCAAACTGTGCCGCGTGCATCTTGCTATAGATGCCATTGGCCGCCATCAGTGCTTGATGCGTGCCGCTTTCTACGATCTTGCCTTGCTGCATCACCACGATGCGGTTGGCGTTTTCAATGGTAGAAAGGCGGTGGGCAATCACGATGGTGCTGCGGCCTTGCATCAGGTTTTCTAATGCGTCCTGAACCTTGCGTTCGGATTCGGTATCGAGTGCGCTGGTGGCTTCGTCCAGAATCAAAATCGGTGCGTCTTTATAAATAGCACGGGCAATGGCTAGGCGCTGGCGCTGGCCACCGGATAAGCGCATGCCGTTTTCGCCCAGCAGGGTGTTCATCCCTTCAGGCATGGTGTCGATAAATTCCAGTGCGTGTGCAGCGCTTGCCGCCTGACGCACACGGTCGATATCCACTTCACTGCCGTAAGCAATATTAGCCATCACACTATCGTTAAATAGAATCACATCTTGTGAAACCAGTGCAATTTGCTGGCGTAAATTAGCCAGCTGGTAATCTGCAAGCGGCACTTGATCGATTAAAATTTGCCCGGCATTCAGCTCATAAAAGCGTGGTAACAGATTAGCCAGTGTGGTTTTTCCACTGCCTGAGCTGCCAACCAAAGCGACGGTTTCACCCGGCAGAATTTCCAGTGAAATACCGTCTAGCGCTGGCTTGCCATCATCGCTATAAGCAAAGCGAATATTTTGCAGAGAAATCGCCCCCTGCACACGGGGGAGCTGATGCTGGCCTTGGTTGGCTTCAGGGATTTCATCCAGAATGGCAAAAACTGATTCAGCGGCAGCAAGGCCTTTATGAAGGCTTTCGTTAATTTTGGTTAGGTTTTTGATGGGCTGTTGCAAGGCCATCATTTGCACCATAAAGGCGACAAAAGCGCCCGCAGTCAGCACGCCATCTTGAGCACGCAAGCTGGCGTAATAAATAATCACCGCCAACGTAATCCCGATTAAAAACATAATCAGGCCTGAGTTAGTGCTGGAGGTAATGGCTTGTTTAATTGATAAGCGGCGTACATTGCTATTGGTTTGGCCGAAACGATTTGTTTCGTAAGAAAATCCACCGAATATTTTAATAATGCGCTGGCCAGATAAGCTCTCATCTAAGATTTGCGTCATCTTACCCATCGCGGCCTGCGTTTCTCTTGAAAGCCGGCGCTGGCGCTTACCGACTACGCTGATGCTAATGGCTACGCCGGGCAGCAAAATGAGGCAAAGCAGGGTGAGCTGCCAATCCAGATAAAGCATCGACGCTAGTAAAAATACCAAGAGCAGCGAGTCTTTAATCAGCACGGTTAGCACCTTGGTGCCCGCATCCATGATTTGGTTTACATCAAAAGTAACGCGTGACAGCAACACACCTACCGAGGTTTGATCAAAAAACTGCACGGGCAGGCTCAGCATACGAGCGAACATTTTACCGCGTAAGTCGTGCATAACCTTGGAGGAAACCCATGCAGTGGTGTATTCATTGCCAAAGTTAGAGATGAGCCGCAGCAGGGCTAGCCCCAAAATCTGCGCGGGTAAGATCCACGCCAGACTACGTACCAAGGCCGATGCTTGTAAGTTTTGATCAACCAAAGGCTTCAACAAGAGTGTTAAGCCCGCATCTACCGCTGCCGCTACCGACAGGCAAATGACCGAGACGGAGACGACTTTCCAGTAAGGGCGAATTTCGCCCAGAATGCGCATATAAAGAGCTCGATTATTCATCGCTGACATCGGCGTGCCTTGGTTCGGGTTTTACAGACAGGGGCGGATTATACGCTGTAGCTTGCTGTTCATGGGCGGAAGGCGTTGGGGGCGTATTTAATGCCCATGATGGCTAGCTTTACCCGCCCAGCTTATTTGGCCGCTTACAAATCTCCGTATCTGCTTTGCAATATCGCCGAAATCACCGGCGCTACTGTTTCGGTGCGAAAGATTCTGGGGCCAAGGATGAGTGGGGTGTAACCTGCGGTTACGGCCAGCGCTTCTTCTGTCGCCGAAAACCCACCTTCCGGGCCGATTAAAACGGCGGCACTGCGGGCGTTGGCTGGTAGTTCACTTTGCTGGATTGCGCCAATGGGCGATAGCAGTAGCTTGAGTTCGGCTGTCTGCGCCAGCGCTTGTTCAAACTTGATGGCGGCCAAAATGGTGGGCACACGGGTACGCCCGCATTGCTCACAGGCTGACACCGCAATGGCCTGCCAATGGGCGAGGCGCTTTTCGGCGCGCTCGCCACTAAGGCGCTGCTGGCAGTATTCCGAGATCACCGGCTGAATACGGCTTACCCCAAGCTCGCTGGCTTTCTGGATGGTGTAATCCATACGATCACTTGATGAGATCGCCTGAACTAGTGTGAGATCAAGCGGAGACTCCCGATCTTGCTCATCCCATGTGAGTACTTCGACGCTAACATGGCGCTTGCCCATTTCGGTGACGCGCGCGGCGTATTCACCGCCTTGCCCATTAAATAAAATGATGTCGTCATCGGGCTGCAAGCGCAGCACTTGCACATGGCGGGCAACACTTTCTGGTAGGTTAAAGCCAAGGCCAGCGGCCAGCGGCATATCAAGGAAAAATCTGGGCATATCCACCTCGTGCATTTGAGGAGTTGGTATACCGCAAGGCGAGGGTGGATTCAAGTACTGGCGGGATTTTGCCTGAGGTTTAGGGGGCTAGAAATCACGCTGCGCCTCAAGCATGCTCTGTGTATGGGATTGGTGTATTGATTAAGTACAAATTTAATACAATCTTTATAAGCCTCATGACATCAAATTGAAGCAGAATATGCTGCTGGGCTGTGTGGCATTATTCTGGTGCTCAATGTTTAACCTCTTTTGAAAGAAGCCTCTGCATGTGGATAACCAAGGTAAGTATCAAGCATCCCGTCTTTGCGACGATGGTGATGTTGGCGCTGCTGGTATTGGGTATGGCGTCGTATGGCTTGCTGCCGGTGGAGCGGATGCCGCCCGTGGCCAGCCCGCAGGTGTTTGTACAGCTGAGTTATCCGGGCGCGTCGCCAGAGGCAATTGAAAATGATCTGATCAAGCCCTTAGAAGATCAGATTAATACCGTAAATGGCGTAAAGCATATCTGGGCCACCGCGCGTGAAGGCTCGGCCTTTATGTCGGTAGAGTTTCGTATGGATGCAAACTCGGCCAATGGCTTGCAGGAGATCCGCGATAAAGTGGCTTTGATTAAGCCCACGTTTCCAAAGGAAGCGAAAGATCCGCTGGTGTTAAAGGCCGATATTAGCGGTGAAGATGAGCCTGTCGTTCAGCTAGCGCTGCGATCTGGCACGCTTAGCCTGCGTGAGCTGAGTATGCTATCTGAGCAGATTGTCGTGAAGCGTTTGCGTACCGCGCCGGGGGTGGGGAGTATTAATAGCCATGGTCTGGTGAATCGCCAGATTCAGCTGCGCCTGCGCCGTGATGCATTAAGCAGCTACGGGCTGGGCGTGGATCAGGTGATTAATGCTGTGCGTGAAGCCAATCAGGATGTGCCTGCCGGGCGCATTGTGAATGGTAACCACGAGCAATTGGTACGCCTTGAGGGCAAGATTAAAGATCCTAAGCAATTTGGCAAAATCATTGTGGCGCGCCAAGCCAATACACCGGTTTATCTGGAGCAAGTGGCCGATGTGATTGATGGCGAGCAAGAGCGCACTTCGATCTCGCGCCTTGATGGTCAATCGGTTATCAGCTTGGATATTTTCCCTATTCAGGGCTCCAATATTGTAGAGCTGGGCGATGGGGTAAAAGCGGTAGTAGAGAAGATGCAATCTTCCTTGCCAGCAGGCGCCGAGCTGACCATTGTGCAGGCCAATTCTGATGAAATCAGAAGCGCGCTGAACCAAACCAAAACTACGATTCTGGAAGGCGGCATTCTGACCACGCTGATCGTGTTTATGTTTTTGCATTCCTGGCGCAGCACGGTGATTACCGCTTTAACCCTGCCAATCTCCGTGATTGCCACGTTTATTGTGGTGCACGCCTGCGGTTTTTCTTTGAATATGCTGACGCTGATGGCGCTGAGCTTATCGATTGGCTTATTGATTGATGACGCGATTGTGGTGCGGGAAAACATCGTCCGACATCTGGGTATGGGCAAAGATCATTTTCGCGCTGCGAATGAAGGCACCGAAGAAATTGGCTTGGCTGTCATGGCAACGACCTTTGCCATTGTGGCCGTGTTTGTACCCGTCGCATTTATGCATGGCATTATCGGGCGCTTTTTCTTTCAGTTTGGTATTACCGTTACGGTGGCGGTTTTAGTTTCTTTATTTGTCAGCTTTACGCTTGATCCAATGTTGTCGTCTATTTGGCACGATCCGGAAGGTGATCGCTTTAAAAGCTGGCCGCTGATGGCTCGGTTTATGGCTGCTTTTGAGCGCCAGATTGATAAGCTGCACCATATCTATGGGCGCTTTTTGGCTTGGTCTTTGCATAAAAGAAAAACGGTGCTGGCAGGGGCAATGCTCGCATTTATTGCCAGCTTGTTTCTACTGCCCCTGATTGGCACCGAGTTTGAGCCTAAACAAGATAAAGGCTTGATTAACTTGCAACTGGAGACCCCTACCGGCTCTAGCCTTGACTACACGGATGCGAAGACAAAGCAGATTGAAGTTTCTTTAAAAGCATTTAAGGAAATTGCTTCAATTCAAAGCGCAGTCGGCGTGCAAAATAGTAAAAATATGTCGGAAGTAACGCTCAAGCTGGTGGAGCGTAAAAAGCGCAGATCGCAAGAAGATATTGAAAAAGAAATTCGTGAAACTGTTGGCCGGGTGGCGGGCGTTCAGCTATCGGTGGGCGGCTGGAAGCCGATCTTTATTACCGTATTTGGCCCGGATCCAAGCAAGCTCACCCAGATCACGGGTGATTTAATGAAGAAAATCGCCAAGATTCCAGGCGTGGTTGATCTGGAAAGCAGCGAAAAAGCCTTTACCCCTACGGTGGCGATCAAAATTGATAATGAAGCTGCTAATGATTTGGGCCTGAATAACGCTCAAATAGGTAGTGCATTGCGCTCATTGATTTCAGGCGAAACCATTAGTCATTATCTGGCCAGTGATGGGCAAAATTATGATGTGGTAGTGCAATTGGCAGAAGCCGACCGGCGCACTGCGGCTGACTTAGGCGATTTATATTTAAGTAGCAGTAAAAGCAATGCGGATGGATCGCCCAAGCTTGTGCCTTTGCGTCAGGTGGCGTCTTTAGAGCCAAGCAGCAGTGCCCAGCAGTTAAAGCGGCTGGATATGCAACGCCGTATTTCGCTCTATGCCAATGTGCAAGGCCGTCCTAGCGGCACGGTTAGCGGAGAAGTGCAGGCGCTGCTGGATAAAACCGAATTGCCGCCTGGCTATCACTTTGGTGCAGGGGGCCAGCAGGCCGAGATGCAAGAGGCATTTGCTGCATTCTTAGCTGCAATTGGCTTGGCGGTGATCTTTATTTACTTTGTTTTGGCTTCGCAATTTGGCAGTTTTTTGCAGCCCTTGGCGATTATGGCTTCTTTGCCATTCTCACTCACAGGCGCTTTGCTGGCTTTATTCTTAACCGGCACCACCATCAATTTATTCTCCATGATCGGCTTTATGATGTTGCTGGGGCTGGCCGTTAAAAATGCGATTTTGCTGGTTGATTTTGCTAACACGGCCAAACGTAGCGGGCAAGCCGTCAGAGAGGCCTTGCTGGAGGCAGGGCAAGTGCGTTTACGCCCTATTCTGATGACCACCGCAGCCATGATTTTTGGCATGTTGCCGATGTCCATTGGCTTTGGCGAGGGTGGGGAAACTCAGGCCGCTATGGGCCGGGCAATTATCGGCGGGGTGATTTCATCCACGGTGCTCACCTTGATTGTGGTGCCGATTTTATACGCCTATCTGGATGGCTGGGCCGTTAAGCGTAAAGCGCGCAAGGCTTTGAAGCTGGCCGCGGCTTAGCCAGACGTTTGTGCCGCAATGGGCATCGCTGCCCATGCTACAAAACTCTTTAATCAGGATAAATGCGATGACTGTGTTTAAAAAAAGAAGTATTGGCCTGGGCGTATTGTTCCTTGTGCTTGCTATTGGTGGCGTGGCATTTACTCAGGGTAAGGGCAAAGCGGATAAATCAGAAGACCATAAAGCGCCGCGCAAACTTGAATTTGCCGCCGCAGATTTAGCTGTGGCGTCGTTGCGCCCGCTGGATCAATCCATTTTGATTAATGGCGCTTTGCAGGCGGTGAACTATGCTGCGCTGCGCTCTAAAGTATCGGCTCAGGTTGATAGCGTTTTGGTGCGTGAAGGCGAGGAAGTTAAAGCAGGGCAGATCTTGGCGCGCTTTGATGCCAGCAATATTGCGGCGCAATTAAACGAGCGGCAAAGCAATCTGGAAATGGCCAAGGCTGAGCTGGGCTTGGCTGAAAAAACCCACGGCAAGAATCTAACTTTGCAAAAGCAGGGGTTTATTTCTGGTAATGCCTTTGATAGCAGCTCCAGCAGCCTAACCGTCAGCCAAGCCAAATTAAAAGCCATGCAAGCACAGGTTGCCGTGGCTAAAAACGCCATGGACGATATGGTGCTGCGTGCGCCGATTGGTGGGCAGATCAGCAAGCGCTCGATTCAGCCCGGTGAAAAGGTCGATCAAAATTCCGAGCTGTTTAATATCGTCGATTTATCTGCCATGGAGCTGCAAGTTGCGGTGCCCGCCAGCCAAATCGCCCATGTAGCGGCAGGGCAGCAGGCAGAGTTTCAAGTCGATGGATTTAACGGCAAAGTATTTAATGGCACGGTGCAGCGTATTAACCCGGAAGTTGAAAAAAACTCCCGCGCCATTACTGTTTTTATTGCGGTGAAAAACCCCAACGGCGCTTTACGCGGCGGCATGTTTGCCAAAGGCCAGCTGGCTTTGGGGCAATCGCAGCCAAAGCTCACTATTCCTAATAGCGCTGTGCAGGGCGGCACAACCGATCCTTATGTTTACAGCCTGGAAAACGGCAAAATCGCTCAAAGTAAGGTGAAGTTGGGAAGTAGCGACGAGCGCAGCGGCTTAATAGAAATCACCGCAGGCCTGAATGCTGGGGCCAAAGTGCTGGCTAGAAAAATGGATGGTATTAAGCCGGGCATGGTGGCGACTGCGGTGGGTGGCTGATTGATGTAGGGAGTGTGTGCCTATGCATAGATTTTTTGGGGTGGAGAACTCTTTGGCACCCCTATACGCATCACTAAAGACAAAAACATAGTAAAAAAGATTCTTATAGGGTGTGCAAGTCGTTTTTCTTGCGCACCGTTTTTTGGTGCGCAACGACTACGTCGTTGTACATCCTATAAAATGCCGATTCGGTCTATGACATAGGCTTAGCTTGACACCTATAGTAGGTTTTTTGGCAGCCTTGGGTGGGCACGGTAAAACGCTTTGCCCACCCAAATCTTTTAAGCCACAGTCTCTGTACTTGTTGGCCGCAGCGCTTGCCAGTCTATTTTACGGGTAAGGATCATTACGCAGCTGAGTAAGCCAAATAGCGTGATACTGCCCATGAGTAGCGCCATATCTTCTGATTGTAAGATGCCATATAGCAGGCCGTATAGCGCGGCTAAAACTGTAGCAAACCCCATTCCACGCTGCCAAGCGGCTAAGACAAAACTCACGTAATAGCCAAGCAATAACACCGATGCCGCAGCAGCGCTCAAATAGGCTTTGGCAAAGCCTAGATGCTCAGATAACGATAATGTCAGCAAGAAAAACAGGGCTAAGGCCGCGCCGACTAAAGCGTATTGCACGGGGTGGATTTCGATTCGTCTCATCAGCGCCATTAAAAACACTGCGCCAAAAATCACCAGTACAAACAACTCTGCATATTTAATGGTGCGCTCGTTTAAGACGTATCTATCTACAGGATCAACAAGGCGCAGGCCTAAGGAGGCGGAAGAGCATTCTGATTCGCTGCATTTGCTGGTTTGAGCGCCGCCTGTAGCCAGCTGGCTGGTTTGCCAGCGTGCGCTAAACCCTTGAGCCGTTACGCTGCGCTCTACTGGCGCAAAGTTGCCGCTAAAGCTAGGGTGCGGCCAGTTACCAGCAAGTGCCACATGGCTTTCTTTACCTACCGGCTCGATCAGCAATTGCGTGCTGCCGCTGAGTTTAAGATTGAGTTTGAAATCCAGTGATTGCCCAGAATCAGGTAGCTTAATCATGGCATGTACACCATTGCCGAGATTTGTTTTGGCAACTGGAGCAGGCGCTGCCACTGCAACGACTGCAGCGCTGTCTTCTGCCGTATTCACTGGGGTGTGAATGCTGATTGCCGCCTGAGCGGTGCCCGGCTCAAAGTTCAGCGTATCGGCCGCCAGCGTGCCGCCCATATTTTGAATCCCGCGCACATCCGATAAGCTGAGCACCAGATAAGGCTTGCCCCAGCGGCTGCTGATTTTTTCACGGTTAGAGCTGGGGTGTTGCTCGTAACTACTAAGCGGAGCTAGGGCAAAGCGCCCGGAGAGGATTAAATCGCTGCGGTAAATCGGTGCTTCAAAAATGCCGCGTTTCAGGCTTTCTACCGCTAATTGCCCCTTGGCCGAGAACTGCTCGGGGCTGATGATGATATTGCGGCTGCTGGTGCTTTCTTCCCAAGAGCTGGTTTTGCCTTGCGGCGTAGTCTGCTCGATCAGTTTGCTGGTGGTTTCGGTGAGCGGCAGCACCAAGAAGGGCCCTTTCACCGTTTGTTCCCCAGCGCTAAATTGCGAGATTTCTTGCCGCACTTCCTGAGCGCGTTGTTGCCGCTCAAAAACCAAGTGCCGCACCAGATTTAAAACAAATAGCATTCCCAACATCAGCAGGCCGATGGTGATGATTTTCCACTTTAACTTCATGATATTCCCCAGTGCGCTTGTGTGATGGGGGCATTTTGAGGGGCTGATGTGGAGGGAAAATGCGGGGAATGTGGAGATTGTGTGGAGATGGTGATGTTGTGCAGCAAAACCCAAATCTTGAACCACGGAGAACACAGAGGGCACGGAGTTCCACGGAGAAATACATGGCTTATGTTGTTTGCATTGAATTTCTTAGTTAGCAAGGTCTATCGGCGGGCTTTAATAGAGGGTTAAACCGTAAACCACAAACTAGGATGCAGAGAAAACCGCTTCAGCCTTGTTGTTCTCAGTGAAGCTCCGTGTTCTCCGTGCCCTTTGTGGTTCAAAATTTGGGTTTTTGCTATTTAGTTAACCCAACGGCAAGCAAACCCTCGCCACTACACCTCCCTCCGCATGATTCGCCAAGCTCACGCTTCCGCCATGTAATTCCAGCATGGTGCGAGTGAGAGCTAGCCCCAGACCGGTGCTTTTTTGGCCGGTGGCAGGGCGGGGTAGGGAGTAGAAGCGCTCGAATAGGCGGGTGAGGGCGTAGTCGGGGATGGGTTCGCCTTGGTTGTGGATGGCAATTTGCAAGCTTTGCGCTTCAATCGCCAGCTCGATATGGATCTGGCCCTGCTCAGGGGTGAAGTCCAGTGCGTTTTGCAGCAGATTTCTGATGGCTTGGGCAAGTAAAAAGGCTTCGCCGTGGATGATGGCGCTGGGCCACGGTGCGTGCAAAATTTGTCTTGTTCCGGCTTGTGGGCTGAGCGCGTTGATCACTTCGTCCAGCAGCTTAGCGACATCCACTGGCTCGGCGTCTTTCAGGCCGTGCCGTGCTTCTAGGGTGGCTAATTGCAGCAGGCGGTCGACAATTTGCTGCATACGGGCGGTTTCTTGGCGGATATGGCCGGTAAAACGGCTGTGATCGCTCTCTTTAAGCGCTAAGCCTTCTTCAAATAAAATTTCTGCCGCGCCACGAATGCCTGCTAGGGGCGATTTCAGCTCGTGGGTTAGATCGTGCACATAGTTTTCTATATAGGCTTTGCCTTCCAAGCGTTCACGCATCGTGCCGAGTGCCGTAGCCAAGGTGGTCAGTTCGCGATTGGCGGTAAAGGTAGGCACGGGCACGGTTTGGCCCTCGCTCACAGCCAGTGCAAAGTCTGTGAGTTTGCTAATTCCTCGACTCAGCCACCATGAAAACAGCGCACCAATGACTAAACCAACGGCCAGTAGCAAGAGGCCCGCCCGCCAGAGCTTATTTTCGCTGCGATCAATAAAGGGTTGCATGGCCCAATTGGGGCGGGCGACGGTAAGCACGCCCACAATCTCTTTGCCCTTGGTAATTGGGGCGGCAACGTGCATTACGGTGGATAGCTCATCTTTGGAGTCGGCTAGCGAGCTGCGCGCACCGTATTGGCCACGCAGCGTAAGGTAAACATCGCGCCACTGGCTGTAATCCTGCCCCAGCGCTTGGCCGGTGGAATCCATCACCACCTTGCCTTGGGCATCGGTGACATACACGCGCAGAAAGGTTTTATCGCGTTGTACTCCCCACACTTTGGCTTGCGGATTTCTTTCGGCAAACAGCTTAATCGCTTTGGCAAAGCGGCCCGCATCAAGCCGGCCTGTCACAAAATCTGGCTGGATCAACTCGGCGAGCAGATTGGCGGTATCGACTAATACTTCCTCGCTAGATTGGCGCACTGCGGGCTTGATTTCATCCCTCACTATGCTGAGCACATAGGCTGCCAGCAGGCTGACCAGCAAGAAGTAGCCAAAGAAAATCCGCAATGAAAAGCGCATTAAACCTGCTCCAGCGCATAGCCAAAGCCACGGTGGGTGGCGATGGGATCGAGATCGGGCCTCACTACACGCAATTTGGCGCGCAGGCATTTGATATGGCTATCAATGGTGCGCTCGAAGCTATCTTCGGCGGCTTCACCGAGGGCATCCAGTAATTGGGAGCGGCTAAATACTTGGCCGGGATGGGCGAGCAGGGTGATCAGCAGGCGGTATTCTGATGGCGTGAGTGTGAGATTATGGGCTGCATATTGAACGCGCTTGGCATGGGTATCGTGAATGAATAGCCCGTTATTGATGGCCGAATGGCTGATGGCCGTGCTTAGGCTGCTGCGCTTTAAAATGGCTTTGACCCGGGCAGCCACTTCGCGCGGGCTAAAGGGCTTGAGCACATAATCGTCCGCGCCTAATTCCAGCCCTAAAATCCGATCGAATTCCTCGCTTCTGGCGGTGAGCAGCAGCACGGGTAGCTCGCTATAGCGGCGCAGCCGTTTGAGTACTTCCAGCCCGCTATCGTCGGGCAGGCCAATATCTAAAATCAGCAGATCAGGTTTTTGTGCCTGAATCGCCGCCTCGCCTTCGCGTGCAAGCGTGTAGCAGCTTACGGCAAAACCTTCTCGCTCTAGCGCAAAGCGTAGCGTATCGGTAATGGCCGCTTCGTCTTCGATCAAAATGATGGATGACATGGGGAGAGAACTCTTATTGGATGGCCTTGATTGTAAGTGACTTTATGCCGTTGTTGTCAGTGTATTTCCTGTTATGCTGCATTGCAGCATAAATTTAATCTCCCTGCTTTAAGCTATGAGTTATGGAGGTTTTGCTACATCAAACGCTAGCGGTTTAAACCCTGTGCTTGCAAGGTTTAAACCGCAAAGGGCTGGCTATGACTAAGAAAGTGATCAATCTTGCTTTGCAAGGTGGCGGTGCGCATGGGGCATTTACTTGGGGCGTGCTGGATGCTTTGCTTGAAGACGGACGTATTCAGTTTGATGGCGTTAGCGGCACCAGTGCAGGGGCGATGAATGCCGTGGTGCTGGCGCAGGGCTTGATGGATGGCGGTGCTAATGGGGCAAGGCTGGCGCTGGATCAGTTCTGGCTGGCTCTGGCCAATAGTATGCCGGGGGATTTAGGGCAGAGTGACGGGGGTGGGGTTAGCTCGGTGACCAAGGCGATGCAGCAGTGGTCACGTTATTTATCACCCAGCCAGATGAACCCTTTTGATTTAAACCCGCTGCGTGATTTGCTTACTCATCAAATTGATTTTGCGGCTTTGCAAAAGAGCAGCCCGGTTAAGCTATTTATTGCGACTACTCATGCCAATTCGGGTAAGTTAAGAATTTTCCAAAATAATGAAATGAGTAGTGATGTGATTCTGGCTTCGGCCTGCCTGCCCACAATGTACCGCAGTGTATTAATTGATAACGAGCCTTATTGGGATGGCGCTTATTCGGCTAATCCAGCTGTGTTTCCATTGTTTGATCTGTGTGATGCCTGTGATATTTTGCTGATTTTGTTACAGCCATTATATTTAAATGACACGCCTGATTCTGTCAAAGAAATTCAGAGCAGAATTTTAGATATCACCTTTCAATCGGGCTTTTTGCGTGAAATGCAAATGTTTACTCGGCTAAAAGCACGTCGGCCATTGTTTGTCTGGTCTAAATTGGAGCGGCATATTGCCCGTACTCATTTTCATTTGATTGAGGCGGAGTTAGCACAATTTGATGCCGAATCTAAATTAACCGTGAATCTAAAATTCTTTGCCACACTCAAAAATATGGGGCGGGAGGCGGGGCAGAAATGGCTGGCAAATAATTATCTAAAGTTAGGCAAGTCGTCCAGCGTGGATTTGGCTGAGGTGTTTGCCTGACCGATGGCTGCTGAGGGGATGCATAATTTTGCCATTTACCAAGGCAATAAGGCGAAAGTGGTCTTGTTGCTGCATAATATGGATTAACTCAACAACAAAAAAGGATAGGAGTTTCTTGAAACTCCGGATATGGGTAGTAGTATCTTATTGATTCTTCTCGCTTTTCTTCTTGTGCTTCTTAACGGCTTTTTTGTGGCCGCAGAGTTTGGTTTAGTTAAATTACGCTCTACTCGTGTAAAAGCCATTGCTAAAACAATGGGCTGGCGCGGGCGTATTTTGGTTAAAGTGCATGGCGATTTAGATGCTTATCTTTCTGCTTGCCAGCTTGGTATTACCCTCTCATCCCTTGGCCTTGGTTGGATTGGCGAGCCTGCCTTTGTGCAGCTGCTGGAGCCTTTGTTTAGCGCTCTTGGTATTGTAAACCAAGCGTTGGTGCACACGATTGCTTTTGCTGTTGCCTTTTTTATTATTTCCTATTTGCATATTGTGGTGGGCGAGCTGGCCCCCAAATCTATGGCGATCCGCATGCCGGGTAAAGTCAGTGTATGGACTGCCGTGCCGCTGTATTGCTTTTACTGGCTGATGTATCCCGCAATTTGGGCGCTTAATCACAGCGCCAACTGGGTACTGCGTAAAGTGGGCTTGGATGTAGCGCCTGGCCACGATAGCCATTACTCCTCTGAAGAGCTCAAGCTGATCTTGCGCACTTCTCAGTCCGATGACCAATATTCTGAAGACGATTGGCGTGTATTGGCGCAGGCGCTAGATTTCCGCGATCTGGATGTTGCCGATTTAATGCACCCATTTAGCGAAGCAGTGGCTTTATCTGCCAGTGCCGATATTGAAAGCAGTCTGGATAGAATTGTCCAGCACCGCTACAGCCGCTATCCCTTGCTGGATGAAAACGGCCATGTGCAATCAGTGGTCCATCTAAAAGATATTTTCTTTGCCATGCGTAAGGGTGAGATGCCGGCGCGTTTGGATAAATTGGCGCGTCCGGTGCAAACCGTATCGCCGCGTTTATCTGCATCAGAGCTATTTAAACGCTTCCAGCACGGCGCGCCGCATTTTGCCGTGGTGGCTTATCAAGATGGACAGCCCTTGGGCTTTATCACCTTAGATAATTTGCTCGGCGCTTTGGTGGGCGAGATTCGTGACGAATTTCGTCAGGCACAGAATGAATGGTCCAAGCTTGATGATGGCTCTATGATTGGCAAAGGAAGCTTAACCATCTTTACCCTAGAGCGCGCCTTAGGCATTGATATTGAAGACACCGACGTGGATTCGGTAGGCGGCCTGATTATGCAGCAGCTGGGCGATTTGCCCACGGAAGGCCAGCGGATTCAGTTTGACCACTTCGACGCCGTGGTCAAAAAAATGAACGGGCCAAGGATTGTGCTGGTGAGGATTTATCCGAGGGAAATGGTGAGCTGATTGTGGGCCATCCATTACTACCATCTTAAGTAAAACCAGCAGGCGTGATGTTTTCGGCGCTTGGCTAGTAGCTAGTTTGTTCGCCTATTCTGGGCGGACAAACCAGCGTAACCCAATATTTAGGTGCAAAAGAATGTTGGGTTACGCGATATAGCTGTTTAGCTGTTAAGCCTAGGGTATTAAGTTAATCCAATGGCATGTGGTGATTTTTTCGTAGGGCGGGTGTAACCCGCCGTTTTCATAGCATTTCATGCCAAAGTCTGGCGGGTTTCACCCGCCCTACGAATGATGCAATGCTTGCAAATGAATGGCTACGGGCATGGTAATACTAACTTGATGCCTATAACGCGATATGGTCGCTAAGCTAGGCTACAGATTATCTATTTTTATATTTTGACCTTCCGCCGAATTGCTCGGTAGTGTCATCTTCCCAGTATTTTTCTTCTTCCCCTTCTCTAATTCAGCTGGCTCCTGTTGCTATTGAGCCCCGGCTCAATCACCGTTCTGGCCATTTCTCATTTAAAGTTTTCAGCCTTTTTTTAAGGATAGCTGCCATCAGTGCTTCCTAGTTCTGGGGATTGCGGCAGCTAGGTGCTTGTGGAAATGAGCATTTGGCACAAGCGTCATTTGGGCTTCAATGCGCCCGCAATGCGCACAATTTCTTTAGCGATATCTTCCGGGGATAGCACGAAGTCAATGCAGCCGCTATTGATTGCACTTTCCGGCATATCAGGCTGAATTGCCGTACTTAGTTTCTGTGCAATGGTGATGCCGCCTACTTCTTTAATACCGCAAAGCGCTTCCGCCCCATCGCCGTCATAGCCGGAGACGATGACGGCTATGAGCTGGCCATCCCAGTAGCAGGTGAGTGAACGCAGGAATACCGTGATGACATCAGGCCAGCCCCGTGGCTTTGAGATCGGTTTTAGGTGAAACACGCCATTACAAACATGCAAGTCTCGATTTTCAGGAATGATATATAGGTGGTTGGGTTCAATTGATAGGCGCTCCGTGATGAGCTCAACCGGCATCGTTGTGTAGTAAGGAAGAACTTCATGTAGCCGCGTTGGCATCCTTGTAATGTGATTCACGATGGCAAAGGCAGCGCCCGTATTCACGGGGAGGTTCTTCAATAGCCGTATATAGGCATCGAGCCCGCCTGCCGATCCGCCGATGCAAATGATGGGGAAATCTTTCATTCTGGAACGCCTTTTCATCAATTAAATCATCGAGATCAACATCCCTCATGTTTCTATATTCATGGCTCGCATTGTTTTTTTAACGGGAAAGTTGTGTAGAAACTGAGGTTACTAAAAAGAAAGTAGTAGCAAACGTGCCAAGCATCTGTGCGCTGCCGTACACAAGACTTTGATTTGCATCTTCTTACTACGTAACTTACTCAGATTCAAAAATAAATATTGGATTTCTCAGCGGCTTTCCTTGCGCTCACGCATGAGCTTTCCTGATGAGCGCTCGAGGCCGTGATGGGGATTGGACGTTCGTGGCGATTTTATTGTATGTGCGGAATCGTACAGACATTGCAAGTGCTTACGAGCAACACTTGAATTCTGCGCTTTAAAGCAGTGTAAGGGTGTGGATATGTCACGATGAATCATATTGTTAATCATCGTGTGGCCCGTTTGGGTCGGTGCACTCTGTATGGTTATCAGCGGGCTAAGAACAATCCAAGTGGCTTGCCCTCTTGCGGGGGCCGCGTATGGTTGCTTACGGTTGATGTGACCGAATGATTCTTTTCTGCCGCAATTTTTCTAAGTCAGCTGAAATTTATTTTTGCTAATTAAAAAGGAATAACCATGAACAAGTTGAATCTGACCGCACTTTCGGTTGCATTATTTCTTGGCGTAAATACTAGCGCTATTGGTGACGAGATGTCGAAGCCAGACTACAAAGCCGCCAAAGAGGGTATTTCGGCTATGTATAAGTCGGACCAATCTACTTGCAAGGCGAAGACAGGCAACGCTAAGGATGTGTGTAGCGAAGAAGCCAAAGGCCGCGAAAAAGTCGCCAAAGCTGAGCTTGAAGTGAAAAACAGCCCTAGCGACAAGTATCGATACGAGTTGCGGATGGCGAAAGCGGATTCAGCATACGATGTCGCTAAGGAAAAATGTGATGATGCCTCCGGCAATGCCAAAGACGTGTGCCGTAAGGAAGCAAAAAGCGCTTACGTAACCGCTAAAGCAGACGCAAAAGTAGCTGAGAAAACTTCGGACGCTAACACTACGGCACGAGAAAAAAGCACTGACGTTCGTAAGGATGCGGTAACCGACAAACAAGACGCCGCCTATGCCGTAGCCAAGGAAAAATGTGATGCGTTGGCAGGCGACACCAAGGCCAATTGCCTCAAGGAAGCGAAGAGAGTCAACGGTCAGCCTTAAACATAAGTTGAAACGGCCTCCCTTTTTTAGGGGGGGCTAATTTCAATAGGGATGAGATTGGATGTGTAGTTTGTGCAAAAAGGCTAGGTCATCGAAAACCGAGGTGACATTGACGTGCTGCAACGCGTCAAAGGCCGCGAAATTGCATTTACTTGGGCTTATCGCGCAAGTTCTGATCCCTTCCTCCCGCTTGGCGCTTGTGTGCGTCTTTGCTTGAGTAGGCCTGATTTAGGCACAATTTGTGCCGACCAGTCGTTTGTAAACGCAGCACTTCTGAGCAACTGACTTACAAGCTGCTTTAGCGCAAGTTGCTAAAATCCCCTCCGCGTTAAACCCCGCATCACCTCCCTTTACGCCCAGTAATGATCGCTTATTCATCATTACCTTGGACTCGTTGTTAACCCCTTGATACGCACATTGAGCTCAGCTCGCTGCCTGGGGCTTTTCCTCGCTCAGCGTCATTGTGAATGAATCGACAGCAGACCTTAAAAGTGCGAAATCGCTGGGGTTGGGCGGCAGATGGGCTAAACCCGCCTGCCGCTAAGCAGTGCGGGCTTATCAAGCCGTATTTGCTGCGTAATATCTGTAAGGAAGCGGCCATCTATGCTCCCAATAATGGCCTGCCTTGTTTAATTGTGGGGCGGTTGAATCTTGGTAATACCTTGATCAATCGTGATTGAGAACTGACATAAATGCGGCTGCTGATCATCAACTAAACGCATCACCGCCTCCTCTTGTAAAACCCCATCAATGCTTAAAGTGATCACGCCAGCATTATGGACAGACGAAACGGGGGTTTGAGTGATGCCAAGGTGGTACACCGTATTCATGTAGCGATAATCAATGGTGATCCTTGGCCAATCGGCCGGTAAGCAAGGCTGTAGCGTAAGCCGATTGCCTTCAAGCTTTATTCCTAGCAGTGATTCAGTGATCAAACGATATAGCCAACCTGCTGAGCCGGTGTACCAGCTCCAACCACCTCGGCCTTGATCGTTTGGCAGTGCATATACATCAGCCGCAATCACATAAGGCTCTACTTTGTATCGGCGTGCCTCAGCGGGCGTAGTGGCATGAAGGATCGGATTAATAATATTGAGTAGCTTCCAGGCTTGATCTCGCTCTCCTAACTCAGCAAACGCCATCGCTGCCCAGATTGCACCATGCGTGTACTGGCCGCCATTTTCGCGCACACCCGGTACATAGCCACGGATATACCCCGGGTTATGTTCGCCACTATTGAAGGGGGGATCGAATAGCTTAATCACGCCGATATCACTACATACAAGGTGAGTATCCAGCGCAGCCATCGCGCTTTGTGAGCGATTTGCATCGTAAGCGCCACTAAGCACAGACCAACTTTGCGCAATTGAATCAATTTTGCATTCGTCTGCTGTATGACTTCCCAGTGGCGTGCCATCGTCAAAGTAGGCGCGGCGATACCATTCACCATCCCAGCCATGAGCCTCTAGGTTTTGATGGAGCTTGGTATATTGCTCATCGCATCGCAAAGCAAACGGGGCATCTCCATAGGCTGTGGCTATTTTGCTAAATTGCCGCAACACTTCGCACAAGAAGAATCCTAGCCAGATGCTTTCCCCTTTGCCGTGAATGCCGACCAGATTCATGCCGTCGTTCCAGTCACCGGAACCCATCAAAGGCAAGCCGCGTTCACCAAACCGCAAGCCGTGCTCGATAGCCAATACACAGTGCTGATACAGCGTTGCGTGCTGTTCTGAAGGGGTTGGTAAATCGAAATACGATTCTTCATCTGGGTGCAACAAGCGCCCATCCAAGAAAGGAATTTCGGTGGCTAAAACGGCCAAATCTGCGCTACTTTCAACATAACGGCACACTGCCAGTGCTAGCCACAAATAATCATCAGAGCAACGTGTTCTTACGCCACGGCCTAATGGTGGGTGCCACCAATGCTGCACATCGCCTTCTTTGAATTGTCGGCTAGCGCAAAGTAATAAATGCGCCCGAACAATGGCTGGCTCGGCATGAACCAATGCCATGACATCTTGCAATTGGTCACGAAACCCAAATGCACCTCCTGATTGATAAGCACCGCTGCGTGCCCAAATTCGGCATGCCAAGGTTTGATACATTAACCAACCATTGGCTAAAAGATTAAGCCCTTGATCGGGTGTATGCACCTGAACCGTCGTTAATGTTTTTTGCCAATAGGCCTGCACGGCCAGCAAAGCCTCTTTGGCCGCTAAAACCCCGCGAAACCGCGAGAGCAATTGATTGACTTCTTCTTCTGATTTCCCAAGCCCCAGCCTAAAGACGATTTCTTTTTCTTGCCCCGCTGCCAGCTCAAAATGCGTTTGCATCGCAGCACAAGGATCAAACCCCGCCCCTGTTTTGCCAGATAATCGAGTCCGCTGCAGTGCAGCTGGGCTTTTTAAGGAGCCATTTCGGCCAAGAAATTCAGTTCTATCGCCTGTAACAAAACGATTAACATTATCGCAATCTAAAAAAGCGATTCGATCTGAAAACTCAGTGCTGTAGGGGTTTCGAGCGCATAAGGCGCCGCAATGCGGATCAATCATGCTCTGAATATGGATCGCAGATTTGCTGCGTAAGTCACCCAATACCCACTCCATATAGGCCGTTGCGGATAGTTTCCTAGGTTGTAGCGTGTCATTGCGAACTTTAAGCACGATGAATTTAATGGGCGCATCGAGCGCAACGTAAACCCACATTTGCGAATGAACCCCGGCTACTTGCGTCTCAAACACGCTATACCCAAAGCCGTGCCGAATTGTGTAATCACTTTCGCGCTTGCAAGGCAGCGGGGTGGGTGACCAAACTTGGCCTGTTTCTTCATCGCGCAAATAAATCGCTTCACCGCTGCTATCGCTAACGGCGTCATTACTCCAAGGGGTAAGCCGATATTCGTGTGCATTTTCGCTCCAGGTATAAGCTGAGCCGCTCTCTGAAATAACACTCCCAAAGTGAGGATTGGCTAAAATATTTACCCAAGGCGCTGGTGTGACTTGCTCTGGTTTTAATTCGATAACATATTCGCGGCCATCTTGTGAAAAGCCGCCAACGCCATTGTCAAATAATCGACTTTGCTTTGGCTTGGCAGGCAGATTAAGGCGTGCAGCGGGTGGCGCATTGATTTTGTCTGCAATTAACTTGGGCATTTTTAATACCAACGGGCCTAGCTCGGTGAGTTGCTCCTCCAAAGTGCCTTTGCTGTCTATGAGTACAACACGAGCGACGGATTGAAACAGCAGCCTGTCTTCACTTGAAATATGCTCTGCGGAGCGAACAAAAATGCCGCCGGGTCGATCAAGCACACTGGCCTCAATGCCTGAGGCGATTAAACCGAGGATTTGTTCCTGCAAGCGCTGTCTATAGCCTGCATGATCTTCATTCCAAATGACCAAATCGACAGTCAGACCTTTTAAGCGCCAATAGGCATGTGCTTGTATTAATTGCTGTACCAGCTCGATGTTTTCAGCAGCGCTTATTTGTAATAGCACGATGGGCAGATCGCCTGAAATGGCATATCCCCACAAACCAGATTGCCCCCGGCGATTTTTGATTAATTCTGCTTTATCAGCGCGTAAAGCGCTCTGTGCGTAAATGACTGCTCCTGCAAGTTGCGCATACAGTTGTGAGTCGGCCTCGTTGGCATTGAGCTGCCTGAGTACCACATGACTATGTGTCCAAGCCATGTCAAACACGCGATCTGCTGAATAGTAATCCTGGTATTTGTTAATTAAGCCTAATGCCGCTTCGCGATGATCGGCCCCACCCGTAATCATACTGAGCGTGCTCGATTGTCCTGGCGCCAGCTTAATGCGATAGCGAATCGCCACAATGGGATCCAGCACCGAACCTTGTGTTCCAGATAATTCAGACCATTGCTGCATCGTTTGCGGATTAGCGCTGGTGTGCGTGCGGCCAATGAAGCGTAATCGATCTGTTTCGTAAGACGCTGCACTGACCTCGCCACCGTGCACAATCATCAGATGTAATAAACAGGGCGCAGCTTCTGTTGGCGAGCGCGGACGTCGAGTGCATAAAATGGCGCGCTGCTCGGGCAGGATTTCAGTTTGAACAAATAAATTACTAAATGCGGGATGCAATGCATCTGCCGCCGCAGGTGCAATAACCACTTCGGCATAACTGGTTACGTCAATCAGGCGAGCTTGTTTGGAGCGATTGGTGATGCGGATGCGCCGCAGCTCGATATCGTCTTCAGGCGAAACAACAATTTCTGTCAGCGTTTCAAACCTGGCCTCGCTTGAATTGATAGCATCTGTGCGCCGAAATTCGGCACGTCCTTCTGTGAACGTCGCTTCAAAACTTTCTGCAGATTTGTTGCAGGGTTGCGAGCTATTCGACCAAAACTCGCCACTTGCGTGGTCTCTGACATAGCAAAAAGTACCCCAGCGATCGCTGGTACTATCTTCATGCCAACGGGTCATCGCCATGTCTTTCCAGCGGCTATAACCGCTACCGGCATTGTTAACCATGACGTGGTAGCGACCATTCGATAGCAACTGCACTTCTGGGCTTTGGGTGTCAGGGCTATCAAACGTTCGAATTGGCGCTGTGGCGCGTAAAGATAAATCGCTGATATCTGGGCGTTCCTCCGTGTGTGAGTAAACAGAGGATGAAACAGGAATGCGCTCCTGAAGTAAAAGCAGCACCGACTGAAATAAACGATCAGATTCAAATCGCCGCTGCATGGGCTTATCAAGCAATAGATAAGCAAGCGCCAACAAACTCATCCCTTGGTGATGAGCCATATAGGCGTAGACAATGGCCGATGTTTGTAAACGGCGCTGGCGTATAGGCGTGTAGTCAACCGCTTCAAATAAACCGAATTGCCCTAGTAGTTTCTCATCCGCAAGACGCATTAAATTCAAACACGCTTTTTCAGGTATGACCATCAAGGCCATGACTGAGGCATAGGGTGCAATTACTAAATCCTCTGCAAGCCCTCGTTTTAAGCCTAAACCAGGCACGCCAAAAGCACGGTATTGATAGTTTTGATGAACATCAACGGCGTTGTATCCCGATTCTGAAATACCCCAAGCGACGCGCATTTGAGCGCCATATGTAATCTGACGCTCAACGGCAACTCGGCAGGTTTGCTCTAACAGAGTGTTTTCATAACTAGGCATCACCAGCAGTGGCATCAAATACTCAAACATTGAGCCTGTCCACGACATCAAAACGCTTTCCCCACCAGAGTTGGTGAGCAAACGCCCCAATGCAAACCAGCTTTCTTGCGGTATTTGGCCTTGCGCAATGGCAACAAAACAACAAAGGCGCGCCTCGGATGCGAGTAAATCATAGCAACCAGAATCAACTTTCTGCTCGGTGACGTTATAACCAATGCTAAGTAAATTTCGAGTGGGATCAAATAAAAAGTTGTATTCCATTTGCGTCAATTGTTCGGCCTGCAATGCCAATCGCATCGCCTTATCTAGCATGGCTTTTGCACGGCTAGCGCCGACATGAATTGCTAGTTGTAATGGCATCCATTCAGATTGAGTATGGGTGCCGCCTGTTAGGCCACTTGCTTCTACATCGGTCAGCTGAGCGAGTTCATGCAAAGTCAGATTTTCAGTGGCCGAATTCAAGCGCATAAGGGACTCAGGGCTAGCCCTTAAACTGAGCCACGGGGCAATAAAGTTTAAAGCTTCAAGCGCAGCGTCTGCTTGCTGTACAAATTTTTGAGCCCACCATGCGCCGATTTCCTCTGTCTCCGCTTCTTTGGATTCAAGTGCAGCCACTAGGGCAACACCTCCACGCTGCAATTCAAGCAATGATTGTCTTAGCTGACTGAGCATTGTGGGGGATTGAGCGAGAACTAATTGCAGTGTTTGGCGTAATGCTTTGACTTCCGCAGGAGCAATTTGCGGCGCGAAATCTTGCTCGATCACGCTTAGCGTATCACTGAGCCCAGCAAAGACGCGCGGCGAGATGAGGCAATCATCTTTCAGTAATAGCAATCCAGCTTTCAGTGTTAATAAATGCCCGGCTAGATTGCCACTATCAACCGTTGATATATAAGCAGGCGTCAGTATTTCTAGAGTCTGGGTGTCGTACCAGTTATAAAAATGCCCTTGATACTGGGCTAAGCGGCTCATTGTTTTGAGCGTGTTTTCGGTGCGGACTAATAATCCTTCGAGTGGCAAATAAGCAAAGTCGTAGGCCGATAGATTGGCTAAGAGCGCCAGCCCCATATTGGTTGGTGATGTACGATGAGCGATCGTATCTTGACGGTATGGCTGGTAATTATCTGGCGGCAAGTAATGATCATCAGCGCTAACAAAACGCTCAAAAAAAGCCCAAGTTCGCCGCGATAGTGCACCTAGAAACTGCAACTGATCATCAGATAGAACACTTTTCTGGGGGGATTGCGGCAAGCTGATCCACCAAGCAATTGCGGGTGAAACAAGCCAAAGCAGCAGGATGGGCCAAGCCACTAATAATGATTCGGCTTTAAACTTAGCCAGAGTCATTAAGAGTATCAATGCCAGCGCAGGACCGGCCCACATCAGTGAGCAGTAAATACCCAGCTGGTGCGCTTGGCCCTCTTGATTGTCTCTTTGGGTTTCTTGTGAAGAGCGCCATTCTAATAAATGGGTATGGCTAACCTTCATGCGCCAGATTGTTATACCAATGGCACTGATGCTTTGCTTGGCTTCAAAAGGCAATAAGGCAAGTTCAAAAACCAATAAACCTAGCCTTTGCCATAAGGCCTTTGCAAGCTCCCGAATATGCAAGCTCAAGCTCATTTCCGCGGGCTTTTTCAGTAAAGAATGCATCGTAGTTATAAGGGTTGCGCTGCAGATAACGCCGAGTAGCACCACGCTTGAGAGCCATAGCGATGGTGACAAAAGCCAAGCAAAGATAAAGGTTAAGGTCAGCGCAATAGGAACCAGACTGCGGCGCAGATTGTCGATGAGTTTCCACTGCGACAGCATGGACAATGGATTAGGCGTGCGCGTAACACCCGCTAAAGCGCTTAAATGGGGTGTTGTTGATAGCAGCCAGCCTACAAGTTGCCAATCGCCTCGCAGCCAGCGATAGCGCCTAGAAATGTCAGCACGATAAGTGACTGGGTAATCTTCATAGAAATCAACATCACTCACGAGGCCAGAACGGGCATAACATCCTTCCAGTAGGTCATGGCTTAGAATGCAATTGTCGGGGAGCCGTTTTGTCAGCGCCAATTCAAAAGCATCAAGATCATAAATACCTTTGCCAATATAAGAGCCTTCACCAAAAGCATCTTGATAAACATCCGAAACGGCTCGGGTATAGGGATCAATGCCCACCATTCCGCCTAGCAAGCGCGCATAGCGTGAGCGATTACTCGCGTTTAAATTGAGTGCAATGCGCGGCTGCAAAATGCCGTAGCCACTGACAACTCGCTGTTTGTTTGTATCATAAACTGCGCGATTAAGCGGATGCTCCATCGTTGCGATCAGTTTTTTTGCGGCATCCCGTGGCAGTTGTGTATCCGTATCTAAGGTAATCACATACTTCACTTGGCCTAAATGGCGTAATTCGCCTTCTACTTGCGAAAAACCATAAGCGGCCACATCAATTTTGGGGGAGTTAGCCCGTAATAAGGCGTTCAAGCAGGATAATTTACCGCGTTTACGCTCATAGCCCATCCAAGTTTTTTCACTTTTATTCCAGCTGCGCGCACGATGGAATAAATAAAAATGTGCTCCTTCAGCACTCGCCGTATTTGCGGCATATTTCTGATTTAGCTGATTAATTCTTTGCTGCGCCAATTGCTGTAAGGCGGCATCTTCAGGCTGATTTTGCTGTGCTGAATCGCTAAAATCGGTGAGTAGCCCAAAGTAAATATGCTTATCCCGATTGGCTAGGAAAGCCACTTCGATTGATTCAATTAAATCTTCTATATCGTCGCTGTGCATCAGCATCGTGGGTACGATAACGAGGGTGCAAGCGCTTTGTGGTACACCCTCTGAAAAGTTCATTCTAGGCAAAGTATGGGGAGCTACCCACAGTGTTACCAACCAATTCACAAGCGAAATAGCACTTTGACTTGCAGACAAAGCCACTAAAACACCCATCAATAACACTAAACCTAGCGATGTATAAGCACTCACAATGGATTGCAAAATTAGCAATGAAAATAAAGCCGTGATCAGTGCCGCACCCAATAAGTAGCTACTTAATGGTGAGCGGGCGATGCGTTTTTTCCATTTTTTGAGGTAAAAGGAAGGGATATTGATGGCTTGCTCTAATTCATCCACGCCTTGGCCAATCAAAAAATAGCCAATATGATTATCCCCATCATTTTGCCCCGTTGCGGCTTGCGCTAAATGAAGCGCGGTTTGTGCTACTTCGATTTCTTGGCGATGGCTTTGCTTAGCCAAAGCTTCAAGTACATGGCGATAACGATCGCGAGTAGCAAAATCCATGTTGGAGTAAATCTGGCTAGGGTCTTGGCGAAAAATTTGTTCTGCCACGCTCATCTGTTCAACAAAGTCTCGCCAATCCACGGCGCCCAAAATACGTAAGCTGCCAATACTATTGCTGACGGATACTTGGTCGGCAGCTTGCTGCTGGTTTTCTAGCTGAACTAAATGCTCGATGGAGAGGCCGGAGTCGGTTAGATGCTGCTCTATCCATGTTAGCGGTAGCGCCAGCGCGGTGCCGCGCCCTTGTAAGCGACGAGCCAACTCGGCCACAAAGGCGCTAACCATAGGTGGGTTGGAGCGTGCCATATCGGCAATTGCCAGAATAAGATTTTTTGGATCTTTTTCTGCAACTTGGGTCATCTCCATTGCCCATGCGCATGCGAGGTGACGCTCATTCGTTCGAATGGCAACGCGTGCACTAATGCGGCGTAAATTCTCAATAATCGCCAGCCGCAGCATAATCGGGATGGCCCACAATTCGCCCAGCTTGAGCGGGCTGATGCTTTGATACGCGCTGATAAAGCGCGCTAATGTTTCCATATCAATCCGCCCATCACTGTGTGCAATCGTCGCCAAAGCCAAATCATAAACACGAGGGCAGCCAGCAGATGGGCCCTCTTTGAGATAAGGCAATTGGCGGTAATAGTTTTTGGGTAAATGGTTTTTGGCGGTATGAATTTGCTCTTCAATTAAATAAAAATTGTCGAGTAGCCATGCGCCCGCTGGCGTAATCTCTCTTTGATTAGCAAGCTCTGCTGTTAATAGATTGCATACATTGATGAGTGTTTTTTTATTTTCATCTAATCGTGATAATAAAATGTCAGACGCATTTGTTCCGCCCAGTTGGTGCAAGAGGGCAAGTGATTTACCATGCTGCGCCATTTGATCGGCATTGTATAAATCGTCGCGCAATGGCAATTCTAGGTCTGAAGAAGAATTATTGTTTTGATGCCAAGGCTGCCAAGAGCTAAAAGCCATTTGCCATAATTTGCCCAATAGGTTGCCATTTGCCATTTGAAAGGTGCCTTTTACACAAGCATTTCAAAAAGCCATCGTGGCTGCTCGCTTATTGGGCTGAGCCTCGGGCGGCTGTAAAAACACCTAAACGGCACACATTTGACTCGCTTTTTTGACCAGTAACGCATTTTTGGTCTGCAAATCCGGCGAAATCTGCTTTCGTTTATGATGCTTTTTGCTAGTCGGCGGCCTCATGCTGGCAGGCGACTAGCGTATTCAGCTGCACAAGTTCGAGGTTTGCAGCCTACGAACGTAAAATAGAAACGATCGAGCCAATGGCAATTAGAGAATGCTTAGAATTTATCGAATAAATATCGCTAGCAATTTGATTTAGCAAGATCAAAGCCACATCTGAATTAAGAATGCGTGGTTTCGATTTTATTAATTCACTTTATGTTCATATCATTTTTCCTGATTATGCCGCTTGCTCAACAACATTATAAATATCGTAGGGCGGGTGAAACCCGCGTATTTATTCGGCATCGCTCGCGGGTTTCACCCACCTACAAATTCAAAAACTAAATCCCGCACTCAAGAAATTCATCTACGCAGAGTCCATTGAGCAAGAGGCATAATCAGGTCATTTTTTACTGACTTAACACCTTTTACCGTGTGGGCAGCTTGCAGTGCTTTTGCACTATCGGCATTTGATGTGATTAAGCCACTTAATTGCACAATGCCTTTAATTGTTCCAACTTTAATTTCTGCTGCTTTTAAGTTCGGCTCATCCAAAATAGCGGCTTTTACTTTTGTCGTTATCCAGCTATCGCCCATGTATTGGCTGGAATCTTCTTGCTTGGTGTCAGACGCGTAAGCGGCTAATAACAATAATGAAAAAGGGAGAAAAAAAGCTGATAAAGTGATGCAAGTTTTATTCACAATAAAAGCTCCTAAGATTAATCAGTAGCGTCACTGAGGATGAGGTCATTACAGCCCCTCTTACTCGTGGAAAGCACCCTTTTTAAACTCGATGCGATGCTTCAAAACGCTTGATTTGCTCTTCCGCATTATTTTTTCCCACGCCATAGGGTTCTTGTAATTGGCCTGATAGCGTGTTTCGTTTGCCAGCGAGGACATCTTGGGGATCAGCAGCTAGGTTTTCCCATTGCTCTTTTACTTTGCTTTTAAATTGCTTCCAATTGCCGGCGGCGATATCCCAGTTCATAGCAATATTCCTTGTGTCTTCTGGCCACCATTGACGATATTGTCAATTCAGCAACCTCATCGGCTACTTGGCAAGTATTTATCACGATGATGGGACTTAGGATGTATGACTATCTCAGTAAGGTCTGTGCGTTAGCGAACACTGCCATGCCATTTGTTGCGTTATGGTCCTCGGTAATAACGCCTTATTACCTGCGTCGCATGCCTTGTGCATGGCCGTTTTGCGGCTCAGGGCAATTGTGAATGAAACGTCAACAGACCCTAGGTTATACTTGCACCAATCTTATTAATAGAAAGATAGCGATGCAGGTATTAATCTTCGCCCTCCTCTTATTCAGCTTTTCTGCCCATGCGGCAACTCAGCCTTGCCGTATCGATGGCTTTGTTAGCGAAGTACAGTGTGGGCAGATTGAACGTCCGCTTAATCCCAATCAGCCTTCCGGCAAAAAAATTCAGATTCACTATATGGTTTTGCGGGCTCAAGACCGCAATAAACTCGCCGATCCCGTGTTTATGCTGGCGGGTGGCCCAGGCCAAAGTGCAATTCATATCGCCAGCTGGGCGCAAGGGCCATTAAATAAATTGCAGCGCCGCCGTGATTTAGTGTTTGTCGATCAGCGTGGCACGGGGCGCTCTGCACCGCTGGAGTGCCCAGAAACGCAGGACTTAAACAAGATTGCCGATGCTGATTGGGGTATTGCTGAGCTTAAAAACTGCAAGGCTCAGCTGCAAAAACTCCCCTATGGCGATCTGCGCTTTTTTAGCTCGCCTATTGCTGTGCAAGATTTAGAAGCGGTACGCAAAAGCGAGGGCTATCCGGCGATTAATCTGTTGGGCGTTTCTTATGGCACACGTGTGGGGCTGGAGTATTTGCGCCAATATCCGCAAGCGGTGCGGCGTGTGGTGCTTGATGGTGTATTGCCACCTGATTACGCTATATCGGGCAGCGATATACAAAAGGCGCTCGATAGCCTGTTTGCCGATTGCAAAAGCGATGCGCGTTGCCAAAGCGCTTATCCCAATCTGGCTCAGAGCTGGCGCGATTTGCTGGCGAGCACACCTAAAGCCACCGTTTTAAAACACCCTCGTTTAAATACCGAAGCCAATGTGACTATCAGCCGCGACAGTGTGCTGGGCATGCTGTCGGCCGTGCTGTATTCGCCAGTGAATAGCGCAGGCCTACCGTTTGCCATTACAGAGGCCAAGGCAGGGCGGTTTAATCCGCTGTTGGCGCTTAGCGGGCAGACCGTCTTGCCCAATGCGGGCAAGATTTTTGCAGGCATGCATTACTCGGTATGGTGCGCCGAGGAAGCAGGCCGCTTGCCGGTCGTGGATGATGATTTTGGCCGCTTTCGCAGCGAAACCTATCGCAAAGTCTGCTCCCATTGGCCACGTGGCACCGTGCCTGAGGCTTTCTATACTCTGCCTAAAAGCGCTGCGCCTGTATTGCTACTGAGTGGCGGGCTTGATCCGGTTACGCCGCCCCAGCACGCGACACACGTCGCCAAAGCGTTGGGAGCTAAGGCGAGGCACGTGGTGCTGGGCAAATCCGGCCACGGCATGCTGATGCAGAGCTGTGTGGATGATCTGGTGTATCGTTTTGTGAACGCAGAAGACGCGCAGAAAGTAGACCTAAGCTGCGTAAAACCCATCCCAAGGCCTATGGTGTGGGTCTTACCTAAATAGCTTAAAAAGATCTGTAGACACAGGGCTACATGAGAACACAGAGCCCACTGAGAAAGGCGGAGTAAAACCAGACTCGCAGCAAATATTCGATCTGTTTTAGCTGGGGTGTTAAAAAGATCTGTAGACACAGAGCTAAATGAGAACACAGAGCACACCGAGAAAGGCGGAGTAAAACCAGGCTCGCAGCAAGTATCCAGCATGGTTTTGGATTCATTTATCTCGAAGTTTTTTCTCGTTTTTGCCCTTCTCCGTGTTCTCTGTGTCTACAGAACTTAGGTTTTTAAAAGTTTTTTAAAGGCTGTTTATGATTATTGTCGAGCAATTATCTAAGCAATTTGTTCGTGAATCCGCCTGGCCGCGCCGATCTAAAAGCGTGGTGCAGGCGGTGAAGGATATTCACTTTAGCGCGGCAGATGGCGTGGTCACAGGCTTATTGGGTGCGAATGGTGCGGGAAAGACCACCACTTTGCGCATGATTGCCGCGCTACTGCCTGCGGATTCGGGGCGGGTGTTGGTCGATGGTGTGCAGGTGGAGGCAGGCAAGCAGGCCACGCAAGCGCGGATGGGCGTGTTGTCCGATGCGCGGGGTTTGTATCCAAGGCTGAGCGCCCGTGAAAACATTGCTTACTACGGTGTGCTGCACGGCATGACTAGGGATGAGGCTAATGAGCGAGCCACGGCGCTGGCCGATGCGCTAGATATGCGTGCCTTAATGGAGCGGCGCTGCGAGGGCTTTAGTCAGGGCGAGAAAATGAAAACGGCACTGGCCAGGGCGCTGGTGCATGACCCGCAAAACATCATTCTGGACGAGCCCACCAACGGCCTCGACGTACTAGCTACCCGAGCGCTGCGCGAGTTTCTGGCATGGCTAAAATCGCCAGCTGGTGGTAGTAAATGCATCCTGTTTTCGACACACATCATGCAAGAAGTAGAGCGGCTTTGCGATCATGTCGTGATCGTGGCAGGCGGCGAAACCGTCGCACAGGGCACGGTAGCCGAGCTATTAGATCAGGCCGCAGAAAGCAACTTTGAAGACGCCTTTGTGAAATTGGCATTTGCTTGAAAACCTTAAATCTTGATAGCCTAGATTTGTAGACACAGAGCACACAGAGAAAAATGAATGAGAGATGCGTTTCTTGTATCTCATGTTTTTTATCTCCTTATATACAAGCAGTGAATCATTGTAGGGCGGGTGAAACCCGCCAGATTTATGTCTCAAACACGAATAAACGGCGGGTTTCACCCGCCCTACGGAAAACGTTTTGTTTGAATTGATAGGATTGCACAGACATAGGGTACATAAGTAATTACAGGATTCCTTTTGTTTTGGTTTTCTCTGTGTGCTTTGTGTTCTCATTTAGCTCTGTGTCTACAGATCTTTTTGAACTTCTAGAATTAGACAATCACTCGGATATCGCATGATGATTTGGGAAATATTTAAAAAAGAATGGGTTGATTCATTAAGAGATAAGCGCACGATGCTGGTGGTGATTTTGTCTTCTTTAATGGGCATGCCCTTTTTTTTATTTATCAGCTCTGAAGCTTATTCCAGAATGGATGAGCAAAATGAGAAACGCTTTATTCGCGTGGTTGGGGCCCAATACGCACCAGAGTTAATCAATTATATTGCCCGGCAAGGTTTTGAGATTAAAACTGCAGGGGCAGATTATGCAAATAAATTACACAGCAAAGAATATACCGAGCCAGTGCTGCTATTGCCGAAAAATTTTGCCAGTCAATATGCAGCAGGGATTGCGCCTAGGGTAGAGATTGTCAGTGATCTGGCGAATAAAGATACGCAAATGGGCGTGCGGCCAATTAAGGTTTTATTGCAAGGCTTTATGCAGGAGCAGGCAGGTTTAAATCTAAGCTTGCGTGGTATTTCTGCCGAAATACTTAGCGTGTTAAAAGTAGAAGAGCGCCATTTAAGCCGGGCGCAAAATCAGCAGGGGGCGGGGCTTAAAGAAATGCTGCCCTTTATGTTTATCATGACGCTATTAGGCGTGGGCATGTATGCGGCGATTGATACTTCGGCAGGGGAAAGAGAGCGCGGCTCTTTAGAGCCCTTAATGATGAATCCGGTATCGAGCTGGCATTTTGCTTTGGGCAAATGGGCTGCGGTGGGTACGCTCACCGTTTGTGTATTGTTTTTTAATGTAATGAGCATTTTCCCATCGCTATTTTTAATTAAAAACGAAGTATTAAAAATCGCTTTTCAATTTTCAATCAAAGATGCTTTTGTGTTTTTAGCCGTGCTATGCCCGCTGGCGCTAGCCATTGCCGCCCTGCAAATCGCCGTGGCGATTAATGGGAAAAGCCATAAGGAAGCACAGGCCAGAAACTCCATGCTGATGCTGCTTGCGCCGCTGGCCTTGGTGATTGGCATGTTAAAACAGGGGGCAGATCCAGTATGGTTTTCCTGGACGCCGCTCTTGGCGCAAAACCAGCTGATTATCAAAATTCTGAATGGCGAAACCTTAAGCGCTGCAGAAGTGCTCACTCCCGTATTGGTTTGTGTGGTGATTTTGCTGGCAAGCCTGAGCTACACGGCGCAGAAAATGCGGCGGGTGGTGATGCAGTAAGAGGGCGGCAAGGTTGCCCTTGCTGCTCGTGAATAAAATCTAAGTTGAACTCCTTTGTATAGATATCAACGTAGCAAGTGATCCGCAGATCAAAATCACTCCGCCCAGGCTCTGGCTCCATGCTGCCAGCATTAAGCCACCGCCAATCAGCATGTAATACAGCAGCCCCAGGAGTGCTCCTGCTGTGCCGGTTCGGTCTTGATAGGCATGTAGCGCTGAGCTAAGAATGTTTGGAATAGCGATTCCAAAACCAGTAACGACTAAGAGCATAGGCAAGACAAAGAGGGCGCTCTGTTGTAATAGCAATACCCCAATGCCACCTAATATAGTCAGCACAGATGCCAGCAGTACCAGCTTAGGTGAGCAGGCTCCACGCTGGAGTAGTTGCTTATTTAAGAGCGAGCCTGCACCTGCACCCAAGGCCAAAATCAGCCCTGTATAACCGAATAAACGGGTACTGAGGCCCAGTTGCTCAAACATAAATGGCGCTAAGCTGTAATAAGCAAACAGGCAGACATTGAATGAGGCCACCAAGAATGCAACTTGCCAAATTTGCAGATCTTTAAGCATGATCTTTGCTGTTGCTAGCAGCGGAGCCGCTGCAATTTCTTTTGCCTGCTTTGTCTCTGGTAGAGCTAGAAACGCCCAGATAAGCAATACGAATGCTAAAGAAAATAAGCCTGTAAATACGCCTTTGTATCCAAAATGGCTGCTGAGTAGAGAGCCGCTATACATCCCAATGGCAGGGCTGATTGCTAGTGCAATACCCATTAATGAAAACACATGGGCAAGTTGCTTACCTTTAAATAGATCCCTGAGCATGGTCTGTGTGACCACAGAACCAACTGCCGCGCCAAAGGCAGAGAGCATCCTCGCTAATAAAACATAACTAAAGTTGCTTACGCAAAGCGCGATCAAAGAGGCCACAGCATAAATGAGCAGGCCAGCTATCATGGTCGGGCGTCTGCCATAGATGTCACACATCCTTCCCCAAACAACCACACCTACAGCAAATGCTAAAAAATAGAGTGAGAGTGTCTGCGCAGCAAGCTCGGGGCTCACTGCAAAATGGTGGCTGATATCTGATAATGCTGGGCTGTAGATAGTTTCTGCAATTTGCGGAAACATCATCAGCAGGGTGGCGAGTATTAAACTAAATGGGCGAGACATTTTTTTCTTCCTTGTTCTTAAACTTGCTGCGATGTTATAAAAAATTCAAATGACGCATTACAATGATAAGAACAATAAATATCTAAAATCGGACAAATATGGCTTATTTAGCCCCGAACGATGCTTTTAACCCCGACGAGCTTGGGGCTGCCATGGTGGGGATTGCTTCTTTGCTGGGCAATCATGATTCGGGCCTGCACCAGCATAAAATGGGGCAATTACTGTTTGCTAGGAAGGGGTGTATTCGCATCTCTTTGGATGGCTTACTTTGTTTATTGCCCTCATCAAGGGCGGCGTGGATTCCGCCGGGGATAAAGCACCGGGCAGAAATGCGGCAGGTGGTGGATTACCGCTCTCTCTATTTTGATCTAGGCCAGTTCCCTGCATTGCCGGGCGAAGTGAAGGTGATCGAGGTTAATGCCCTATTAAGAGCTGTACTGGAGCGGCTGGCTATGGCGGATTTTGATACCGATTGGCAGCAGGTGCGTTATGCCAATTTGCTCTCTGTATGTATTGAAGAGATGAATCAGGCTAGGCAAGAGCCTTTATTGCTGGTTTTTCCGCTGGACCGGCGCGTGTCTTGTTTGTGGGAAAACTTAGAGCAATTGCCTTTACCGCTCAATCTGTTTGCGCAGCAGATCGGAGCCAGTGAAAAAACCGTGAGCCGTATATTTCAACGTGAAACGGGGATGAGTTATCAAGAGTGGCGGCAGCAATGGCGCTTATTACGTGCAGTAGAAATGCTGGCAGAAAAGGGAAAATTATCAGAGACAGCCAGCGCCTTGGGTTTTGCCAGTGATAGTGCGTTTATTGCATTTTTCAAAAGCCGGACCGGCAAAACTCCGAGGGCTTATTTTAGCTAATTGTGCTGGCCAGCTGAGTTGTTGCTGCCAATCTATACCAGCTCAACCACCTCGCTAAGTGGTCGTCGTGGTTTTTGAGGCCTTTTCTCTGCTGCATAGCCTGCGGTCACCAAAATCACAGGTATTTCCTCGGCATTAAGTGCAAATGCTTCAATCATGGCTGGTGTATCAAAGCCACCTATTGTCCCCGTGGATAAGCCCATGCCTTCGGCCGCAAGAATGAGCGTCATGGCGGCTAAGGATGCCGAGCGTATGGCTTCGTCACGTTGCAGTTGTGGGTTGTCTGCGTAGGATGCATTGGCAGAGGTCACCCAGCTATCTGCAATTTCCTGGGGTAAAGCCCCTGCATCGAGTGATGGGCGAAGTGCTGTGGTTAATTGCTGATGTGGCATTAAGGTGCCGCAAATAATAAAGGTAACCGCCGCGCTCTCAACTTGTGTTTGCCCCATGGCAATGTCTTTTAAGCGTGCCTTGGCTGTACTTGAGCGCACGGCGATCAGCTTCCAGTTCTGGAAATGATAGGCAGAAGGGGCGAGAGTCGCTAAGCGCATTAGCTCGGTAATTTGGCTGTCTGCCAATGGCTTGCTGGCATCGTAGTGGCTGGTGGAGCTGCGTTGTTCAATTAAGGTGTTGAGATTCATGCTGGACTCTTCTTGGAGAAAAATGGGGAAAGTGTCATTGGTTGGCGAAGGACGCTCCATTGCACGGCCAGTACGCTGGCTAGTACGGTAACAAAACCTGCTAAGGATAATGGCGTCATGTTTTGGCCGAGCAAAATCCAGCCAAGTGCCACCGCTGTGATGGGGCTGAGTAAGCCTAAAGACGAAGCAGCAACAGGGGAGAGCCGGGCAATGCCGCGAAACCAAAGTACATAAGCAATCAGCGCCCCAACAATAGACAGATAGGCATAGCCAAGGATTTGCGTGGTATTGAGGCTTGGCAAAGGCGCATCAAGCATCAAGGCAACAGGTAGCAAGAGCAGGCCACCGAGTAAGAGTTGCCAACCGGTAAAGGCCAGCAAAGGGATGTGTGATTTCCATTGTCTTGCCAGATAAGTGCCCAGCGCCATGCAAATCGCTCCTGCTAAGGCTGCAGCCATGCCGATTGAATCCCATTTTGCACCCGGCGCTAAAAGCAGGGCGGCCATGCCCAGAATGCCAAATAGGCTGGCCCAAAGAGCAAGGCGAGCAGGTTGGCGGCGCTCTAGCATCCATACCAACCCCATGATTATTAAGGGCTGCGTTGCACCCACAACAGCGGCCAGCCCTCCCGGCAGCCGGTATGCGGCAATAAAAAGCAGGGCTTGAAATGCACCAATATTAAGCGCAGATAGGATGAGCAAGCGGCCCCACATGGCTTTGGGGGGAAGCACACGGCTGAATAGAATCAAGAGCAAGCCTGCTGGTAAGGTGCGCAGTAATGCGGCAGTAAAGGGCCGATCAGGCGGAAGTAGCTGGGTGGTGACAATATAGGTAGAGCCCCAAATCGCCGGAGCGAGGGCAGTGATTAGGCTATCCATCCAGGTTTTTGAGGCGTTCATTGCGATTCCTTCAATAGAAATAAGGGCATAGGGCTATCGGCCCAATACATTGCTGCAGGTGATTGTTGGGCTGATAAACCTTTAGCCCAACCTATCTTGCCGAAATCTGGCAAACTGCAGGCTTAGCAGAATGCCTTGAATTGAAGATAACACATGTCTTGAGTTCAAGGTAATTAATCTTGAGTTGAAGATAGATGGAGTTGTATATGAGCACGCAACAGGCCGATGCGGTAGATATCATTCTTGGGCAATGGCACAAAGAGCGCCCGGATCTGGATGTAAGCCCGATGGGGCCGATTGGGCGTATTAGGCGCTGTGCCACCCTGCTGCAACGTAAGATGGACGCCACTTTTGCAGAGTTTGGAATGACAAGCTGGGAGTTTGATGTGCTGGCCACGCTCAGGCGATCTGGCGCACCTTATTGCCTCGCGCCAACCGCGCTGTTTTCATCGCTGATGATTACTTCTGGCACGATGACACACAGGCTAAAGGGATTAGAGGCGAGTGGCTGGATAGAACGGCTGCCCAGCACTAGCGATGCCCGCAGCATGTTGGTTCAGCTAAGCAGCACAGGGCTTCAGTTGATTGATAAAGCGGTAGAGGCACATGTAGCGAACGAGCACAGGATTTTGGCTGCGATTGATGCAGTGCAACTTAAAGAATTAGACGACAGAATGGCAGAGCTACTGAGGGCTTTGGAGGAGTGATGTTAAGCTGTGAAACCCATTTTTGAGCCACGGGCCAGAGAATACGGAGCTTCATGGAGAAACTCGGGAAAGAAGGCATTTGTAGGTTGGGTTACGTAATATATCGCTGAGTGAGGCAAACCTCACACGCAGACTGCTAATTCAAGCGACGATTTACCTTTAAATTTTTATAGGGTTGGGGTGACGCCTGACCTACGGCACTAACCTACCCACAGCCGCTCCACCACCAGCCCTATAAAAAATATCACTAGCAAACCTAGTGTGGAATACAGAATCCATTTAATGATGCGTAGCCAGCTGGGGTCTTTGCTGCGCTGGTATTTGAATGCGCAGTAGGCGATGCCCAGGACGGCGATGACAAATAGCAGGCGTAAGACAATAAACATCAGATTCCTAAGGCAGGCAGATCGTGGAATGAGCTGGGCACGTCATTCCGGTTTTCAAAGCTGACAATCTCGTAGGACGATTCGTCGTCCAGCAGGGCGCGCAGCAGCTTGTTATTCATGGCATGACCCGATTTATAGCCTTCGAAAGCGGCAATGAGTGGGCGACCAAGGATATATAAATCGCCAATCAGATCGAGTACTTTGTGGCGTACAAATTCGTCTTCAAAGCGCAAACCACCGTCGTTAAGTACGCGGTATTCGTCAATCACAATGGCATTATCCATACTGCCGCCGCGGGCTAAGCCGTTCATGCGTAGGTATTCCACTTCATGGATAAAACCAAAGGTGCGGGCACGGGCGATTTCGCTTACATAATTGGTGTTAGCAAAATCAAGTTTGATGGTTTGGGCTGACTTTTTGAAAGCAGGGTGGGCAAAGTCGATGGTGAGTGCCACTTTATAACCATCATGCGGCAGTAATCTAACCCATTTATCGCCGTCGATGACTTCGATGGGTTTCAGCACGCGGACAAATTGCTTGGCCGCCTGCTGATCCACAATACCTGCTGATTGCAGCAGATAGATAAAAGGCGCTGCCGATCCATCCATGATCGGCATTTCCGGGGCGTCAACTTCAACAATAACATTGTCAATGCCTAGCCCTGCAAATGCCGACATGATGTGCTCAATCGTACCGACACGTACGCCGTCTTTGACGAGCGTGGAGGAGAGCCGCGTGTCGTTGACAAGCGATGGCGTCACTCTAAATGGTGTCGACTCGGGCAAATCGACACGTTGAAACACGATCCCACTATTAACCGGGGCCGGTTTTAAGACGAGGGTAACCCGCTCGCCAGAATGCAGGCCCACGCCAACGGCGCGGATAGTCGTTTTTAGAGTGCGTTGTTGGAACATGCTGGTCTCGTTAATCAACAGACCTCAATCTTACCAGCACCGGGTAGTGTGCTGGATTGATCTTTGCAATCTTGCCAATAGGCAATGCCTTTATCTCCATCTACTTACAGTCGTTTGCAGCTTGTAGAGCGGGCTCGATGTGCTGTGCCCACCCTACAGGATGTTTTTCATGCTTAATCTGCCTGACGACGTAAGAATGCCGGGATATCCATATCAACATTGGATGTGGCCCCGCGCGTTGCCGTTGCTACATCACCGCCTGCGCGTGCGCTGCGATTGCTTGGGCGAAAGCCCGGAGGTAAATCGTAAGCGCCCCAATCTGGCTCGCCAGAGTGGTTGTCTGTGCCGGTTTTAAGCTGCGGAGTTTGCACTACAGAAAGCTGTGGTTTGTTGGCATTACTGCCCATACCGGTAGCGATAATCGTAATGCGGATTTGCTCGCCCAAGGTTTCGTCGTAAACCACACCGTGTTTAACCATGGCGTCGTCGCTCACATGCGATTGGATGATTTCGCGTGCGCGGGTGATTTCGCTTTTCTTCAGGCTGGCACGGCTGGCGCTGATATTGAGCAATACACCGCGCGCACCCTTGAAGTTGATGTTATCCAGCAATGGGCAGCTGATGGCTTCTTCGGTTGCGCGGATAGCGCGGTTTTCGCCAGCAGCGAAAGCCGAGCCCATCATCGCCATGCCTTTTTCCTGCATTACGGTTTTAACGTCAGCAAAGTCAACGTTAATCAAGCCTGGATACTGGATGATTTCTACGATCGATGCCACGGCATTACGTAGTACATCGTCAGCTGCGCGGAAGGCTTCATCGACGGTGACGTCTTCGCCGAGTACTTCTTCCAGCTTTTGGTTGGAAACGATAATCAGCGAATCAACTGCGCGTGAAAGCTCGTCAATCCCAGCTTGAGCCACTTTCTGGCGCGAGCCTTCGTCAAGGCCGGGCTTGGTGACCACGCCCACGGTGAAAATGCCTTTTTCACGGGCAATTTGTGCGATCACAGGGGATGCGCCTGTACCGGTACCACCACCCATACCGGCGGTGATAAACAGCAGATTTGCGCCACTGATCAGCTCGCCGATGCGTTCGCGATCGGCTTCGGCCGCTTCGCGAGCGACTTCAGGATCGCAACCTGCGCCAAAACCGGTGGTGCCTAACTGCACAACATCGGTGGCTTTGGATAATTTCAGCACCTGTGCATCGGTGTTGGCAGCAATAAACTGCACCCCATTCAATGCGTGCTCAATCATATTATTGATCGCGTTGCAGCCTGCGCCACCCACACCGATCACTTTAATGTTGACGTGATGTGCAACTTCTTGCACTTCGAAAGTTAAAGCCATGATTACTCTCCTTGCATTACCCGATTTTTAACACTTACCCGAAAGGTCAGAATGTATTCTGAAACCAAGATTTCATACGACCAAAAATATCCCCCATAGAGCCATCTTTGCCCCGGTTTACAGGGTTCTTTAGTAGTTGTTCACGTGCAATTAACAGCAAACCCACGGCGGTGGAATAACGTGGGTTTTTCACCACTTCGGCAAGGCCACCTACATACTTTGGCGTGCCCATCCGGAGCGGCATATGGAAAATCTCTTCACCAAGCTCAACCATGCCAGGCATCATTGCGGCACCACCGGTGATGACGATGCCGCTGGATAGGCGGCCTTCAAAACCAGAGCGGCGAAGTTCTTGTTGAACCAAGCCATATAGCTCTTCAACACGCGGCTCAATGACTTCCGCCAAGGTATGACGGCTCATTTGTCTGGCACCGCGCTCACCCACACCCGGTACTTCAATCATTTGCGCTGGATCGCTCATATGGCGCAGCGCTACGCCATGCTGCAACTTAATCGTTTCTGCTTCTGATGTGGGGGTACGCAGCGCCATCGCGATATCGTTGGTCACTTGGTCGCCCGCAATCGGAATCACCGCGGTATGGCGGATTGCACCGCCAATAAAGATCGCCAGATCGGTGGTCCCGCCACCAATATCAACCAGACAAACGCCCAAGTCTTTTTCATCTTCGGTGAGTACCGAATAAGAGGACGCCAGTGGCTGCAACACCACTTCTTCGATTTCTAAACCGCAGCGACGTACGCATTTGGTGATGTTTTGCACCGCACTGACAGCACCGCTGACGATATGCACGTTGACATGCAAACGCACACCCGACATCCCCATCGGCTCTTTCACGCCTTCCTGGCCGTCTATCATGTATTCCTGCGCCAAGATGTGCAGTACCTGATGGTCGGTGGGGATATTGACGGCGCTGGCGGTTTCGATCACGCGGTCTACATCGGCCGAGGTGACTTCCTTATCCTTGATCGCCACCATGCCATCGGAGTTAATGCTCTTGATATGGCTGCCTGCAATACCGGTAAAGACCTGGCTGATTTTGCAATCGGCCATCAGCTCAGCTTCGCCCAGTGCCGATTGAATGGCGGCAACGGTTTTTTCAATATCAACGACCACACCACGTTTTAAGCCGCGTGAGGCAGCTGAGCCCAGACCAATCACATTGAGTGCGCCGTCTTCTTTGATCTCGGCGACAACAGCCACCACTTTGGATGTGCCAATGTCCAGCCCGACAATGATGTTTTTGCTATCTCTGGTCACCTGACAACCTCTTTACTCAATGTCTTACTTTTTAAAAACGATCTGATATGAAAATCGTATCGCTGAATTTTCTGTGTGTGGCAGGTTTTACCCGCCTTACCATTTTTCAAAAACGACATGGTTATGCCGGTTTTGCTACTGCAGGTTTGGCCGGTACGGCTGGCTTCACCACGGGCTTACTTTCTACTGGCTTGTACTCTGGCAATCGCACAGCAAAGCCATTGGGATAACGTAAATCTACATATTCAAAAGGCTGCTTTAGCAAAGCCAGCGAGTTGGGGTAGGCCGTTACAAATCGCGCTGTTCTGGCGACGGCTTCATCTCTGCCTACTTCAATAATCAGCTGATGATCCAGCTCAAAACGCCAGGCCCTTCGTTCAGAAAGCCAAACATGGGTGGCTTTTTTACCTAAGGGCTGCAGTGTTTTGTGGAGCTCTGCAAAGCCATCAATCATTACTTTTTCTGTGCCTTCCGGGCCCTCCAGAATCGGTAATTGATCATTGGATGCGGCATCAAAACGCTCACCATAGCTATTGAGTAAAGCCACCGAGCCCCAGCGCGCTACCGCTTTGTGCTCTTCTATTCGTACTTCTACCCGGTCTGGCCAGTGCCTGCGCACCGTAACTTGCCTTACCCACGGCAGCTTTTCAAAGGCTTGCCGTGTTTTATCTAAATCCAGAGTAAAAAATGTTCCGGTTAACTCATGCTTAATGACGTACTGCAATTGCTCGCGTGTGACATGGACTAAATCGCCATCGACTTTAATTCGCTTAATTGGAAATAAAGGCGAATGCACGGTCAAAAAAAGTACGGCATAAAACAAAAGCAACAATGCTAATGCGGTCAGCAAATTGGCAAACCACATTAACAGCTGAGGCTTATCCCACATGGGCGAACCTCGTTGCTATGGCTGGCATCAATGGGCTGAAATGGCTAAATAACGTCACTATTTTTTATTCCAGCGTGCTGTTTAATACTTGCAAAACTAAATCCTCGTAACTTAATCCCGCTTCTCTCGCCGCCATAGGAAATAAACTATGGCTGGTCATACCCGGTGCGGTATTGGCTTCTAATAAATAAGGCTTACCTGCCTCATCCATTAAGAAATCAATACGCGCCCAGCCACGGCCGCCAAGCGCCCAGAAGGCTTGCTTGACGTAGCCAGCAATTTGTTCATTGAGATCATCTGACAAACCCGCAGGACAACGGTAAACCGTGTCATCACGGATATATTTGGCTTCGTAATCGTAGAATTCGGTAGCAGGCTCAATCTTTACAAACGAGAGGACTTGATCCCCAAGTACAGCAGCGGTGTATTCTCCCCCACCAATGAACTGCTCTGCAATCACAATCTTGTCGTATTTGTAAGCTTCTGTAAACGCGGCGGCTAGCTCACCCACATTTTTTACTTTGCTCACGCCAATACTCGAGCCTTCACAAGCTGGTTTTACAAATAATGGCAGGCCCAGTTTTTGTTCAATCGCAGCAAAATCGCTGCTTTCAGTCAGAATTTCAAATGCCGGAATCGGCAGGCCCAAGGCTTGCCAAATCAGTTTGCTACGCAGCTTATCCATACCGAGCGCCGAGGCCAATACACCACAACCCGTGTAAGGCATGCCCATCACTTCAAGCGCGCCTTGCAAAGTGCCATCTTCGCCAAACGGGCCGTGCAAGATCAGAAAAGCGCGATCAAAACCTTCGGTTTTTAATGCTTCAAGTGGCTTGGTCGAGGGATCAAAAGCATGCGCATCCACGCCGCGTGCTTGCAGGGCTTCCAGAACACCTTTGCCGCTCATTAATGACACTTCACGCTCTGCCGAAGTGCCACCCATCACGACCGCTACTTTTCCGTATTTATTCATTTTGCTTACTCAACCCAGCTGTTGTTTTTCGCATGGGCACAAAAACGTGCCCACCCTACATATGACCCCTGATCTTTTCATCTGGGCATGTTGGGTTACGCTGGTTTATCCGCCAAAAAGCGGCGAATAAATCAGCTAACCCAACCTACACATTGTTTCTTAGGTTTTCTCCGTGAAACTCCGTGTTCTCTGTGCCCTCCGTGGTTAAAGATTTGGGTTTTGTTTTTTAAATTGCAGCAACCTTGCCCGGAACGCCGCCTATCGTGCCTGCGCCCATTGTGATGATCACATCGCCGTTTTGGGCCGCAGCCATGATCGTGGCTGGCATATCGTTGATGTCAGTCACAAATTGCGGCTCTACCTTGCCCACTACGCGCACGGCGCGGGCCAGGCTACGGCTGTCTGCTGCCACAATTGGCGCTTCGCCGGCGGCATACACTTCGCCGAGCAATAAACCATCCACTGTGGATAAAACCTGTACAAAATCTTCAAAGCAATCGCGGGTGCGGGTATAGCGGTGCGGCTGAAAAGCCAGCACTAAGCGGCGGCCTGGAAATGCGCCACGCGCAGCAGCAATAGTGGCGGCCATTTCAACAGGGTGATGGCCGTAATCGTCTACCAGCGTAAAGCTACCCCCAGTTTCAAGCGCAATTTCGCCATAGCGCTGAAAGCGTCGGCCAACTCCTTGGAAGCCAGCAAGCGCGGATTGAATGGCGGTTTCATCTGCGCCAATTTCAATCCCCACTGCAATTGCTGCGAGGGCATTGAGCACATTGTGCATGCCGGGCATATTCAGCGTGATCGGCAGGCGGCGTGATTCGCCGTTTTCCCATACCGCGTCAAATTGCATACGGCCATCGAGTGCCACGATGTTTTCAGCGCGCAGCATGGCATCCGCGCTGACGCCATAGCTGGTGATTGGGCTGGTGACCTGCGGCAAAATCTCGCGCACATAGGGGTCATCAATGCACAACACGGCACGGCCATAGAAGGGCAGATGCTGCAAGAAGGTAATAAACGCCTTCTTTAAATTATTAAAATCGTGACCATAGGTATCCATATGGTCTTGATCAATATTGGTAACCACCGAAATCACCGGGGTGAGTAGCAGGAAAGACGCATCGCTTTCATCGGCTTCAGCCACTAAAAAGTCGCCATGGCCTAAGCGGGCATTGCTGCCTGCGGCGTGTAATTTGCCGCCAATCACAAAAGTAGGATCAAGCCCTGCGGCTTCTAAAATTGAAGCGGTAAGGCTGGTGGTGGTGGTCTTGCCGTGTGTGCCGGCAATGGCGATGCCTTGCTTTAAACGCATCAGCTCGGCCAGCATTTGTGCTCGTGGTACTACCGGAATCTTGCGGCTACGTGCTTCGACTACCTCAGGGTTATCATCTTTTACTGCACTGGAAATCACCACTACATCTGCATTGGCTACATAGTCTGCCGCGTGGCCAAGGTGCACATCTGCACCCGCAGCGCTCAGGCGCTGGGTTGTTGCGCTGCTGCCAAGGTCTGAGCCACTGATCTCAAAACCAAGGTTGAGCAAGACTTCAGCGATGCCGCTCATGCCGACGCCGCCTATGCCTACAAAATGGATACGTTTAACTTTGTGTTTCATCATCGACTCTGATTGGTTCTTTCTTTAAATTTTGAGCATTTACATTTACAAATTGGGCGGCAAGGTTCTTGCACACCTTACAAAGCTAATTCTTCAATTACCGATACCACTTGCATCGTGGCATCCGGTTTTGCCAAGCCGCGTGCTAGCGTAGCGATCGCCAAACATTGCTCACGGTTGGTTTGGGTCAGTAATTGGGCAAAGGCAGCGGCATTAAATTCTTTTTGTGGTAATAAGAGGCCTGCTCCGTTTTCGCTTAAATAGCGGGCATTGCCGGTTTGGTGATCATCTACGGCATGTGGGAAGGGCACGAGCACGGAGGCAACGCCAACACAAGCCAGCTCGGCCACCGTAAGCGCTCCGGCGCGGCACAGTATCAGATCAGCCTCAGAGTAGGCGTGAGCCATATCACCGATAAAGGCCACGCACTCTGCGCTGACTCCCGCGGCGGCATAATTGGCGCGCAAAGCGTCGATATGTTTCTCACCCGCCTGATGAATCACCTCTGGGCGTTGGTCTGCTGCGAGCAGCGCCAGTGCTTTAGGTACTTCTTCGTTAAAGACCTGAGCACCCAAGCTGCCGCCAACAACTAACAGCTTGAGCGGGCCAGTACGGCCAGCAAAACGCGTTGCAGGGATTGGTAAATCCTGAATTTCTGCCCTGACTGGATTGCCGATACAGCCGTCTTTGGCCGGAAAAGCACTTGGGAAAGCAAACAGCACACGGTTGGCGATTTTGGACAGCACTTTATTAGTGAGCCCTGCTACCGAGTTTTGCTCATGAATCACCAACGGTAGCCACAGCATGCGCATGGCGATGCCACCTGGAAACCCCGTAAAGCCGCCAAAGCCAATCGCTACATCCGGGCGATGCTCAAAAATCACTTTGAACGCGCCGCAGAGTGCTTTGAGCTGTACCCAAGGCTGGCTGAGTTTTTTTAAGAGGCCTTTGCCGCGCACACCATCAATTTGCAGCGTGATTAAATCAATTCCATGCTCTGGCACGATACGTGTTTCCATCCGTCCAGCAGCGCCCAGCCAGATGATTTTCCAGCCACGCTCTTTTAATTCATTAGCCACCGCCAGCGCAGGAAAAATATGCCCGCCTGTGCCACCTGCCATCACCATCAGGGTACGTTGGCTCATGCTCGATACCCCCTGATCATTTGGCGGTTTTCATAATCAATCCGCATCAAAACACCCAGTGCAATTAAATTGGCCACGATGCCCGAGCCACCAAAAGACAGCAGGGGCAGAGTAAGACCCTTAGTGGGCATCAGGCCCATATTCACGCCAATATTGATAAACGATTGCACACCTATCCAGATACCCACGCCTTGCGCAGTCAGTGCCTGCCAGTGGCGCTCTAGTTTTGCGGCTTGTACGCCGATCATAAAGGCGCGAAAGATCAGAAATACAAATAATAAAATCACGGTCGCAACGCCGATAAAGCCAAATTCTTCTGCAATGATGGCCATCAGAAAGTCGGTATGGGCTTCGGGCAGATAGGATAGTTTTTCCACGCTGGCACCAAGGCCTACGCCACTCCATTCACCACGGCCAAATGCAATAAGCGAGTGGCTGAGCTGATAGCCTTTACCGTAAGGGTCTTTCCAAGGGTCTAAAAAGCCCAGCACACGCTGCATACGGTAGGGTGAGCTGACCACTAAGCCAACGAAAGCCACAGCCAGAAAGATAAACAGCCCGGCAAACAGCTTCCAATTAAAGCCACCTAAAAACAGCGTGCCCATCGCAATGGCGGTAATCACGGCAAAGGCGCCAAAGTCTGGCTCCAGCAGCAAGAGCGCACCCACCAGTGCCATCACCATAAACATCGGAAATAGCACTTTGCTGACGCTTTCCATAAATGAACCTGTCATGCTGATGGCTTTACGCACCGTGTAATCGGCGGCATAAAGCACAACAAACAGCTTCATTAGCTCGGAAGGCTGCAAGTTAATCACCACCAGCGACAGCCAGCGGCGGCTACCGTTTACTTCGCGTCCCACGCCGGGAATCAACACCATCACGAGCAAAATCATGCCGATCAAAAATAGCGTGGATGAATACTGCTGCCATGTTTTGGTAGAAATTGAAAAAGCAGTAAATGCGCCTGCAATCCCTACCACCAGGAAAATTACGTGGCGAATCAGGAAGTAATTTGAGCGAAAGCCTGTGTCTTTATCCACTTCGGCCATCGCAATCGATGAGGAATACACCATCACCAAGCCAATCGTCAGCAGCAGGGTAATGCACCAGAACAGCGCCTGATCATAGGACGCCATATTGGGGCGAAGCCGCTTGATGGCCTGCGAAAATAACTGGCGCACGTCAGGCCCCCAGACCTTTTACCGCCGCGATAAATACTTCGGCGCGGTGGTGATAGTTGCGGTACATGTCGAGGCTAGCGCAAGCCGGGGAAAGCAAAACCACATCGCCACTTTCGGTAAGGTTACTGGCAAATTGCACGGCCATTTCCATAGTGGGCAGTTGCAAAATAGGCAGCAGATGTTCGTTATCGAAATCTACAAACTGCGATTGAGCTTCGTTGAGCGCCTCGGCCAGAATCGGCGCGTCGCGGCCAATCAGAATCACTGCACGGCAAATGCGCTCGCAAGCGGCTTTAAGCGGGCGAAAATCCTGCCCCTTGCCGTCTCCTCCGGCAATCAACACCACAGGGCGAGTCATGCCTTTGAGCGCCGCTTCGGTGGCGCCTACATTGGTGCCTTTGGAATCATCGAAGTAATCAACGCCTTGAACCGTGGCAACAAACTCAACCCGGTGCGCAAGGCCTGTGAATGATTTCAGTGCGGCGAGCAGCGGGGCGGTTTCTAAGCCAATGGCACGGCAAAGCGCGATGGCGGAAAGTGCATTGACTGCATTGTGTAAGCCAGCTACAGGCAGATCGGCCGCATTAAAGAACGCTTCGCTGCCGCAGCTTAAAGTAAATTCACTTCCTTTCAGGCCGTACTCATTTGCTGTGCGCGGCTCATCTGCGCCAAACCAGACGATTTGGCGGGACTCCAGCTCATTTGCCATAGCAAGGCAATGCGTGTCTTCGCGGTTTAGAACCACGACGCCTGTGCCAGCAAAAATAGCAGCCTTGGTGGCGGCGTAATGCGCCAGATTTTTATATCGGTCTAAATGGTCTTCGCTGATATTGAGTACCGTTGCCGCATCGGCATTCAGTGAAGTAGTGGTTTCAAGCTGAAAGCTAGAAAGCTCAAGCACAAACACATCAGCGTCTGGTGAGGTAGTTAGCGCATCCAGCACCGGCAGGCCGATATTGCCCGCCATCACGGTTTTTAAACCTGCGGCTTCGCACATCTGGCCAACCATACTGGTTACGGTTGATTTGCCGTTGGAGCCGGTAATCGCAATCACTTTAGCGGCAGAGCCGGAAATCGCTTGGGCGAATAACTCCACATCACCTAAGGCAGGCACACCACGGGCGACAGCCGCAGTAATGGCTGGCGTGGCAATTGGCACACCCGGGCTAACAATCAGCGCATCGGCATCAACAAACGTGGCATCGCTGAACGCGCCTAAGCGCAATTCGATATCGGCATGAGCGGCATGGAGTTGCTCTACATTCGGCGGAGCGCTTCGGCTGTCGGCCACAGTCACGCGCGCGCCTTGGGCGGCCAGCCACTTAGCAGCAGAAAAGCCCGATTCGCCTAAACCCACAACGATGCAATGTTTGCCTTGGTAATTCATTTTTTTCTCTTTAATGTCTACAAGCTAAGCTAAAACCCAAATCTTGAACCACGGAGAACGCAGAGAACACGGAGAAAACCTTTAGAACGAGCCAATGCGCGCGTGATTCTCTTGCCTTTCTCCGTGGCCCTCCGTGTTCTCCTTTTCCTCCGTGGTTCAAGACCTAGGTTTGTCTTTCAATAGTTAACGCAGCTTCAGCGTGGCTAAACCGGCCAATACCAACAGCATGGTGATAATCCAGAAGCGCACCACGACTTGGGTTTCTTTCCAGCCTTTTAATTCGTAATGATGGTGGATCGGGGCCATTCTAAATACCCGTTTGCCGCGTAGCTTAAAGCTGGCGACTTGAATCATCACCGACAGCGCTTCCATCACAAATACACCGCCCATAATCAGCAAAACGATTTCTTGGCGCACAATCACCGCCACAATGCCAAGGCCTGCGCCAAGGGCGAGTGCGCCTACATCGCCCATAAAGACTTCAGCGGGGTAGGCGTTAAACCATAAAAACCCAAGCCCTGCACCGGCCATTGCCGCGCAGAAAATCACCAGCTCGCCTGCGCCGGGCACATGGGGCACACCAAGGTATTTGGAAAACACCACATTGCCGGCTACATAGGCAAAAACGCAGAAAGCAAAGGAAATCAGCACGGTTGGCATAATAGCCAAGCCATCCAGACCATCGGTTAAGTTGACGGCATTACTCGTACCTACAATTACAAAATAAGTCAGCACGCAGAAGCCCACTGCACCAAATGGGTAAAGAATCTGCTTGAAAAACGGCACGACAAAGCCGGTGTTTGCAGGCAGGCTGCCGCCGGCATGCACCAGAAATACCCCTGCACCAATGGCGATCAAGGATTGCCAGAACAACTTGGCTTTGGCCGACATGCCTTTAGGATCTTTCAGGGCAATTTTGCGGTAATCATCGATAAAGCCAATCACGCCCGTTGCCATCGTCACTGTGAGGGCCAGCCAGACATATTTATTGCGTAAATCGCCCCACAGCAGGGTGGTTAAGCCAATTGCCAGCAGGATCAGCGTGCCGCCCATCGTTGGCGTGCCTGCTTTAATCAGATGGGTTTGTACGCCATCAGTACGAACAACCTGGCCCACTTTTAGATCGGTTAGTTTTTTAATGACCCAAGGGCCCATCGTCCATGAGATGCCCAGCGCGGTCATCGTTGCCAGCACGGCTCTCAGGGTGAGGTAGTTAAAAACATTAAAGGCGCGAACTGATTCGCCAAGCCATTGGGTTAACAGCAACAACATTTACTTCGTCTCCAAGTCGTTTGTATTCAAGCCGTCCACGACTCGTTCCATGTGCATAAAACGCGAGCCTTTGACCAACACTGTGGTCGTTGGCGTTAAATCAGCGCGAACCGCTGCAATCAAATCGCTGATGTCAGCAAAATGTTGTGCAGCATCGCTAAATGCGGTGCTGGCTCGCTGCATTTGCTCGCCTAGGGTGTAAAGCCTGCGTATGCCTTTGCTGCGGGCATATGCGCCAATTTCTTGGTGGCGCTCTGGTGCATCAGGGCCAATTTCGCCCATATCTCCGAGTATCAGCAGTGTTTCTGGGCCAAAGCCTGCCAGAACATCAATGGCGGCCTTCATTGAATCGGGATTGGCGTTGTAGGTGTCATCAAATACTTTTGCACCGTTAAATGCAGTCTTGCTTTGCAGGCGGCCTTTGGTGCCTTGGTAGCTGGCTAGCCCGCTGGCGATATCTTCGGCTCCAATACTTAAAGCATGGCCTACGGCGGCTGCGCCTAAGGCATTGAGTACATTGTGCAAACCCGGTAGTTGCAAATCGACCTGAGCCGAATCACCGGGAGTGCAGAGGGTAAATTGCGCGCCGTGCAAATGGGCGCATACATTGCGCGCAAAAACATCGGCATTGTTCAGGCTAAAACTGACTTGCGGGTGATCTTTTGCCAGCTCGCGCCAGAGCGGTGCGTAGTCATCGTCGGCATTAATAATGGCGTAGCCACCCGCCACTAAACCCGCAAAAATCTCGCCCTTGGCTTGCGCTACACCAGCCACGCTGCCGAGCGCTTCTAAATGGCAGCGGCCAGCATTGGTGATGATGGCGATATTGGGTTTGGCAATATGGGTGAGGTAGCTGATTTCATCAAAATGATTCATACCCATTTCGGCAACCACATAGCGATGGCTTGCACGGGCGGCCAAAAGGGTAAGTGGCAGGCCGATATGATTATTTAGATTGCCGTAGGTGGCGTGCACCGTATCGCTGCCACTGTAATGGCCCAGCACGGCTGAAATCATTTCTTTGACCGTGGTTTTACCATTGCTGCCGGTTACACCAATGACGATTTGCCCTGTTTTTGCCAGCAGCTCTCGCCAGAATGCAGCGAGCTGCCCTAGTGCAGCCAGTGTGTCCGGCACTAAAATATGTGGGCCAGCAATAGGCGTATCGACGATGGCAGCCACTGCACCCGCTGCAATTGCCGCATCGGCAAACTGGTGGGCATCGAATTTCTCACCACGCAAAGCAATAAATAAATCACCCGCACGGATATCACGGCTATCGGTGGTGACACGCGTAAAGCGCGCTTCGCCATTGCCGGTGAGAGGGCTTTTTAAGGCCTGTGCGGTTTCTTGCAGCGACAACATTATTTTTTCTTCCTTGCTAATGCACGGTTGGCAATGGCGACATCATCGAAAGGATGACGAATGCCTGCGATTTCCTGATAGGTTTCATGGCCTTTGCCTGCGATCAGTACAACGTCTTTGGCGCTTGCCACATCAATGGCATCCACAATCGCTGAGGCGCGGTCTGAATCAATGCTGTAATTGGCGTGTCCTGTGCCGGGTACGCCGGAAACACCGCGCACGATGTCCTGGATAATGGCTTGCGGTGTTTCGCTGCGTGGGTTGTCGCTGGTGATAATCACCGCATCGGCTAGGCGGCAGGCGATTTCGCCCATAAGCGGACGCTTGCCTTTGTCTCTATCCCCACCGCAGCCAAAGATGCAGTAAAGGCGGCTTTTCTCTGGCATGGATTCGCGCAGGGTAGCCAGCGCTTTTTCTAAGGCATCCGGTGTGTGGGCGTAATCCACCACGACCAGAGGGCGCTCGTCACCCCCCAGTTTTTGCATCCGGCCTGCCGCAGGCTGAATTTGCCCCAGAATATGGGCGGCTTTAGCGAGCGGTACATCGGCAGCTAGTAATACAGACAGACAGGCCAGCAGATTGCTGGCATTAAAGCGGCCCAGCATCGGTGAGCTGATATTGCACAGGCCATAGGGCGTGGCGACTTCCATTTCCAGGCCGGAAAGGGTGAGCTCAACGCTGGTGGCGCGAATTCCGCCGTTTTCCAAGCCATAAGTCAGTACGCGCGGGGCTTTACACTGCGATGCTAATTCGCGCCCAAAAGCATCATCGGTATTGATGACAGCAACTTTTAAGCCTTCCCACGCAAATAATTTAGCTTTGGCAGCGCCGTAGCTCGCCATATCACCGTGGTAATCGAGATGATCGCGGGTCAGATTGGTAAACACGGCTACATCAAAGTCTGTGCCGTGCACACGCCCTTGCTCCAAACCATGCGAGGAGACTTCCATTGCGATATGGCTGGCCCCTTCACCATGCAGACGGGACAACCAGCCTTGCAGGGTGACAGGATCGAGTGTGGTATGGGTGGAGCTTTCTAATTTATCAATAAAGCCATTGCCCAGCGTGCCCAGTACGCCGGTTTTATGGCCAAGCAGGTTAAACGCCTGTGCCAGCCAATTGGCAATTGATGTTTTGCCATTGGTGCCGGTAATACCGGTCACAAACATCGAGCGGGATGGATTAGCTAATAAATGTGCGGCCACAATACCCGCTTGAGCGCGTAATTGCGGAATCGCCAGATTGGGTGTTTGCCATGCCGGATCCCATACAAATTCTTCGGCTTCCCACAAGACAGCTGCAGCACCAGCGGCGATGGCGTCAGCGATATAGCTACGGCCATCGGCATATTCGCCCTCAAAAGCGAGGAATACATCGCCGGGCTGAATGTTGCGGCTATCGACCACAAGGCGCGCGTTCGCCGCGATGGCGTCAATCGCAGGAAGGTCGAGAGTAGGGAGGTTCCAGCTCACAGCTTTCATATTTCTTCCTTCAGCTCCGGGATGTGGGTCACGGAATGTGGAGTGGATAATTTGTCGTTGTTTACAAAGGTCGGTCTGTTTTGGCGGGGCTTACCCGCACTGCAAAGCCTTCACTCGCAATCAATTACGTTTCTTCTTTCAACTCCGGCGCATCAAGCCCCGGCAACAAAATATTGGTAATCGGTGCATCGGGTGGTACGCCTAACATACGCAAACTGCCCGACATAATTTCCTGAAACACCGGGGCTGAAACGGTTCCGCCGTAATAACGATTCCCTACTGTGGAAGGCTCATCAATCAAGACCGCCACAATCAAACGCGGGTTGGATACGGGGGCAAAACCAATAAACGATACTTCGTACTTTTCTCTGGAATACTGGCCGTTCACAATCTTGCGTGCTGTCCCTGTTTTACCGCCTACCCGAAAGCCTACAATTTGCGCCCTTGCTGCTGTACCACCTGCCTGGGTTACGCTTTCTAGCATGTTCTTTACTAAATCTGCAGTCTGGGCCGAGACCACTTGCTTACCTGGGCTTGGAGCCACCATCTTGGTAAAAGTGATTGGCTTCATTTCGCCATGATTGGTAAATACGGTGTAGCCCCGCGCCATTTGCATCAGGCTTACCGAAAGACCGTGACCAAAAGACATGGTGGCCTGCTCAATCGGTCGCCAAGTTTTCCAGGGCCGAACCCGGCCAAATGCCTCTCCCGGAAAACCACTATGTGTTGATGCACCAAAGCCGTAGTTATTAAAGTATCCCCATAATTCTTCACGCCCCATCATCAGGCCAATCTTGGCGGCCCCCACATTGCTTGAGTGCTTGAGCACACCTTCCGGGTTTAGCGCACCATAATCTCTTGTATCTTTAAAAGTGGCCGGGCCTATCGTCATTCGCCCCGGCGAGGTTTGGATAATGCTTGATGGCTTAATTAGCCCCTGCTCTAAACCTGCCGCCACAATAAAGGGCTTCATGGTCGAGCCCGGCTCGTAAATATCAGTCAGTACCCGGTTGCGTTTTCTGGCTAAATCAACGCGCTCACGGCTGTTTGGGTTGTATGAGGGCAAATTGGCCAAGGCCAGTACTTCACCGGTTTTTGCATCGAGTACAACGGCAGCACCTGCTATGGCACCTGCGGCTTCGATGCCTTTTTTCAGTTCCCTGTAAACCAGATACTGAATCTTGCGGTCGATCGATAATTGCAATGTTTCGCCGTCTTTGGCCGGAACAATGGTTGAAACGTCTTCAACGATGTAGCCGCGTCGATCACGAATCACGGTACGGCTGCCGGGTTTTCCCGCCAGCATCGCTTCACGGGTTAATTCAAAGCCTTCTTGCCCTTTGCCATCGATATCGGTAAAGCCCACGATATGAGCCATCACATCGCCCGCCGGGTAATAGCGGCGGTACTCGGTTTGCGTGTAAACACCCGGTACATTGAGCGCCATCACGGCTTTGGCATCGTTCGGCGACATATGCCGGCGTAGCCACAGAAAATCGGGGCGGATGAGATCGCCTTTGGTGTTCTTGCGAGAGATACTTAACTTCTTGGTAATCTCGTCTTCGCTTAGCTGTAATGCGCCTGCTAGTTTTTTGATTTCACTGCGTGAAACCGGCACAGGGTCTTTATCTGATTTCGGCTCCCAATCTGTTGGGCGCTCCTGGCCTGCTGGCAACAGAGTCATCCCGCGCGGACTGGCCCAGATCGATTGCACAGGTGTTGAGATAGCCAGTGGCTCACCATTGCGATCGGTAATCATGCCGCGGTTGGAGGCTTGCTTTAGGTTGCGCATATAACGTGCGTCGCCTTGCTCCTGCAAAAAGCCCTCGTTCCACGCTTGCAAATACAGGCCACGGCCAAGCAGCACGGCAAACAGGGATAGCAAGAAACCGACTACCACCCATACCCGCCAGCGCTCTAGTGTGGGAGCGGGTGTTGCAAAACGCTGATGCCTAGATTGCCCGCCTGCTTGTCTGGGCGGCCTTGCTAATTTCATTCTGTCACCGGTTTGGCTACGCGTTCACCGTGCGGCAAGATCACTTGCGTGCGGTTTGGCCCCGGCACTTGCATGCCTAATTTTTGTGTTGCTTCTGCTTCAATACGCGAATGCATAGCCCAAGTACTTTGCTCTAGCTGTAATTGCCCCCACTCAACATCGAGTTTGCGGCTTAATACTTCTTCTTTTTGCAGTTCGCCATAAAACTTGCGGGCCTTATGCTGGCTAGTAATCAAAGCCAGCGCGCATGCAATTAAGATAACGAGCAAAAAAAGGTTTAAACGAGTCACAGAGCGATTCCTGTTCGCTCCGCCGTGCGCAATATGGCACTTCGGGCACGCGGATTCTCATGGACTTCTTTTTCACTGGCGCGGATTGGCTTGCCAATAATTTTGACCGGTGGCTCGGCAATATCAGCCGCACGCACAGGCAAGCGGGAAGGCAGCTTGTCGCCTTGCGCAGCATCTTGCAGAAAGCGTTTTACGATGCGATCTTCTAAGGAATGAAACGCAATCACCGAGAAGCGCCCGCCCTGATTCAGCATTTGCAAAGCCTGCGGCAGGGTTAGCGCAAGCTCCTCAAGCTCGCGATTGATGTAAATCCGTATAGCCTGGAAGGTACGTGTCGCCGGATTCTGCCCCGGTTCGCGGCTGCGGACGGCTGTTGCGACAATCGCGGAAAGCTGGCCGGTGGTGCAAATCGGTTCTCCCGCTCTACTCGCAACAATCGCTGCTGCAACCTGTTTAGCAAACCGCTCTTCGCCATAGTCTTTTACCACCTCTGCAATGTCTTTCTCATCGGCTAAGTTCAGCCATTCGGCCGCTGTCATGCCACGCGTTGTATCCATGCGCATATCGAGCGGGGCATCAAAGCGAAAACTAAAGCCACGGCTAGCGTCATCCAGCTGTGGAGATGACACACCTAAATCCATCAGTACGCCATCTACATACTCGATACCACGCAGGTTTAACTCTTTCTGCAAATTAACAAAGCCTTCGTGCACGATGGTGAAGCGCGGATCGTTAATGGTGGCGGCCTCAGCAATCGCCATCGGGTCTTTATCAAAAGCAATCAAACGCCCGTCAGTACCTAGCTTGGAAAGAATAAGGCGCGAGTGGCCGCCACGGCCAAAAGTGCAATCGACATAAATGCCATTTGGCTTGATCGCCAGTGCGTGCACGGCCTCGTCTAGCAAAACGGTGGTGTGAATAAGCGTCAAAGCACGATGCCTTGTAAAAAGTTAATGTGGCCGTTGATGCTCGGCACGGCCTCTTCAAGGCGAATGGTATGAATCAGGGTCAAAGCACGATGTCCTGCATTTGTTTTGCCAAATCGTCTGGACTGATCTCCATAACGGCTTGAACTTGGGCAGCCCAGCGGGCTTCATCCCATAGTTCGAATTTATTGCCCATTCCCACCAAGGCGACTTCTTTATCGAGGCCTGCCAGCTGGCGTAAACGCGGCGGAATTAAAATGCGCCCAGCGCTATCGGGTTCGATCTCTTCGGCATGGCCGACGATAAAACGGCGAATAGGCATCTGAGCGCCAGAAAGACGGTTAAGTTGATCGCGCACCGGCAACCAATCAGGCGAAGGATAAAGAAGTAAGCAACCCGATGGCTCAGCCGTGATGACTAATTGGTTAGCACAGTGAATCCCCAGCACGTCACGATGCCTGGCAGGAATTGCCAATCGTCCTTTGCTGTCGAGATTTAAAGATGCCACACCGCCAAACATGATGATTTACTCTTTATAAGGGTTAAAACGACACTTTTACCCACTTTCACCCACTACTTCCCACTATAGAGTAAAAAAAAAGAGCGCACAAGCGCCCGTTTTTTAATTATTCTTTTGATACAATCACTTAGCTGCAAAATAGGTAACGTACATTTTTCACTTGTTTTATCTTGTATAAGCAAGCATTAAACCAATTAAGTTAAAGTAAAACTTTAACTTAATGAGCGAATAATGCGCTTTTTCCCCTCATTGGATACTGATTACGCCTTATGACAGAAAAATTACTGAATATCTGTTTGCTAGGCTTGCTGATCTGGGCGCTTTGGCGGCGAATTAGCCCTGCTGTGCGCTTAGAAATAGACCGTACAATGAAGATTGCGTCGATTGTTTTGTTGATGGCTGCCGCTAGTGCCTTGTTTTTGCACATGTATTGATGTTCGTTTTCTCTGTGTGGATGGATTCGCATGCATTCGGAGTAAAGTGCTTGGCAGAAGCAACTTTTCTTGCTGGTAATCGGTCTTATTGCAAATAAAATGTGAAAGTCGCTGTCAGCACTTGCTGTTCTATTCGACTAATTCCTATTGCCACTGGAGAACATCATGCTGATCCGTTCATCGACAGAAATATTACCTTCCGAAATTACCCCTGAAAGTATTTGGCTCAATCGGCGTCAAATCATGACTGGTGCTGCTGCCTTGGGGCTGGCCGCTGCTTTACCTGCACAGGCTGCGGGCGAGTTGGTTTACCGCAGTAGCCCTCTTTCTGCTAAAGACGATAAAAATACTTTTGAGCAAATCACTCAATATAATAATTACTACGAATTTGGTACGGGAAAAGATGATCCGGCTAAAGCCGCGCATACTTTAAAAACTCGGCCTTGGAATATTGTGATTGAGGGAGAATGCGAAAAGCCGCGTACTTTCTCAATAGAAGAATTGCTAAAGATTGCGCCTTTGGAAGAGCGAATTTATCGCCTGCGCTGTGTAGAAGGCTGGTCGATGGTTATTCCTTGGGTGGGTTTCCCACTTTCTGAATTAATTAAACGGGTTAATCCCACTTCTAAAGCCAAATACGTTGAATTTATTTCGCTAGCCGACAAAGCACAGATGCCCGGCGTTGGCCGCTCGGTATTGGATTGGCCCTACACCGAAGGATTACGCATGGATGAAGCCATGCATCCTTTGGCGATTATGGTGGTGGGCCTTTATGGCAAAGTATTACCTAATCAAAATGGCGCACCGATTCGTTTGGTTGTGCCGTGGAAATATGGCTTTAAAAGCGCTAAATCGATTGTAAAAATCCGCCTTACCGAAAAACAACCGCAAACTTCATGGAATAAAGCAGGGCCAAATGAATACGGCTTTTATTCCAATGTAAACCCAGAAGTAGACCACCCCCGCTGGAGCCAAGTTACCGAGCGGCGCATTGGCGAATTCTTTAAACGCAAAACCTTAATGTTTAATGGCTACGGCGATCAAGTAGCGGGAATGTATAAGGGAATGGATTTGAAGAAGTTGTTTTGAAAGGGTAAAAATTTAAACCCAAATCTTGAACCACGGAGGAAAAGGAGAACACGGAGAGCCACGGAGAAAAACTGAAATGCAGTAAAACCTCCTTTTCTGGTTTTTCTCCGTGTAACTCCGTGTCCTCCGTGGTTCAAGATCTGGGTTTTATGTTTCATTTCAATAATTAAGGTACAAAAAAACGGAGCCGCTGGCTCCGTTTTTTTATGCTGGCAGTAAAGCCTGCTTCATTTTGCTGAGGGCTTTGGCCTCGATTTGGCGGATACGTTCGGCCGAGACATTAAATTCTGCGGCTAAATCGTGCAGCGTAAGGGATGTGCCTTCATCGGCTAGCCAGCGTGTTTCCACGATTCGGCGGCTGCGCTCGTCTAAGCTTGCGAGTGCCATTTGCAGGCCTTCGGTATGCAGCTTATCTGTAGCACGGCGTGCCAAGGTGGCGTCCGGTGCGCTGTCGTGATCGGCCAGCCAATCAATCGGTGCGTAGCCTTCATCATCGTTGTCATCGGCGATCAAGGAGATATCTTGGCCGCTCATCCGCGTTTCCATTTCCAGCACTTCTTCGCGCTTTACACCTAAATCGTCGGCGATTTTTTGCGCTTCAGAGGTGGTGAGTGCGGCAAAGCCGGGCTTCATGGAGCGCAGATTAAAAAATAATTTACGCTGGGCTTTGGTTGTGGCAACACGCACCAAGCGCCAGTTGCGCAGTACGTATTCGTGGATTTCGGCTTTGATCCAATGCACAGCGAAGGAAAATAGGCGTACGCCACGGCCGGGCTCAAAGCGTTTTACCGCTTTCATCAGGCCGATATTGCCCTCTTGGATTAAGTCTGCCTGAGGCAGGCCGTAGCCAGAGTAACCGCGTGCAATCGATACCACGACTCGCAGATGGGACATAACCAGTTGCTTGGCGGCCTCCAAGTCGTTGTCTTGGTGGTAGCGCTCGGCAAGGCTGATTTCCTCTTCTTGCGAGAGCATGGGGACGGTATTTACACGCTGGATATAGCTCTCGATGCTGTCGCCACCGGACAGAACGGGAAGTGTAAGTGCAGACGCCATGTTTAAATCTCTCCTAGCAAAAAACGCTTGCTGATTCTAGCACTTGACTTGAGAGAGTGCTAAGAAAAAGCAAATATTCAGACTTTTGATTCAATCACACTATGGGGGGGCAAGGCACGGCAATTTTTCCTATCTGCTCAATAGCGTGAATTAATCGGTACTAATGCTAATAAAAATGCGGCTTGAGCTATTTTTAAATCATTTTGCCAAGGCTATGTAAATTGCCTTAAATGCCGCCATACCGCCAGCCATGCGCCGATAAACGTCAGGAGAGTACACAGGCCACAAACGATGGCAATGGTGATGAGATCAGGCGATAGCAGGGTAAATTTTTGTCCATAAGCCGTTGCCAAATCGCTTACCGCAGGGTTGAGGTGCGATAGCATGCCACCAACAATAGCGCAGGCAACTAAGCCGCCCAGCAAGCCTTGCACCATGGCAAAGTAGACAAAAGGGCGGCGGATAAAGGCATCGGTTGCGCCGATCAGCCTTGCCACTTCGATTTCTTCTTTGCGCGTTAAAATTTGCATACGGATCGCGTTGCCGGTAATCAGCGCCAGTGCTGCGGCCAGTAGCACGGCAATCACTTCAAATAAAGTCTGGCCCAGCGCGAGCAATCTTTCTAAGCGATGTGCCCAAGCAGAATCGAGCTGTACTTCCTCGACTCCAGGGCGGCTGATCAGATCTTTTTGCAAGGCTTCTAAGGTGCTGGCTTGGCCGTCTTTGCTGCTTAATACAAAGGCATCGGGTAGCGGATTTTCGCTCAACCCTGCTAACAGATTGGTTGCGCCAGATGAAATCTGCATTTCTTTGAGTGCATCGTCTTTACTGATAAAGCGGCTGCTGGCGATGCGAGGGTCTTTCTTTAATTGCGTTTTAAGCATGGCAAGATCTTCTGCCGTGGCGGTATCGCGCATAAAGATAGAAATTTGCGGCTCTACATGAATCTGGCTCGCCACACTGCTCAGGCTGCTAATAATCAGCCACAGCGCCAAGGGCAGTGCGGCGGTAATGCCAATCACCAATAGATTAAGCGCGCTGGAGAAAGGATGACGAACCAAAGCACCCAAGGTGCGTGCTAAGGAGAGTAGATGAAGTCTGAACCAGTGTTTCATAGCGCCTCAAGCAGTAAATTGACCATTTTTCAGGCGCAGAATACGGCGGCCGTAATCTGCCATCAGGGTTTCATCGTGAGCAGAAATAACGATGGTGACGCCAACTTGATGAAAGGATTTAAACAGCTCAAGAATATCGTGGGCGTAATCGCGATCTAAATTAGCGGTTGGCTCGTCTGCCAGCAAAATAGCGGGCCGATGCACTACGGCGCGGGCGATACATAGCCGTTGCTGCTCACCACCTGATAGCGAGATCGGGTTGAGCTTTTCTTTGCCAGCCAAGCCTACTTTATCAAGTGCGGCCAGAACACGGCGGCGGCCTTCTCGATGATCAAAGCCAACGATATCCAGTGGCAGGCTGACGTTATCCAGAACGCTGCGATCAAACAGAATTTTATGATCCTGAAAAATCAGCCCCAGATGGCGGCGAATATAGGGTAGCGAGCTGCGATTCATTTTCGCCATATTTTGCCCGTTAACAATCACCGCGCCACCGCTGGGCTTTTCTATGCCCGCGATCAGCTTGAGCAGCGTTGACTTGCCCGCGCCAGAATGGCCTGCCAAAAAAACCAGCTCGCCACTTGGAATCTCAAAGCTTAAATTCTTAACGGCATCAAAGCCGCCAAGATAGCGCTTACTGACTTGCTGGAACTGGATCATAGGAGCCCTGTTTTTGTTTTCCACGAATACGCCAAGCTATAGGTTTTTACGCTTTCACTAATACTTTGTTTTCGTAATGATTACCGCCGAATTCGAAGTATGTTACACCATGCTGAACAAAACCTTGACTGGCATAAAAAGCAATTGCGCGGTGATTGTTACTATTGCTACTTAGCCAGTAAGCACGAGAGGCGATGATTTCTTCACAATAAGCCAGCAGCTTATGGCCTAGCCCTTGGCCGGTAAACATTTCCTGCACATACAGCATTTTTAGCTCAACAGAGCCAAGCGCGGGTTGCTCTTTGGACGCAAAATCAATTTGCGCGAAAGCCACCAGATGATGGTTGATTTCGGCGATCAGCAGTTGATACTGAGGATCGTTGATTAAGTCGGTGAATTTGGCGGGTGTAAATTCACTCAGCACATAAGTCGAAATATCTTGCCGAATGCCCTCAGTCGCATAGGTATGCAGCCAAACTTGAATCGCCAGCGCCGCCAAGTTTTGCGCATCAGCGGCTGTGGCAGGGCGTAAAACAAGGGAGTGATCCATTAACTTCCTTGGCTGGGTTGGTGGGCTAGTTATTATTTATAGGGTGTGCAAGTCGTTTTTCTTGCGCACCGTTTTCTGCGCTGCGTCGTTGCACTCCCTATGAACTTGCTTAGACAGCGAGGCGGTGCGGAACAAGATGCCGTTCCACACCCTATAAAATCATTTTTTTCCTCGGTGTTCTCGCTTTTATATCTCCGTGCCCTCTGTGTCCCAAGATCTTGGGTTTTTTAGCAGATCTATGGTTTTTTAATCAAACAGCGCATCCACATAATCTTTGGCAATAAAGGGGCGCAAATCGTCGATGCTTTCGCCCACGCCCACAAAGCGCAGTGGGATGGGGCGTTGTTTGGCAATTGCCGCGATAATCCCGCCCTTGGCCGTGCCGTCGAGCTTGGTTAAAATTAGACCGGTTAGGCCGAGCGCATCGTCGAATGATTTCACTTGGCTGAGCGCGTTTTGGCCGTTATTGGCATCCAGCACCAGCATGATTTCGTGCGGGCCTGTTGGATCGGCTTTTTGCACTACGCGTTTTACTTTTTTGATTTCTTCCATCAAATGCAGCTGCGTAGGTAGGCGGCCAGCGGTGTCGACAATCACCACATCAATGCCACGTGCCTTGGCGGCGTTGACCGCATCAAAAGCAACGGCAGCAGAATCGCCACCGTCTTGGGCAATCACTTGCACGCCATTACGCTCGCCCCACACCACCAGTTGCTCACGCGCGGCAGCACGGAAAGTGTCCCCAGCGGCGAGGAGTACGCTCAGCCCTTGGCCTTGGAAATATTTAGCCAGCTTGCCGATGCTGGTGGTTTTACCCGCACCATTTACACCCGCCACCATCAAAATAAAGGGTTTATGCGTGCTAACATCCAGCGGTTTTTGCAAGGGGCTGATTAAATCGGTGAGGGAGCTTTGTAATGCGCCTTTCAGCTCCGAGCCATTTTTAAGCCCAGCAAGGCTTACACGATTTCGTACATCGGTGAGCAAATGCTGTGTTGCATCGACGCCCATATCGGCGGTAAGCAGCACGGATTCCAGCTCTTCGTACAGATCTTCATCAATCTGCCCGCCGCCAAACAGCCCTGCCAAGCTTTTGCCTAAGCGATCTCGTGTTTTAGAGAGGCCCGCTTTTAACCGATCTGCCCAAGATTGCTTGGCTTGAGGCTGCGCGACTTCAATAATGGCAGCAGGAGCAGGAGCAGGAGCAGGAGCAGGAGCAGGAGCAGGAGCAGGAGCAGGAGCAGGAGCAGGAGCAACGGCCTCGGTCAGCGCTACTTCTTCAACAATCAGCGGCTCAGTGCTTGCCGCTTCAATGGCAATTTCAGCTACGTCAACAACAGGCGCAGCGGCTGGATTAATCGGTGCCGTGTCGATTTGGACAGGCTCTACCACCAGTGGTGTTTCTGGGATGACCGGTGCAACCGGCTTTTTTTTGCGAAAAAAACTGAACATGAGTTTGCGGGTATTCCGAAAGATGGCGGAAAATGCAGGCAGCTTGTCGATAAGTCTGCGTTAAAAAAACCTTATTAGGCTTTTTTAACAGGCTGCCGAGCTATTTAATTACAGATTGCTAGGATTTTAACATGGCCGCACAGTTCAAAAACCAGGTTCGTATTATTGGCGGTGACTATAAACGCCGTTTATTGAAGTTTCCTGACGCAGAAGGCTTGCGTCCAACGCCTGACCGGGTGCGTGAAACACTCTTTAATTGGCTAGGCCAAGAGTGCACCAATCTCACTTGCCTCGATCTTTTCTCTGGTAGCGGCGCGCTGGGTTTTGAGGCAGCATCAAGGAATGCCAAGCGTGTAGTGATGGTAGAGCGCGCTAAAAACGTGGCAACGAGCTTAAAAGAAAATCAAACGTTGCTGGGAGCCGCCAACATCGAAGTGATTTGGGGTGATGCACTGCGCTTTTTAGACACGACAAGCGATCTCTTTGACGTGGTGTTTTTAGACCCGCCTTTTGCTTCAGATTTTTTAGCGCAAGTATTACCAAAACTACCACGCATCTTAAATGCAGGGGCCGTGATCTATGCCGAGACAGCTAACTGGCCGGATAGGGAAGGCTGGGAAATCGTCAAAGAAGGCCGAGCAGGGCAAGTGAAATACGCCTTGCTGCGGATAGTGGCGCAGAAGCTTTGAGACATAAGCCGAATTGCTCAAAATAACTCTCCCTAATTAATTCAAGCTTTTATAGGTAGGGCGTACTCGAAGCTTCGCTGAGCGACGGTTTTGTCGCCCAGCGAAGCGCAGTACGCCGCTGGGCACAAAAAACCAGTTTTGGAGTCTACCCTGTTCATGGCGTACTGCTCTTCGCTTCGAGTACGCCCTACTTAAATTACATTTAGGGTAATGAATAAAAGCCAGAGCCTAATCTTGGTTTTCTTTACCCTGTTGCTCAATCAGCAGCTGGGTAAAGTTTTCTGCGCTCATGGGTTTGTAGCAGTAATAGCCTTGAATTAAGTGACAGCCTAATTGCGCCAGATAATCGGCTTGGGCTTTGGTTTCTACGCCTTCGGCAATAAGCTTTAAGCCTAGATTAGTAGCGATATCAATAATGGATCGGACAATCGCTGCAGAGTGCTGATTATCAGGTAGGGCTTGCACAAAAGATTGATCAATTTTTAAATAATCAATTGGGTAATGCTGTAAATAAGCCAGATTAGAATAACCCGTACCAAAGTCATCGAGTGCCAAGCTAAAGCCACTATTATGTAATTGGTTAAGCAGGGTGGATTGTCCGTTTCCCATAAGCAAGCTTTCGGTGAGCTCCAGCTCGACTAATTCAGCAGGGATTTTGTGATAGCTTAAAATAGCACCCAGCTCATCAGGAAGCTGAGGCTTAAATTGCAAGGCAGATAAATTAATCGCCAGCCTGTTTAATTTTAGTCCTGCTTTTTTCCATTCGGCTATTTGGCTAATTGCTTCATTCAGCACCCAGCTGCCAATCGCTACAATCAGCCCAGTTTCTTCGGCAAAGGGAATGAAGTTTGAGGGGGGGATCATGCCTTTTTGTGGGTGACGCCAGCGTATCAATGCTTCGGCTCCCATTACTTTTTTGCTGGGAAGATCAATTTGTGGTTGAAAGAATAATTCGAATTGATTGAGATCTAAGGCGTGATGCAGCTCGGCTTCGAGTTTGATCCGGTCTAAGGAGCGGCGATTCATTTCGCTGGAATAAAAAAGGTAATTTTGATTGCCTTTCTTTGCCCGGTGCATGGCAACGGTGGCATTATTAATAAGCGTTTCTGCATCATAGCCATCGTCTGGATAAATACTGATACCAATATGGCTTAATAACACGATTTCTTGATTCTTTAAGTAAAAAGGCGCTGCGGTTGATTGCAATATGCGACGGGTTACTAAGATTGCATCTTCTCTTTGCTCGATCTCAAATAGTGCAATATAAAATTCATCGCCACTAAAGCGTGAAACCACATCTTCTTCGCGTAATGCCAGCCGGATACGCTGGGCTAATTCTGCAAGCAAGGTGTCTGCCGCGGCATGGCCAAAAGAATCATTAATATTCTTGAAGCCATTGATATTAAAGCAAAGCAAAGAGCCATGTTTTTTTTTGCGTTTGGCTTCTGCTAAAGATTGTGCCAGTAATGAAAACAACATCGCCCGGTTGGGTAAATTAGTGAGCGTGTCGTAATAGGCTAGCTTATGAATTTTTTCTTCGGCTAGTCGTTTTTCAGTGAGATCAGAGAACATTGCAAAATAGTGGCTGGGGCTGCCGCTGTTTGTTTGTACTGCGCTAATACTTAGCCATGCCGGAAACGCCTCGCCATCTGAGCGGCTGTCCCATAATTCGCCTTCCCAATGGCCCATGGCTTTAAGGGTGTCTTTTATTGTTCTGGAATTGTATTTCTTGCTGAAAAAGCTAGGTACGGTGCCCTGCACTTCTTCTGCACTGCGCCCGGTTATTTTTAAATAAGCATGATTTACGCTCACAATCAGCCGTTTATGATCTGTAATCACAATGGCTTCACGGGCGTGTTCAAAAATATGGGTATAAAGCCGGCTGCGCTCTTCATTGGCAAGCTGGCTGCTGATATCCCGCACATAAGCAATGAGTCTTGTGGGCTGGCCGGCTTTATTGCGCACGAGGGTGAGATGCAGATGAGCCCAGAAATCACTGCCGTCTTTGCGCCGCCGTTTCACATCCATTTCGGCATGGCCATGGCTGATGACTTCATTAAAAAAGTCTTCTTCGCCTTGCCCTTCGGCATCGGCATATAAAAGCAGGATATGTTTACCTAGCAATTCATCTGCGGCATAACCAAACAACAATTCGGCACCACGATTCCAGCCGGTGATATAGCCTTCTAAATCCATGGTAATTAGCGACGCTTCAAGCGCCGCATAAATGCCGGAGTCGCTGTTTAGCTCGTTATTCATGCGCCACCTGATGCCAGTAATTTTCTGACCCAGTGGCAGGCGTTTACCTCTGTTTGTATCCAAGTGGCAGAGCAGGTGTCGGGCAACAGGCTGGCAAGTAGCGGATTGTCGCCTGCTTCTATTGCGGCTAGGGCACGGATGGCATTGCCTAGCGGCCCTTCCCCTGTGAGCAGCCCCGCGCTAAGCTCCGGGCTAAGCGGCAGAGGGCCAAGGATTTCGGCCAGCGGCTGGCCAAAAAGCCGATCAAGCAAAGACAGCATGCCCGCCATAAAAGCAGCATCCGCTTTTATGGCGGGCAGCGCATCACTACCGGCCCAAGCTTCTAAACGTTTGGCGCGTAGTGCTGCCAGCAGAAGCAGCGGTGGCGTGCCACTATCTGCGCCAAATTGCTCGGCATAGAGTAAAAGCTGCAACCAGCGCTGTAGTTGGCGTCGGCCTAAAATGGCAATGGCTTGCCGCAAGCTTTCAGCATGTGCGCCACCACCTACTGCTACCGAGTTCACTAGCCGTAATAAACTAAAGACCAGCTGGGGGGCTTTGGCGATGACGCTTTCGATGGCTGGTGTCTCTGCATCGCTGGTGATCAGCCCTAATAATTCAAGTAATACCGGCTTGCTGGGGTTGGGGCGGCTATCGGGTTTTTGTGGGGCTAAGAGCCAAGTACCGCTTAGCCATACTTTAGGAGGGAGTTGACTGGGCAGGGTGGTGATTCCAGCAATCAGGCCGGGGTCTTCGCTGGGAGCAGTCAGCAATCTGCGCGCGGTTTGGGGGTGAGGCAGCGCCAGCTCATTATTATTCAGTAACACTACGTAAGGGTGTGGTTCGGGTAAGTCTTCTGGTAGCTTGCCATCGGTGCTTTCCCATAAACAGGGGAGCTTTGCCAGCGCAGAGTCAGCTAGCATGGGAGAGAGCAAAATAAGCTGTGCGGCTTCTGCATGGGCGCGCACAGCAATCCATTGGCATTCTGTATTCCAAACGGGCTCGAGTAGCATGATCTGAACACGGCATGATGACTCTTTACCCTAGCTCTGCCTGAAGCTTGGGGCAAGGAGTCATTACTTTGTCAAACTCATTAGTGGCTTACCTTTCCATTGCCCTCTTGAATTACTTGGCTTCTGTGTAGACTCTGGCTTCTCTTGGTGTAAGAAATACCGTTTCACCTGTTTTCCATTGTCCTTCTTGCTGGCGCTCGCGGGTAAGCTCTATTTCTACGATATCGCTATTAGCCGCTTCTACTTCCAGTCTAACCGTCGCACCCAAAAGCCGCACATGGGTAATCTTGCCTTCGATGGCTTTTTCATTTGCCAGCCGGGATAGGTCAATTTCGTGCGGGCGCACATAAACGGTGGCTGCCGAGCTATTTGCATCGGGCGCAGCAAAGCGAGTTCCGCCGACCTCTGCCCAGCCTTCGTGCACACGGCTGTGGAAAAGATTTACATCACCCAAAAACTGATACACAAACGGTGTGGCAGGCATGTCATAGACTTGCTCTGGTGTGCCAATCTGCTCGATCTGGCCTTTATTCATCACCACCACGCGATCGGCTACTTCTAGCGCTTCTTCTTGATCGTGAGTGACAAAGACGCTGGTGATATGCATTTCATCGTGCAGGCGGCGCAACCAGCGGCGTAGCTCTTTTCTAACCTTGGTATCGAGCGCACCAAAAGGCTCGTCCAGCAGCAAGACTTTAGGCTCAACCGCCAACGCTCTTGCCAAGGCAATCCGCTGCCTTTGCCCGCCGGAGAGCTGGGCCGGGAAGCGATCTGCCAGCCAATCCAGTTGCACCATATTGAGCAGGGCATGGACTTTTTCTTTAATCCCCGCTTCTGAAGGGCGGGTTTTCTTTGGGCGAACGCGCAGGCCAAAGGCGACATTTTCAAATACCGTCATATGCCGGAATAGCGCGTAGTGCTGGAAAACAAAGCCGACTTGTCGCTCTCTGACATGGGTATCGGTGGCATCCTCACCATGAAATAAAATCTGTCCTTGATCTGGCGTTTCAAGGCCTGCAATTACTCGCAGCAGCGTGGTTTTGCCACAGCCAGATGGCCCAAGCAGCGCCAACAGCTCGCCCGAGTTCACTTCTAAATTCAGATTATCCAGCGCGGTAAAAGCCCCGAAACGCTTGGCGATGTTTTTGACTTCGATACTCATCGTTGATTCCTTGCTGATCTCTTGCGAGGTCTGCGAAATGGTAGGGTGTACAACGACGTAGTCGTTGCGCACCGAGGGCGGTGCGCAAGAAAAACGACTTGCACACCCTACAGATCATTGGGTTTTGTGCTTTAAGAGGACGACGAAAGCGTGGTGATTAAGCTTTTAACAACGACTACCCCCGATCTACTCCTCAACCGCATGTCGTCGATCTGCTGCGGCTTGTTGCTCTCCTCGCCATTCCACATAGCTTTTTGCTGCGAGGGTTAACAGGGCTAGCAGCGCCAGGATCGAGGCGCAGGCGAATGCGCCGACGAAGTTGTATTCGTTGTAAAGAATCTCTACATGCAGCGGCACGGTATTGGTCATGCCGCGAATATGGCCGGATACCACCGATACCGCGCCAAACTCGCCCATGGCGCGGGCGTTAGCTAAAATCACGCCATACAGCAAAGCCCATTTGATCTTGGGTAGGGTGATGCGCCAGAACATTTGCCAGCTGGATGCGCCCAGCACGATGGCGGCTTGTTCTTCGTCCGAGCCTTGGGCTTCCATTAGCGGAATCAGCTCGCGGGCCACAAAGGGGAAGGTGACAAAAATGGTGGCCAGCACAATGCCTGGTACGGCAAAAATAATGGTGTAGTTGTGCTCTATCAGCCACGGCCCCCACCAGCCTTGTGCGCCAAACATCAGCACATAAATCAAGCCTGCGACGACGGGAGAGACCGAAAACGGTAGATCAATCAGGGTGGTTAAAAAGCTTTTGCCTTTGAAATCAAACTTGGCAATCGACCATGCCGCAGCAATGCCAAAAATCAGATTGGCAGGCAGCGAAATGGCCGCAACGATGAGGGTGAGCTTGATGGCTTGTAGCGCATCAGGCTCAACAAGGGCCGCCAGATAAAGCCGCCAGCCTTGACGAAACGCTTCGATAAAAACGGATGCCAGCGGAATCACCAGAAAAACACCGATAAATAGCAGGGCAAGGCTGATCAGCAGATAGCGCACGGCGCGGCTTTCGGTGGTGACGATAGAGCGTTGAATTGTTGAAGCCATTATTTAACTCTCCCTAAGCGCTTCGCCGTCCACCACTGCAGGCCATTAATCAGCAGTAGCAGGGCAAAGGACACCACCAGCATCACTACGGCAATGGCGGTAGCGCCCAGATAATCGTATTGCTCTAGCTTGGAAATAATCATCAGCGGGGTGATTTCTGAAACAAAAGGCATATTGCCCGCGATAAAAATCACAGATCCATACTCACCAATCGCCCGGGCAAATGCCAGCGCAAAGCCGGTTAACAGCGCGGGCAGGATGGTGGGGAAGATGACTTTGTAAAAGATCTGCCAACGCGTCGCACCCAAGCTGCAGGCGGCTTCTTCCAGCTCGTGTTCCAAATCTTGCAGGACCGGCTGTACGGTGCGCACCACAAAAGGCAGGGTGACAAAGGTCAGCGCAATCACGATGCCGATGGGGGTGAAGGCAATCTTGAAACCCAGTGGCTCCAGATATTGGCCGATCCAGCCGTTAGGCGCGTAAATGGTCGCCAGCGCAATCCCCGCCACAGCGGTGGGTAGGGCAAAAGGCAGATCGACCATGGCATCAATAAAGCGTTTGCCATAAAACTGATAACGCACTAGCACCCACGCTACCAGCAGGCCGGTAAAGAGGTTGATCAGCGCCGCCAGCAGGGAAGCGCCAAAAGTCAGCTTATAAGAAGCCACCACGCGCGGCTCGCTAATAATCTGCCAAAAATGCACCCAACTGAGCGCACTGGTTTTGATGAGCAGCGCCGAGAGCGGCAGCAGAACGATGATCGATAAATAAAACAGCGTGTAGCCAAGGCTTAAATTAAAACCGGGCAACACGCTTGGCTGTTTGAAGCGCATGGTGAATCCGATGGGGTGTTGTTAGTAGAGCAGCAGTTAAAACCTAAATCTCGAACCACGGAGAGCACAGAGAACACGGAGTTTCACGGAGAAAACCTTTTGTGTTTTTCTCCGTGGCCCTCCGTGTTCTCCTTTCCTCCGTGGTTAAAGGTTTGGGTTTTTGTGAGAGCGACAACTTCCACTGGCATGTACTTGATAGATCTGCGTCTACAGATCTTATTTTTGGCTGCTTGCTATCAGCGCTTAGCAATGCTTGCTGAGATCTGGTCGTAAATTGCGCCGTCTTCAAAGTGGGTTTTTTGGGCTTTTTGCCAGCCGCCGAATTCTTCGATGGCGAATAATTTAATCGCCGGGAATTGCTTGGCGTATTTGGCGGCGATGGTTTTGTCTCTTGGGCGCAGGTAGTTTTGCGCGGCGATTTCTTGGCCTGCTGGGCTCCACAGGTATTTCAGATATTCCTCGGCCTGTTTGCGCGTGCCTTTTTTGTCGACCACTTTATCGACGATGGCGACAGGTGGCTCGGCTTCGATGGATACGCTGGGGTAAATCACTTCAAAATTGCCACGGCCAAATTCTTTGGCGATCATTTCGGCTTCGTTTTCAAAGGTCACCAACACATCACCAATCTGGCGCTGCATAAAAGTGGTGGTGGCGGCGCGCCCACCAGCATCTAGCACGGGGATATTTTTAAATACGCTGGCGACAAACTCACGCGCTTTTGCATCGTTGCCACCCGGCAGTTTTGCGGCATAGCCCCATGCCGCCAAATAGGTGTAGCGGCCATTGCCCGAGGTTTTTGGGTTGGGCACGATCACGCCAACGCCGGGTTTTGTTAAATCATTCCAGTCTTTAATCCCCTTTGGGTTGCCCTTACGAACGATCAAGACTTGCAAGCTGGTAAAAGGCGCTGCGTCATTAGGCAGGCGCTTGGCCCAGTCTGCAGGCAATAGTTTGGCTTTATCTGCGATGGCGTCGATATCATTGTGTTGATTCATGGTGACTACATCGGCTTGCAGGCCGTCGATTACCGAGCGCGCCTGCTTGCTAGAGCCGCCGTGCGACATTTGCAGGGTGATGTCTTCGCCTGATTTGGTTTTCCAGTATTTGGCGAAGGCTGGGTTGTAATCTTTATAGAAATCACGCATGACATCGTAAGATACATTCAGCAAGGTGCTGTCGGCAAAAGCGGGCAGGGTGGTGCTGAGGGCGATGGCAGCGAGCAGGCATTTAAGACGCATGATGATTTCCTAGCGAAGAGCGATGGCTGTTATTTTCACGCAGCTTGCGTGTGTTTAACAAAGACTCTTGAGTGTTATTTAAATAACTAAAGGTGTTTGTTTAAGTATTTTGGCTCCGCAAGGAAGTATCCTTGTAAGAAATCTGCACCACTTTCTTTAGCGATTGCCAGTTGCTTGGCGCTTTCTATACCTTCGATCACGACTTGGCTTTCGATGCCGTGTAGCATTTCTACCAGCTGGCTCAGTAATCGCTGCGCCTTACTATTGCCCTCTGCCGCGTGGATGAGCGCTTTATCTAGTTTTACAATTTCCGGGGCTAAAGAAAGCAGGCGGCTAAGATTGGCGTGGCCGTAATCATCAAGCGCAATCCGATAGCCGCGTTGTCGGTAATTACGCACCGCGCGGATCAGATCCGCTTCTTGTGCATCGGGAATGGCCGCTTCAATGATTTCTAGCACCACATTGCCTGGCTTTAAGCCTTGATCTTGCAAAATGCGCTCGAACGTTTCGCCGTGTTGTTTTTCAACGGTAATCAGCAGCTCTGGGTGCACATTGAGAAATAGCGTTTGGCCTTTTTGTGGCCCCGCAAGGTGGTTCATTAAATGCAGGCTGCGGCACAGGCGATCGAAGGCTACTAGGCATTCGCCACGGGAGGCGCTTTTAAATACTTCTTCGGGTGAAATGGCTTTACGGCGAATGCTGGCGCGTAGCAGGCCTTCTTCGCCGATGATGGTTTGCGCATCTACCGCAAAAATGGCTTGAAATACGCTGGTGAGCTCCAGTCCCAGCGCCTTCACCACGATGCCGCGCTCTTTGGTATAGGCAAACTGGGCACTAGGCCAATCTGCAAGGGTATCTTCGGGCACATGCAAAGTGCCGCTGGCATGATGGATCGTGGCTGACATGGTGGGCTCTTTTAATGGGGCGGATGCGTGCTAGGTATTTGTTAAAAAGTGACTCTTGCAAGTTTTGAATCATTGTAGGGCGGGTGAAATCCGCCAGATTTATGCCTCAAAAGCTACGTAAGCGGCGGGTTTCACCCGCCCTACAAAAGATGCACCACCTTAGCGTGCTTGCACTTACTTACTCGGCTGGTAAATCTGATCAAACGTGCCGCCGTCGCTAAAGTGGGTTTTTTGCGCTTTGGCCCAGCCGCCGAATACGTCGTCGATATCAAACTGCGTTACTTTTGGGAATTGATGCGCGTATTTGGCTGCCGTTGCAGCATCGATCGGGCGGTAGTAGTTTTGCGCGATGATTTCCTGGCCTTCTTTGGAATACAGATATTTCAGATATTCCTCGGCTACTTTGCGCGTGCCTTTTTTATCGACCACTTTATCGACTACGGCCACTGGCGGCTCGGCTTTGATCGAGTAGCTTGGGGCGATGATTTCAAACTTATCTTTACCAATTTCTTTCACCACTAATTCAGCTTCGTTTTCCCAAGCCAGTAAGACATCGCCAATGCCGCGCTGGGTGAAGGTGGTGGTGGCTCCACGCGCGCCGGTATCGAGTACGGGGACGTTTTTGAAGAGTTTTTGTACATAGTCGCGGGCTTTATCGTCCGAGCCATGGGTTTTCTTGGCCCAGCCCCAAGCAGCTAGATAGTTCCAGCGTGCGCCGCCACTGGTTTTAGGGTTAGGGGTGATGACTTTTACATCGGCTTTGATCAGATCGCCCCAATCTTTAATTGCCTTGGGATTACCTTTTTTAACTAAGAACACAATGGTCGAGGTATAAGGCGAGGCGTTGTCAGGTAGCTTTTTTTGCCAGGCAGGATCGAGCAATTTGACAGGGGTGGCCAGCTCGTCAATGTCGTAAGCTAAGGCCAGCGTCACCACATCTGCTTGCAAGCCATCCAGCACTGAGCGGGCTTGCTTGCCCGAGCCACCGTGCGATTGCCGTACGGTGACATCATCACCGGTTTTTTTCTTCCAGTAGCTGGCAAAGGCCTTGTTGTAATCCTGATAAAGCTCACGCGTAGGGTCGTAAGAGACATTCAGGATTTCAACCGAGGCCGCGAAAACGCTGCCGGTAGCAAGGCTAAAAATTAAGCTGGTGATGAGTTTCATATGTGAGCCCCTGTAGTGGATAAGGCTCAGTTTAATCTTGGGTTTTATATATTTTAAAAGAATTAATAATTGTTTTTATATTCCATATTTTTGCTTACGGGAGGACGTGAACAAAAGAATCTTTGTTTAGATAGCGGGGCTCACTTAAAAAATAACCTTGTAGCATATCGGCTCCGCTCTCTTGTGCGAGGGTTAATTGTTCGGTGCTATTGATACCTTCAATCACCACTTTGCTACCTATATCGTGTAAGCGCTCTACAAACTGGCACAGTAGTTGTTGTGCTTGGGCTGCTGGCTCCTTGCTAATAGTGCTCATTACGACACGATCAAGTTTCACGATTTCTGGGCTGAGTGTAAGCAGGCGGCTTAAATTGCTATTTAAAAAGCCATAGTCATCCACCGCAATGCGGTAGCCTCTGGCACGGTAGTTTTTAATCGCCTGAGCTAAGTGGGCCGTTTGCCCCGCAGGAATAGTCGATTCAAAGATTTCCAGCACAATATCGGCAGGGCTTAAGCCCTGATCTTGCAAGATGCGTTCAAAGGCTTCGATATGTTGTGTGCCGGATGACATCAGTAATTCTGGATAGACATTTAAAAATAGCGTGCGCCGCTTATTAGAACCGGCTAAATGATTCATTAAATGCAGGCTGCGGCAAAGCCGGTCAAATTCAACTAAGCAGCCCCCTCCCTGTGCGCTTTTAAAAACATCGGCAGCAGACAGTGCTTTGCGGCGAATACTGGCCCGTAATAATGCCTCTTCGCCAATAATCTGGTGGGTGCTCGCATCAAATACCGCTAGAAATGCGCTGGTTAATTCCAAGCCTAAAGCCTTAACAACAATGCCCCGGTCTTTTGTGCTGGCGAATTGCGCCATAGGCCAGTCATTTAACGTGCCTTGGGGTACGCTAATAATTCCATCATGATGTTTTATTGCAACTAAAGGAGGCATATTTATTCTCCATTATAAAAATTTTACAGCGAATCACTATTTGTCTGAGTTTAATTAATTTCATAAATTAAATTATGATAATTAAATATTGACTGTGTTTAAATTTATTCTTACAAAAAGCCTTAAAACAATCGAGTTGTCGCTATAGTAATTAAGTTATATTTTTGATCTGCTACTTGAATATATTGTTTTTCATGTGCTTAAAGTAAGTAATCTTTCATTTTTATCTGAACACAGCATTAGTGTGTTCTTCAGAATAAAAGTTCCTGCCAGATTGGCTTTTTTATTGATCGTGGCATTATTGCAATGATTGAAAACTAGCTAATTTTTTTGCTAAACAAACCAGTGCCTTATTTAGCAAAACATATTTGCTTTTATCAATCAGCGGCATATTAGCCGAGAAGTATGACTAAAAGATGATCGGCAATATGGTATTTATGCAGAAGGCGGGTGGTATTAAGGCAGGGCGTCTGGAGTGGGTGTGAAGCCCAGCTTACTTGCAGCAAGCTGGGCATTTTTTAGTTAGTAAGCGCCCATAAAATCGCGTTTACCAATATCTACACCGTTGTGGCGCAGCAGCGCATAGGTGGTGGTGACATGGAAGAAAAACTGCGGCAGGCCGTAAGAGAGCAGGTAGGTTTGGCCATCGAGTTTTTTCTCTTTGGGGGTACCGGGGCGCAACACGATTTCCAGTGCTGCGCTGCCATCAATTTGCTCCGCACTTAGCTCGCGGATCAGGTTTAGTGTCTTTGCGATGCGGGCTTGCAGCTCAGCAAATGTTTGCTCATTGTCTTCATAAGCCGGTACATCAACACCCGCTAAGCGTGCCGGAACGCTTTTGGCAAAATCACAAGCGATCTGCACTTGGCGCACCAATGGAAACATATCTGGATATAAGCGAGTTTGCAGCAGGACTGCCGGGTCTATTTTACGAGCTTCAGCATGGGCTTCGGCTTTCGCTAATACATCAGCAAGAGCGGTGAGTAATTGCTTAAAAACGGGAATGCTGGCGGTGTACATAGAAATGGACATGATGTTCCTTGATCAAGTTTGGGCGGCAGATCCGTGAAGCCATAGATGGGGGCGAGGGGAGATTAATCAATGGTTGCAAGCAAGCGGCTTGGATGGCTGCGTAATTCGTATTTTATTGATTGCCGTGTCTTACTTTACCGCGCGCTCATAGCTGTTTAAGGCCAAAGAGGCTGGATCAAGAAAGTTTGAATGAGTGTCTTTATTTACAAAGATACGTTTAAGTGTGGTGCTGGTTTTTTTGTGATCAAGCTGAAAAAAGCTAATCATTTCTTCGAGCTGATTTGCCTTCATGCTCATCTCTTCAGAGGCAAAAGAGAGCTCTTCTGATGCTTCTGCATTGAGTTGAGTTGACTTAGCTAACTGGCTGATTGCCTGATTGATTTGATCTAGCCCCATCGTTTGCTCGTATGTGGCCACGCTGATTTCTTGTACCAGATTGGCCGTATGGGCGATAGCAGGCAACATTTGATCAAGTAAGCAGCCCGCTCTTTCAGATAAAAGCACGCTATTGTCCGCAATTTCACTAATTTCTTGTGCTGCCACTTGGCTGCGTTCAGCCAGCTTACGTACCTCGGATGCGACTACCGCAAAGCCCTTGCCGTATTCGCCAGCCCTAGCTGCCTCAATTGCAGCATTCAGCGCTAATAGATTAGTTTGGTAGGCAATATCGTCGATGATGCTGATTTTCTTAGCAATTTGGCACATGGCCGTAGCGGTCAGTTTGACGGCTTTTGCACCTTCTATTGTATCTATGGATGATTTGCTGGCGATTCCATCGCATATCCTGGAGTTGTCTGCACTTTGTGCAACGATGGCGGTGATTTCTTCTACTGAGGCGCTGGTTTCTTCAACGCTGCTGGCTTGCTCTATGGCATTTCTACTCATGGAGTGGGCTGATGCGGATAGCTCCACTGAGGTGGAGGCCAGCGTGCTGGCCACACTGCTCACTTGGCTTAAAACTTGTGACAGATTGTTATTCATTTGCTGCACATGAAATAGCACACTGGATTGATCGTTGGGCGAGAGCTGGATGGAGACGAGCATATTGCCATTTGCAATATTCTGAACTATTTCGGCGGCATAAGCGGGCTCTCCGCCAAGGTTGCGGTAGATAGAGCGAATGATCCAAATGACGAGAGGTGTCATGGTGCAAAGCAAAGTGATGGTAACGCCAATCAGCCAAGCGAGTGCCTGATCTACGATGGCACTCGCTTCGGATTCAAGTTGTTTTTGCTGGGCGCTGACCAGCGGAACCAATTCATCAATCGCAAGGCGGTGAGCTTGATAGAGCTCATCCAGTTTTTTCTTTGCCTTAGCGATTTCATCCTGATTGCCTGCTTGCAGTGCAGGGAGAAAGTTTTTGTCGGTTTCTTGGTAAAAGGCATGGGCGGTTTTAAATACCGTTTGCGTGAGCCCTTGTAACAGCAGAGTGGGGAGTGTTTTGGTTTTCCAGCTCTCTTGCCCTTGATAGAACGCTTGTTTAGTTTCTTGTAGGCGTTTAAGTAGCGGTGCTTGTGCCTGATCCGGGGAGCTGTTCAATTGGTTGATAATCAAAAATGATTCAATAATATATTGGGGGGGTGGCAGAATGTCCGCCGTTAAGTTATTGGTTTCAGTGATTTGCTTATAAAGATGTCCGTTAATCATGACGGTAATCAGTGATTGGTAGGAGTGGCTGGCTAATACCAGAATACAAAGCAGTATGCTGCCCAGCAAAATGCTTAGCTGTTGTTTGACGGTCATATTTTTAAGAGGCATTGTCTATTCCGCCTTAAATACCCAGATGCTTGGGCTTAAGTCAGTTTAGTTATGCTTGAGGTAATCGTGAAGAAAATAGCTTAGCGGTCTGCTTAATTTTTACCCCGTATGCTTGGTCAGCGTTGATAAGGATAATTGCTTTTATTTTTTTACATTGTAAGTAATTTTAAAAAGCGTTTGAGTGTGGCTATCCATAAAATGGTGCTCAAAATAAAAAAGGCGGCGCACATTGCGCCGCCGTGTTCGGAGTGGCTTATTTTAACTAGTCAGCTCTGCCCGGTTTCTGAATTCTTCCAAAGCCTCTGGATTCGCCAGTGCATCGGTGTTTTTTACCGGCCTGCCGTGTACTACATTGCGCACGGCCAGTTCGACGATTTTGCCGCTGATGGTGCGGGGAATATCCCTGACCTGAATGATTTTGGCGGGCACATGGCGCGGTGTGGTGTTGCTGCGGATCACTTGGCGAATGCTGTTTTGCAAATCATCAGAAAGCTCCGCTCCTTCACGTAAACGCACAAATAGCACCACGCGCACGTCGTTATCCCAATCTTGGCCGATGGCGATGGATTCAAGAATCTCGGGCAGCTTTTCTACTTGGCGATAAATCTCTGCCGTGCCGATGCGCACGCCGCCGGGATTGAGCACCGCGTCAGAGCGGCCATGAATAATAATTCCGCCGTGGATGGTTTCTTCAGCGTAATCGCCCTGCGCCCATATACCAGGGTATTGGCTAAAGTAAGCCGATTTTAGCTTCTCGCCCTCTGGATCATTCCAGAAGTGGATGGGCATGGCGGTAAAGTGGCGGGTGCAAACCAGCTCGCCTTTTTCGCCGACCACAGGCAGGCCCGCGTCGTTCCAAACTTCCACCGCCATGCCAAGGCCCTTACATTGCAGTTCGCCACTCCAAACGGGCAGGGTTGGGTTGCCAAGCGCAAAGCAGGAAATAATATCGGTGCCGCCAGAGATAGAAGACAGGCAGAGGTTTTGTTTAATATCGCGGTAAACGTATTCAAAGCTTTCGTGCGAGAGCGGCGATCCGGTAGAAAGAATCGCTTTAAGCTTATCTAAGCGGTGCGTGTTGATTGGCTTGGAATCGGCTTTTTCTAGCGCGGCCAAATATTTGGCGCTGGTGCCAAAGACGCTGATGCCCTCGGCATCGATCAAATCAATCAGCCGGTCGGCCTTGGGGTGAAATGGCGAGCCGTCGTAAAGCACAATGCTTGCACCCAAGGCGAGACCAGACACCATCCAGTTCCACATCATCCAACCGCAGGTGGTGTAGTAGCAAAGCATGTCAGCTGGGGTGAGATCGGTATGCAGGCCCAGCTCTTTGACATGTTGTAGCAGCGTGCCGCCCGCGCCGTGCACGATGCACTTGGGAACGCCGGTGGTGCCGCTGGAATACATGATGTAGAGCGGGTGAGCAAAGTCGGTGGGAATGAATTCTGGCTCGCCACCGGCCTGATAGAAATCCTGCCAAAGCGTGACCTTGGCATTGCCTACCTGAAAGCTGGCTGCTTCCGCTGCGGCATTGGCGTAGGGAACAATAATCAACTGCTCCACCGAAGGAAGCCGACTTACGATTTCTTTTATCTTCTCTGATAGCAGTATTGTTTTACCAGCATAGCGATAGCCTGCACAGGCAATCAAGACTCTGGGCTCTATCTGGCCGAACCGATCGGTGACGCCTTGCGTGCCAAAATCGGGCGAGCAAGAAGACCATATTGCACCCAGGCTGGCGGTGGCCAATGCACCGACAATGGTTTGCCAGGTATTGGGCATCATCGCGGCCACCCGGTCGCCATAGCCTACGCCTGCTGCACTCAGGCTTTTTTGCAGGCCAGCCACATGGGCGGCGAGGTCCTGATAGCTAAGCACTTCGCGCGAGCCATCTTCCGCAATAGAAATCAGCGCCGGATGCACATCGCGGCGACGCAGCAGATGTTCGGCAAAGTTAAGCTTGGTTTGGCTGTACCAATTTGCGCTCGGCATTTCCGAGCCCTCGGTCAGCACTTCGCTGGCGGGCTGGCTAAATTTGATCGCAAAGAAATCGACAATCGCCAGCCAAAACGCCACCCGATGCGCCACGCTCCAGGCGTGTAGCTGTGCATAATCGGCCAGCTCAAGGCTATGCGCCTGATTAATATGGCGGCGAAACGCATCCATCTGCGTAGCAGTAACCTGCTCAGGTGAGGGAGTCCAAAGCGCTTCTTGCATGTCGATTCCTTTATGTTAACTTACATAAAACCCAAATATTGAAACACGGAGGGCACAGAGAACACAGAGTTACACGGAGAAAAACAACTACATTGCGGGTCTATTTGAATTTGCCTTTCTCCGTGATCCTCCGTGTTCTCCTTCCCTCCGTGGTTTAAGACTTGGGTTTTCTAGTTTTTGATCTAATCCGGGCTATCTGCCTGATTTTTTGGGTGGGCCGCTATAAAGGCTGGATGCGCGTTGGCTAGGGCTTCTACCCTTAGGATTTTTGGGTAAGCATCAAGTGGTACATTAAAGCGGCGGGCGGCGTAGAGTTGGGGAATCAGGTAGGCGTCTGCCATGCTGACTTTGCCAAAGCAATAGCCACTCTCACCAATAAGCTGCTCAACAGCTGCCAGCCCATGGCTAATCCATTCATTAATCCACGCCGTAATATCGTCTTCTTTGCATTGATAGTTTTGGCGCAAATAGTTGAGTACGCTGATGTTATGCAGCGGATGCACATCGCAAGCGATCAGTGCCGCCATGCCGCGAATCTTTGCCCGCTCAAACAGATCTTTGGGCAGTAGCGGCGTTTCTGGATAGCGCTCTTCCAGATATTCGATAATCGCTGGCGACTGGATAATCGCTTCCTGAGCCTGATCCAGCAAAGCGGGGACACGCGCTTGTGGGTTGACGCTGAGATAAGCCGCATCTTTTTGCTCGTTCTTGAGCAGGTTGACCGGCACCGCTTCATAAGCCAGCCCTTTGAGCGCCAGCACAATGCGCACACGGTAGGACGAGGTGGAGCGGTAGTAGCCGTAGAGTTTCATGCTTAAACCTTATTTATTTGATCAAAAATCTGTAGACACAGAGAGCACAGAGAGAAAAAGCAGAGCACAGAGAAACCTAAGAGATTGCCTCTAACAAAGGTCACCCTATCTCCTTCAGACGTTCATTTAAGGTTTTCTCTGTGTGCTTTGTGTTCTCACCGTTCTCTGTGTCTACAGACCTTTTTGCCAGTCACTTCGCAGCTAAAATCACGCCACGACATTCGCCGAAGCCGATGCTTGGATGGCCGTTTTTTTTGCAACGGGCCAGCATAATGACTTCGTCGCCGTCGGCTAGAAAACTGCGCTCTTCACCAGAATCCAGCTTGATCGATTCTTTGCCGCCGCTGCTCAGTTCCAGCAGGCTGCCGAACGAGTCGGCGCTTGGCCCGGACAAGGTGCCGGTGCCGAGCAAATCGCCAGAGCGTAAGCTGCAGCCATTCACGGTGTGATGGGTAATCAGCTGCGCCACGGTCCAGTACATATTGAGCGTGTTGGATAGGCCCAGACGATGCGGTGGCAGGCCTTGGGTTTTTTGCGCTGCGGTGTGTAGCAGCACTTCCAGCTCGATATCAAAAGCGCCATTGGCTTGGTCGGCTGCATCATAAAGATAAGGCAGCGGCTGCGGGTCTCCCTCAGGGCGAGCTGGCTGAGCAGTACGATAAGGCGCAAGCGCTTCGGCTGTCACTACCCAGGGCGACACGGTGGTGGCAAAGTTTTTCGCCAGAAACGGCCCAAGCGGCTGGTATTCCCAAGCTTGGAAATCGCGTGCCGACCAATCGTTAAGTAAGCAAAATCCTGCAATATGCTCGTGGGCGTTGGCAATGCTGATGGCCTCGCCTTGCGGATTGCTGCCCGCTACCCAGATGCCTAACTCCAGCTCGTAATCTAAACGGGCCGATGGAGTGAGCGCTGGCACTTCCTGGCCGGGTTTGAGTGTTTGGCCCATCGGGCGGCGCACGGCAAAGCCACTTGGGTAAATCGTCGAGGAGCGGCCGTGATAGCCAATCGGCACATATTTGTAATTAGGCAGGAGTGGATTATCTGGGCGGAATAATTTGCCAACATTTACCGCGTGATGAATGCCGGTATAAAAATCGGTGTAATCGCCAACTTTAGCTGGTAAATGCATTTTGCAAACGCTGGCTGGGCGCAGTAGCGATTCGCCTTGTGCTTGCAGGCTTTTAATCTGGGCGTAATCGGCGTCGAGCAGCTCTAATAGGCGCTCACGCAGCGCCAGTCTTGCGCTACTTGGCAGGGAAAAAAAAGCATTCAGCGATTTGCCACTGGCCGCTTGCGCAGCGCTCAGCGCTTCGCCAGTAAATAAGCTGTTTTCGACTGCGGTTTGCAAATCAAAAATAAAATCACCAATCGCCACCCCACCGCGCGGCGGCAAGCCTTCCGGGCTGAAAACCCCGAAAGGCAGGTTTTGCAGCGGGAAATCACGGTGATCATTGGCAGAAGTAACCCAGCTGAGGCGATATGTAGTGAAAGTCATGAGGGGCTCCGTTGGGTTTTAAAAATATATAAAGTTCTGTAGACACAGAGATCAGGTAGAACACAGAGCACACAGAGAAAAACTAAATCTATTTAGGACATGGCTCGGGTTAACTTCCCCTCTTTCGCCATTCCGGATCGATGGGAATCCAGTGGCATTACTGGATTCCCGATAAAACTCTCGGGGATGACGGGGTATCACTTCGGTATGTTATTTCGCGCCAATCCTCAAGGTTTTCTCTGTGTTCTGCTTTTTAACTTCGTGTTCTCTGTGTCTACAGATTTTAGGGTTCTGACTTAAATCTGGTTTTTATTAAATGTTTTGGGCATGTCTGCCCAGCAGTCGTCGTAATTAGCTTGAAACTGTGCGCATTCCAGTGCGTATTGCGTAGGGCGGATGGCGGCGAGGGCTTCAAACATAAATGCCATAGTGCGCTCGATTTTTTGCGGTTTTAATGTCGCGCTGCTGGCATTGATAAAAGTTCTGGCATCTGGTCCGTGAGCGCTCATTACGTTATGTAATGAACAGCCGCCGGGCACAAAACCACCTGCCTTGGCATCGTACTCACCGCGTACCAAACCCATAAATTCATTCATTAGATTACGATGAAACCAAGGTGGGCGGAAGGTGTTTTCAGCAACCATCCAACGCGGTGGGAAAATCACAAAGTCGCAATTGGCCTGCCCAGTCACGGCAGATGGCGAGGTCAGTACGGTAAAGATTGAAGGATCGGGATGGTCGTAACTCACGGTGCCTATGGTGTTAAAGCGGCGCAGATCATATTTATACGGCACGCTATTGCCGTGCCAAGCCACCACATTAAAGGGCGAATGGCTCAGCGTGGTGGCCCAGAATTCACCTAAAAACTTTTGTACTATCTGTGTGCTCTGATCCACATCTTCATAGGCAGCCACTGGCGCTAGAAAATCACGCGGATTGGCAAGGCCGTTGCTGCCTATGGGCCCCAGATCGGGAATACGGAAAGGCGAGCCGTGGTTTTCGCAAATATAGCCGCGAGCGGCGGCATCCAGCAGCTCCACACGGAACTTCATCCCGCGTGGAATCACGGCAATTTCTTCGGGTTCTATTTCTAATACGCCAAGCTCAGTGACTAAGCGTAAACGGCCAAGCTCCGGCACCAGCAGCATTTCACCGTCGGCATTAAAAAACACCCGCTGCATTGAACAGTTAGCACGGTAAAGGTGAATAGTGATGCCTTCTGGTGCGTCGCTATTAGCGGCCATCGTGATTAGGCCGTCAATAAAATCAGTTGCTGCATCAGGAATCGGTAGTGGGTCCCAGCGCAGGCGGTTAGGGTTAATCGCACCTAGCTGGCTGCTAGGGCGCTGTTTTTCTAAGCGCTCAAATTTGCCGTGTGCGGCAGAAGGCAAAATGCGATACATCCAGGTACGGCGGGCTTCGGCGCGAGGCACGGTAAAGGCGCTGGTAGAAAACTGCTCCGGGTATAAGCCATAAGGGGCTTTTTGTGGTGAATTCTGACCTTCCGGTAAAGCGCCTGCCAATGCCTCACTGGCAAATTCATTTCCAAACCCTGACAGGTAAGACAAAGTAGCGTGTGACATGACGTTGCCTTTTTACGTTATGCGTAATTGGTTTACGCAAAACATAATTTGATTTTAAATACTCGTCAAGCTATAAACGCCTATCCCCGTATTACAGTGGTAAAAACGTATGGCAGAAAACGATAGACGGCAAAGTGTGGGCTCGGCAGAAGTGGCTGCGCATATTTTAAAAGCACTGGCCGATCTGGCTCCCGCGACATCTCTAACCCATTTGGCTGAATACGCCGGTATGCCCGCCAGCAAAGTTCACCGCTATTTACAGGCGCTGATTGCCACGGGTTTTGCTGAGCAAGATTCAGCCAGCAATCATTACGCCCTTGGCCATGAGGCCTTACGTGTAGGCCTGGTTGCACTGGGTAAGATGGACGTATTGAAAGTCGCCACGCCTTATCTTTTAAATTTGCGTGATCAACTGAATGAAACGGTGTTTTTTGCGGTATGGGGCAATAAGGGCGCAACCGTTGTGCAAGTTGAGCAGGCGCTCAGATCAATCAGCCTAATTACCCAAGTGGGATCAGTATTGCCCCCGTTTAAATCGGCCACCGGCTTAGTATTTAGCGCGTATTTGTCTGAACAGGAGCTCAAACTTTTACTGCAAGAAGCGGCTATTTCTGAGGCAGAAGCTCAGCAAATCAATTCCCTGTTAGCCAAGATACGCAGCCAGGGGTGGCATAGCATTCAAGGCCTGCTAATCAGCGGCGTTGATGCCATCTCCGCCCCGGTATTTAATGCCCGCAAGCAAATTATCGGGGTAGCTACCGTAGTCGGCTCCGCCTCATCCGCAATGCAACCTGAGGCAGAGAGTGAGCTGGTGCAAAAATTATTAGAAGCGACTCAAACGATTAGCCGCAGGATGGGGGCGGTTTGAGGTGGTTGAAAGAGGGCCAAGCACAAAGAGCTGTGACCATTTTATTTAGTTTTTCTCTGTGTTCTCCGTGCTCTTCCCGTTCTCTGTGTCTACAGATCTTTTTGGCTTATAAGAAGTACCTCTCATCCAACATATACTGTTAAATCGCTGTTGATTTGAATATGGCAAGCCAGCCGAACGAGCTCGGGTGTGTCGGGAACTGTTAGAGGGGAATCGGCAGCTAGCCCTGCATGGCGGATCATGACGTTTTTTTCTTTACCGCCCAGCATCACCATTTTGCCGCTGCCTGCGTGCTCTATTCGTACTTTACATGCACCACAGGTTCCCTGACCGCAGCGCCATGCGAGTTGTAATTTTCCATCGCTTACCAATGATCTGACGGCAGAAATGAGCATGCCGCCTGCTTTCGCATCGCATTCCAGACGGGTGGAATCTTGTATGTTGATGAAAGTTAATTTGTACATGTGCGGCCAGCTAAGCTTAGTTCTAAGATGAAGGAACAACTTATATTGTAACCGGCCATGATCAAGAAAATCCCCATTGCAGTACTGAAGATTGGTATGTACATCCATGATCTGAATGTGGACTGGATGGATCATCCCTTTTTGCGTAAGCAGTTTGTGGTTAAAACGGATGAAGATCTACAAAAGATCATCGCTTCTGGCGCGCATGAAGTGTATATCGATACCGATCGTGGCCTTGATTACGCACATGCGCCTACGATAGACGAAGTGAATGCGTCTATCGAGGAAGAGATGGTGAGAGTGGCTGCTGCGCCAGCACCGGTTATTCAGGTATCAAGCACAGAAGAAATGAGCCGTGCCAAGCGCATTCATAAGCAGGCTCATAATTTGGTGCGCACGGTGATGCAAGATGCCCGCATGGGTAAAGCAATTCATATGGAAGATGTTGAAGAAGTGGTTGAGGCGATTACTGATTCTATTTTGCGCAATGGCAGCGCATTAATGGGCTTATCCGGAATTAAAGATAAAGACGAATATACTTTTTTGCATTCAGTGAGCGTTTGCACGTTGATGGTGACTTTTACTAAAAGTATGAATTTCCCTGCGGAATTAATTCGTCAGGCAGGTATTGGCGGCTTATTGCACGATACGGGCAAAACCATGGTGCCGAATGAAATCCTGAATAAACCGGGGCGATTAACAGAGGCAGAGTTTGAAGTGATGCGCTCGCATCCTTTGGAAGGTTTTAAAATATTATCGAAGGTTGATTCAATTGGCGATATTCCTCTGGAAATTACCCTGCACCATCACGAGCGTATGGATGGCAGTGGCTATCCGCATAAATTACCCGGTGAACATATTACCCAATTAACGCAAATGGCTTCGGTGGTGGATGTATATGATGCTATTACTTCGGATCGCTGCTATCACAAAGGCATGCCTGCATCAGAAGGATTAAAAAAATTATGGGAATGGAGCAAATTCCACTTTAATCCAGCACTGGTTCAAGCTTTTATGCGCACCGTGGGTATTTATCCGGTGGGCTCTCTGGTGAAATTAGAATCAGGTCGTTTAGCCGTAGTGCTGGAGCAAAATGAGGGCAATTTATTAATGCCAAGGGTAAAAGCTATTTTTAGCACCAAGGCTAATACTTATATTCCGCCTGTAGAAATCGATTTATCAAAACCCATGGGGCTGGGCGGAGCAGACCGTATCACGGGCCATGAATCGCCAGATAAATGGGGAATCGACATCTCCCGATTCTTGATTCCTCCAGGGTAAAAAGGTCTGTAAACACAGAGAGCGGGAAGAACACAGAGCGCACAGAGAAAAACTCATTAGGGCGCGCACGGGAGGCGTCGTGCTCTCGCGGCGATGAGCTTACGTGGGTGTGGACATAAAAACTTGCCCACCCTACATTATTTTCTGATTTTCTCGGTGTGCTGCTTTTCATCTCTGTGTGCTCTGTGTCTACAGAACTTAGGGTTTTAATGCTCTGCTTACAGAAATTTCAACTTCCCATCCAATCGCCTTGCCATCGGCGTGCGCATTAAGAATAAAACGCCCAAGATGGCCGCATAGATAAGCGGGGTTGTTAAATCTCGTTTTACCAGCCACAGATAATGCAGCACACCCAAGCTGGCGATTAGATAAACCAGCTTATGCAGGCGTTGCCACTGGCGTTTTAGCTTGCGGATTGCCGCTTGATTCGACGTGGCTGCCAGCGGAATCAACAAGACAAAAGCCAAAAATCCAATGGTTACAAAAGGGCGCTTGATCACGTCGTGCCAGATGGCTGCGGGGTCTAGGCCGTGATCGAATACAAAGAACGTTAGCGCGTGGATAAAGGCGTAAAAAAACACATACAGCCCCAGCATGCGGCGGTAAAGCAGTAGCTTTCCATAACTACTAAGCCGGCGTAGCGGTGTAACGGCTAGGGTAATCAGCAGAAAATTCAGCGTCCATGTGCCGGTTTGCCGAGTTAAAAACTCAATCGGGTTAATGGCTTGCCCTGTTGCAAATAAGATCCAGGCCAGTGGCAAGAGACAGGCGATAAAGAGTAGAGGTTTACTAAAACGCATCGCGGCAAGCTCATTGAATAAGGGTTAGCGGTTTAGTCGTTTGATACTGCTTAATCTGACATCCGGTCATATCGGTATAATGCCAATCCTCGCATAAGGAAATGGCTATGTCGCAGAGCATTATTCACGCCGCGCACCGTATTGTGGTGAAAGTTGGCTCTAGCTTGGTTACTAATGAAGGCCGTGGTTTAGATCACGCCGCTCTTTTGCGCTGGGCGCAGGAAATTGCCGAAGTCTCAAAAATGGGCAAACAGGTGGTGCTGGTCTCATCTGGCGCAATTGCCGAGGGCGTGGCGCGCTTAGGCTGGTCGCAAAAACCGACTTCGGTGCATGAAAAACAGGCCGCCGCTGCCGTTGGGCAGATGGGGCTATGTCAGGCTTATGAGAGTGCTTTTCGCGCTTATGGCTTAAAAACCGCGCAAATTCTGCTTACGCATGAAGACTTGGCCGATCGCACCCGTTATTTAAATGCCCGCTCCACCTTGATGACGCTGCTCAATCTCGGGGTCATTCCCATCATTAATGAAAACGATACTGTGGTGACTGCCGAAATTAAATTTGGCGATAACGATACCTTGGGTGCTTTGGTGACTAACCTGATCGAAGGTGATGCGCTGATTATCCTAACCGATCAAACCGGTCTTTATACGGCCGATCCTCGCTCTAACCCTGATGCTAAGTTGGTGGAAGAAGCCGAAGCAGGGGACGCCAGCCTAGAGGATATGGCCGGTGGCGCAGGCTCTAGCGTGGGCACGGGCGGTATGTATACCAAGATTATTGCCGCCAAACGCGCAGCCAGAAGCGGCGCATCGACCGTGATTGCCAGTGGCCGTGAACCCGAAGTATTAGCGCGCCTAGCCCGGGGCGAGCGAATTGGCACTCAGCTAACGGCACAATCAACGCCACTCGCCGCTAAAAAGCAATGGATTGCTGATCATTTGCAACTGAAAGGGTCGGTTGTTTTGGATGCTGGCGCGGTACGGGCGCTACGTTTACAAGGCTCCAGCCTGCTGCCTATTGGTGTAAAAGAAGCGCTTGGCGATTTCTTGCGCGGTGATGTGGTGAGCTGCGTGGATGTGAGTGGCGTAGAAATTGCTCGCGGTCTGGCGAACTACAGCGCTGCTGAAACCCGCCGGATTATGCGTTTACCCACAGGGCAGATCGAAGCGGCCTTGGGCTATATCGATGAATCAGAGCTGATTCATCGCGATAATATGGTGTTGATGGGCGTGTAGTTTGTGGGGAGGGCAAAGATTGCTCTTTGCCTCTCTGGCCTAAATCTGTACGGTTACAAGTATTGAATTGTCGTAGGGCGGGTGAAACCCGCCATTTTTTAGTATTTCATGCCAAAGTTTGGCGGGTTTCACCCGCCCTACGAAAAGTATCTGTACTACCGAACAATCTTGAGTGGCCCGCTCGAGCTCATCGAATCGACGATTTTTTCTACCGTGGTTGGCGCACCGCCCCAGCAAAACTCTTTGGCAAGCTTGGCTTGATAGCCATTACGTTTGTCTTTAACAATAAGCTCCCAATCGCGGCTGAGGTCTTGCCATTGATCGCCGTTTAAATAAGCGTAGCTGCGAAATTGTTTTGTTTTGCAATCAATTCCCTCAAAGCTGACATTTTTAACTTGGCTGCCCTTACTGGTTACAGCGGCTGCGTAGCGAATGATTCCGTCTTCGCCCACTTCGATGCTATCCAGCGCTACTTGAAATTGATTCATTCTGGAATCGTAATTGGCAGTAAATTCTTGCCATTTCTGGAGTTTTTTAGGATCAGGTTTGCTAAACGCTTTTTCTTCTGGTCTGGGAGGCGGTGTGTCTTTGAGCAGGCGGGAGATCGTCGTGCCATCGCTCTCTACTCCTGCTGGGCGACTTGTATTGTATTCAGCGGCGTTGGCCAAGAGAGGGATGGCAAGCAGGGCCAAGAGCAAAAAGCGTTGCATATTTATCCTTAAAAATAATTCAAATTAATGCCGGATTTTGTGAATAGGAATACTACGCGTGGGACGAATACTAAACCATGTGGCCTGCAAGGTAATATGTTGGATAGAGTAACGCTCGCCCAGCATATGATTGATGTGTTGCAGCTGCAAGGGCCAGGTTTCCGGTTTTTCGATCACAATATGCGCCGATAGTGCCACTTTGCCGCCTGATATATTCCAGATATGCAAATCATTGACTTCTACTACGCCTTTTTCAGAAGCCAAAGCCGCACCAATTTCTTCCAAATTTAAATGTTGCGGCACGCCTTCCATAAGCACATGCGTGGCTTGGCGCAGCAGGTTCCACGTTGAGCGCAAAATCAGCATAGAAACCACAACCGATAAAATCGGATCAATCGCTTGCCAGCCGGTAAAGTAAATCACCGCGCCTGCGGTAATCGCGGCCACGGATCCCAGCAAATCGCCCAGTACATGAATCATCGCAGCACGGCTATTTAGATTGTCGTGATCGTGCGATAGCTGCCAAGCCGAAATGATATTAACCAGCAGGCCAATCACGGCAATAATCATCACACCCATGCCGTTTACGGGATGAGGATCGAGCAAGCGGCTAACGGCTTCCACCACAATCCATACCACTAAGGCAATCATCGCCAGGCTATTGATGAGTGCGCCGATGACTTCGGCCCGCGCATAGCCGTAGGAATTGGCAGAGTTGGCAGGGCGCTGGCCGATGAGATTGGCAATCAGGGCCAGCAGCAGCGCGGCGGCATCGGTAAACATATGGCCCGCATCTGAAATCAGCGCCAGCGAGCCGGTCATCACGCCGCCAATCAGCTCAACAATGCCAAAGCCACCGGTGATTATCAGTGCCAGCAATAGTCTTTTTTGCGAGCTAGGCTTGCCGTGATTATGGTGATGATGGGCATGATCAAAGGTGTGATCGTGGTGCTCGTTATGCCCGCCGGGCTGATCGTGCGGGTGTTCGTGCTGATGCGGCATTTATTTTTCCTGATAAATAGAGGCTTGATCGCTGCTGAGCGTGACAGATGCTTGATGTCATTCGGCAACGCTCTACACGATGGATAAACCTAGTCCTATTCTGATTTGGACGGGCCAATATTTTCCTGACAGACTGCGACTTGAAAGCCATGATCGCTGCTGAGCGTGACAGATGCTTGATGTCATTCGGCAACGCTCTACACGATGGATAAACCTAGTCCTATCCTGATTTGGACGGACCAATACTTTCCTGACGGATTGTGACTTGAAAGCCATGATCACTGGCAAGGGTAACGCGGGCACGGTGCAGCTCGGCAATGCGATGCACAATCGATAATCCTAGCCCTGCACCGGTTTGGCTTTGGCCGGGAGGCCGATAAAAGCGCTCACCTAAGCGGGCCAATACCTCGGGAGGAACGCCGGGGCCATTATCGCTAATGCATATGGAGTTTTGATTGATCCTGATCGTGATGGCTGCGTTTTCTTCGGTGTAGCGCTTGGCATTATCGAGCAAATTGCGCAGTAGCAGCGCCAGTAATCCCGCGTGCCCATACCAAGTGCTGGTATTTTCTGTGTGTAAGCATTCGGGGGCTAGCCCTGCATCTTGTAATGCGTACTCGGCTAGCTGCACGATATCTACTTTTTGATCTGTTTGAATGGCGGCAAAATCTAAGCGGGCGAGTTCAAGCAATTGCCCGACCAGATGGGTGCTGCGATCCACGCCTAACAGGGCTTGTTTTAGCGCTTTTTCACGCGCTTCGGGGCGCGGGCTGCCTTGGGCTAGCTCGATTTGCACGCGTAATCCGGCCAGTGGCGTGCGTAGCTCGTGGGCCGCATCGGCGGTAAAGCGACGCTCTTTTTCTAAGGTGGCGCTCACCTGAGCAAACAGCGTATTGAGGCGGTTGCGCAGCGGCGCAATTTCACGCGGCACGGCGAGGGTGAGCGCTTCCAGATTATCGGGCGCACGGCGGGCCAGCTCGGCATCGACGGCACGCAGTGGCAGTAATCCTTGTCGAATAGCCAAGAGCAGCAGCGGCAATAGAATGGCCAAGGCAATCATGGCGGTGATCCCTAAATATTCAATGATTTCATCAATCAACTGCTCGCGCTTTTGGTGTGGCTCGCCCACGATAAGTTGCCTCTCATCATTTTGGCGAACGGCGATTTCCCAGCGGTGATCATCCAGCGTGATGGTGCGGGTTTTTTTCTCATATTCGGTTTGAAAGGGCAAAACATGCTCACTGCTGGAGAGCAAAAGCTTGCCTTCACTGCTGTAGAGGCTAAAAACCACGCGGGGTAAGTGATCGGGTTTGCCACTGATTAAGATTTTTAAATCGTCGCTGTCGTCTAGGCTTTGCCAAAGCAGCTCGGTATAAACATAAAGCTGTTTATCCAGCAGCTCACTGACTTCATCGTGGGTTTCATAGAGCAAGACTGCGCTGAATGCGGCCCAGGTGAGCGAGGTAAGCAGCAGTACCAGTAGGGTAAGCCGCGTGGCAAGCGAGGCGCTTTTCAGCCAGTTCTTCATGCTTCTAATCGCCAGCCCAGATTCCGAGCATTGCGTATTACCACTTTATTCAGCTTTTTGCGTAAATGCGAGAGATGCACATCGAGGGTGTTGCTTTCAATATCCTGCTGCCAACCGTAAAGCTTTTCTTCAAATTGAGGGCGCGATAAATAATGTGGATGATTCGCCATTAAAAGATGCAATAGTCGGTATTCCATCGCCGTGAGATTGAGTATCTGGCCTGCTTGTTGCACCGATTGACGGGCCGGATCAAGCACCAGATCTTGCCAGCATAGCTCGCCATCATGCTTGCCCAAGCCACGGCGTACTAAAGCCCGCACTCTTGCGCAAAGCTCGCCTAAGGCAAAGGGCTTGATTAGATAATCATCCGCCCCCGCATCCAGCCCCTTGATGCGATCTTCAATGCTGTCTCGGGCGGTGAGCAGCAGTACCGGTAAATGGCCGCGCTCACGGCGTATCCACGCCAAAATCTGCAAGCCATCCATACGCGGCAGGCCAATATCAAGTACTACACCATCAAAGCTATGCTCGGTCATCAAGGCCAGCCTGGCCGATTCGCCGTCTTTTAGCCAATCGACCACAAAGCCTGCATCGCTTAAGCCCTCGGCAATGCCGTCCCCCAAGAGGGCATCGTCTTCAACCAGTAGTAAGCGCATATTTATCCTTGATGGCCTTTTGCTGGCTTGAGCCAGAGAATTAATCGTCTAATTTAGATTTTACTAAGTCTAAGGTTTTTGGATCGAAATAAACGTCTACTTTTTGGCCTTCCTTATTCCAGCCTTCAATTTTGTAACAATTGCCAGATTCTTTAAACTCTTTCACCTTGTAGCCCATCGCTACAATTTTGGTGTGAGCCACGCTGCCAGCGATCCATTCGGATTTAGGATGAGTGGCGCAGTAGTAGTTATCAGCCATACTGAAAGAAGAAGCAGCAAGCGTGGCAATGGCTAGTAAAGTGGCGATTTTCATAGTGTTTTCCTTGAGGAAGATGAATAAGTGATGCCATTTCACCACAGCACTATGAAGTGAAACTTAAGCGCGCTTTAAATTGAGCTCAGATGGTGATTTTTTCATTTAAGTATGATTATTAAATGTTGAAGTTGCTTTGTTCTTAGTCATGCAATAACGGCAGGGCTTGACGAGCTTGCTACAATAGATCTTTTTCGCTCGGAGACATCCATGTCCAGCCGCCCAGAGCACCAGCAAGCCGCCGATTTAAGCGGCCTCAATTGCCCATTGCCTATCCTGCGCACTAAAAAGGCGCTTGCCACGATGCAAAGTGGTGAAGTGCTGCATGTGATTTGTACCGACCCCGCTACACCGACCGATTTCACCGCCTTTTGCCGCCAAACAGGGCACGAGCTCATCGAGACCTGGCCGCAAGACGATAAATTTTTGTTTTTGATTCGCAAACGCTAATGATCTCAGTCTTATTAACTACCCTGAATGCAAAAGTAGGGCGCACTCGAAGCTCTGTGTGCGACAGTTGTTAGTCGCTCAGCGATAAGCGCAGTACGCCATGAACTGGGCGGATTCCAAAGCAGGTTGTGACCTGTGGCGTACTGCGCTATCGCTTTGCGACAAAAACCGTCGCCCAGCGACGCTTCGAGTATGCCCTACAAGTTGGGTTAATTGGGGGCGTTATTTCGAGCCAAATCCTAAGAGTTAGGCAAAATAATAAAACGTTTATTTCTTCACAAATACTGAGAATCAAAATATGAGCAAATCAATCACAATCATCCGTCCCGACGACTGGCATCTGCATTTACGCGATGGCGATTTAATGGCCGCTGTCTTGCCGCATACCGCTAAAGAATTCGCCCGTGCGATTGTGATGCCTAATTTAAAACCACCCGTCACGACGGTGGATGCGGCATTTGCCTATCGCCAGCGGATTCTGGAAGCGCTGCCTGCTGGTGTGCAGTTTGATCCTCTGATGGTGCTGTATTTAACCGATCATTTAACTGCTGAAGAAGTGGTGAAGGCTAAGCAAAGTGGCTTTGTAAAAGCGGTGAAGCTCTATCCTGCTGGGGCCACGACCAACTCAGATTCGGGCGTGACCAACTTCGATAAAGTCATGCCTGCTTTAGAAAAAATGGCCGAGCTAGGCCTGCCATTCTTGGTGCACGGTGAAGTGACCGATCCGCAGGTGGATGTGTTTGATCGGGAAGCGGCGTTTATTGATAGCGTGTTGATGGTGCTGCAACAAAGACTGCCTACATTAAAAATTGTGTTTGAACATATCACCACCAGACAGGCCGCTGAATATGTCTTAAAGGCGGGGAAGAATATTGCGGCAACGGTTACACCACAGCATTTATTGATGAATCGTAATGCTTTATTTGCTGGCGGAATTCGTCCGCATCATTACTGCCTGCCGGTGTTAAAACGTGAAGAACATCGCCGTGCGCTTCTGGCGGCGGTGACATCCGGTAGCAAAAAGTTCTTCCTAGGCACGGATAGTGCACCTCATGCCAAGCACACCAAGGAAGCGGCCTGTGGTTGCGCGGGTATTTACTCCGCCCATGCGGCCTTGGCTTTATATGCCGAAGCATTTGAATCGGTCGGTGCGCTTGATTTACTTGAAGCCTTTGCCTCTAAAAACGGCCCGGCTTTTTATGGTCTGCCAGAAAACACTGGTACCGTTACCTTGGTCAAAGAAAGCTGGCAGGTGCCGCATAGCTATCCTTTGGGTGAGCACAATGTTGTGCCTTTACGCGCTGGGGAAGAAATCCATTGGAAACTGGTTTGAAAACGATTTTAGTTAGCCGTGCCGTGTCAAAACCCGGCTGGTGGATGTTTGGTGTGGCGATGATTGCCGCCGCTTGGTGGGGCCAGCCCTTGATCGATTCGGTGCACTTTGAAAATCATTTCTTTGGCGTGTTCTGGTATTCCATGGTTGTCTTGGGCTTGATGTTCTGGGCGCTGCCGGGCGAGCAATATACCGACGGCACTATTCTGGAGCGCCGCACCATGTTGTTGGGGCTTGTTCCGGTATGGAGAAAAAGCGAGCCCATGAGTGGTTTTGAGCGGGTAGAGCTCACGCAAGAGCCTAATGTTTTTGGCAAGGATAGCGTGTGGCTTAGCCTGATTAATCGCGAAGATGGCGAAACCACTCGTCGCTTTGTGTTCGCTTATTTCCCAGCCAGCCAACGGGGAATTGCTAAAGCACAGCAAATGGCCGGTGATTTATCACAAATAAGCGGTTTGCCATTTGCACAAGCAGCCCCAGAGGTGTGATAATCCGCCGCTGCGGAGCAGGCTAGACAGTCGCTGCCATACTTTTAGGGTATGGGGGAGGAAAGTCCGGGCTCCATAGGGCAGGATGCCGGTTAACGACCGGGCGTTGCAAGGCGACGGAAAGTGCAACAGAGAGCTGAACCGCCGATGGCCCAAGTTAAAAGCCTTTATTGATACAAGGCCGGATTGGGATCAGGTAAGGGTGAAAAGGTGTTCCCGTCAGGGATGCAGGCCGCAAGGTTTGTCGGTAAGAGCGCACCGCGGACGTGGTAACACGGACGGCAGGGTAAACCCCATCCGGAGCAAGACCAAGCAGTAGACGTTGAGGTGGCCCGCCGAGTCTACGGGTAGGTTGCACGAGCCCAGTAGCAATGCTGGGCCTAGAGGAATGACTGTCACCTTGGGGTAACTCAAGGCTACAAAACCCGGCTTATCGGCCGGCTCCGCAACCCCAATAAGTAAAAAAGCCGATCTATACGTAGATCGGCTTTTTTGCGTCTGAATCATTCATTGTGGCGGAAGGATTGGCGGGTGTAAGACGCAGACAAAACGCCGGAACTTGTCTGGGCCGGCTCCGCAACCCCAATAAGTAAAAAAGCCGATCTATACGTAGATCGGCTTTTTTACGTTTGAATCATTCATTGTGGCGGAAGGATTGGCGAGTGTAAGACGCAGACAAAACGCCGGAGTTTGTCTGGGCCGGCTCCGCAACCTCTAAAAAGTAAAAAAGCCGATCTATCATCTAGATCGGCTTTTTTGCGCTTATGGGGTTCGTTTTACTGAGTGAAAAACGCTGCAAAGCGCTTGTCGATTTCTTCCGGGGAAACGTCCTCAATATGCGTAGCAAGGCTCCAGATATGGCCAAACGGATCTTTTAATGTGCCGATCCGGTCGCCATAAAACTGATCGCTGACTGCACGTAGCTCAACAGCACCGTGCTTAATCGCCTGCTCAAAAGCAGCATCAACATTTGCGACATACAGCATGATGCTCACTGGCGAATTCCCTAAAGCGGCTGGGCTTACATAGCCCATCTCAGGATGCTCGTCGGCCAGCATAATGGATGAATCGCCAATTTTAACTTCGGCGTGAGCGATTTTGCCGCTTGGGTCGGCTAAGCGCATCACTTCTGTGGCATTAAAGGCGCTTTTATAAAACTTAATTGCGCTCACTGCATCGTTGACTATTAAGTAAGGCGTTGCGGTATGGTATCCATGAGGTATGGCATTCATTGCTGCATCCTTGTTCAAAAGTAACTCAACATAGCGCGCTCAGGATTAAGTCGCGCCTCTAGCCGCCTGCCTGATTTTTCCTCGCGGACATCGCTTAAGTCCGACAGGCTGCACGACCCGCTTTAATTAAGCAGGCTGATCTTCACTACCAATAAAGCGGTAAATCACGGCGCCTAAGATGGCTCCGGCAATTGGGGCCAGCCAAAATAGCCAGAGTTGGCCGATAGCAAAGTCACCCGCAAATAGCGCAACTGCGGTACTACGTGCAGGATTCACCGAGGTGTTGGTCACAGGAATACTGATCAGGTGAATCAGTGTGAGGCCCAAGCCAATGGCGATCGGTGCAAAGCCTTGTGGGGCGCGTTTGTCTGTTGCACCCAAAATGATGATCAGAAACATCATGGTCATCACCACTTCGGTAATCAGTGCTGAGGCCATAGAAAACTTACCCGGTGAGTAGTCACCGTAGCCATTTGAAGCAAAGCCACCTAAGGTCGTAAAGTCTGCTTTACCGGTCACAATAAAATACAGCACGGTTGCGGCCACAATCCCGCCTAAAACTTGGGCAACGATATAAGGGATAAGCTGATTGGCCGGGAAGCGCTTGGCTGCCCAAAGGCCGATAGAAACGGCGGGGTTAAGATGGCAGCCAGAAATATGGCCTATCGCGTAGGCCATTGTCAGTACGGTAAGACCAAAAGCTAAAGAAACACCTACAAAGCCAATCCCTAGGGCGGGGAAGGCGGCTGCTAATACGGCGCTGCCGCAGCCACCAAGTACCAGCCAGAAAGTGCCTATAAACTCCGCTGCATATTTATTCATTATTATGCTTCCTTTCGATAAACTTTCATTTTTAAAAGTGGCGAATGGTACAGGCTGCAATATGGCTTGGTACAGTGTGTAAGGTCACTCTGGTTGCTTCGCAGGTGCAAGCCGCTTTTCTCCTTAATGTGTCGGATTAATCAGCGAATTTAAAACATGATCTTGCCATTGCCCTGCAATTTTTAAGTAAGAACGAGCATAACCTTCTTTTTCAAACCCCAGGCTTTGTAAGAGTCTGGCACTGCGTAGATTCTGCGGCAGATGGTTTGCCATAATCCGGTGTAAATCCCGGGTGCTGAACAGATGATGAATCGCTGCATCAAGTGCTTCTTTCATCAGCCCCCGGCCTTCTGCCGCTGCTGCTAAAGAATACCCAAGATGACAAGCCATAAATGGCCCTTGCACGATATTACTGAAACTACATTGCCCCAGCATTTCAGCACTGTGCTGATCGAGCAAAGCCCAGTGAATGGCTGTGCCTTGCTGATATTGTAGCCGAGCATTTTCTAGCCTGAGCTGCCATGCAAAAGGAGTGAAAAAGTCTTCCTCCCTTTGTGGGTCCCAAGGAGCAAGGTGGTGGCGGTTTTCTTGCTGGAATTTTGCCCAAACCACGGCCTGTGCAGGCTCGGCCAGCACAAGCTTTAAGCGCTCTGTATTGATTTGTAATGCTTCTGGCGTTTTTCGGCCAAAAATCATAGTGCGTCTTGGGGGTTGTTGGCGTGTAGTTTGGTTTCTAGCTCGTTGATCCGGGCTTCCAGCTCATGTAGTTTTTCACGGGTGCGCGCGAGCACTTCTTGCTGGATTTCGAATTCTTCGCGGGTGACTAAATCCATTTTGGTAAAAGCCGATGCCATCATGGCGCGGGCGTTTTTTTCCATATCTTTAGCTGGGCTGGCTGCAATCGCTTCGGTGATTTTGCTGGCGATTTCATCAAAAAATTTATCTTTAAGCATCTTGAATATCCTATGTATTGTTGCGGCACTGTTTGTGGGGTGGTTTGTTTTTATCGCGTTTCAGGGCTAAAGCAACAGCTCTTAATGTTGTGCTTTTTGTGCCGGTACCGCAACGGTGTTGGTTTGGCATTTAAGTTTAGCAGAAGCTTGCCATTTGTAGATTGCACCACTCTGGTGCAAATTTAAGTTGCAGTGCACCATGGAACGTCTATTGTTGGTGCATCACTTGGCCTATTGATTTTTAAGCCCATGAAAACAGAGCTTTTTCTTGCTTGGCATGTTTTGTGCTGATCTTTGATCGTACCCCACCTTTTAAAAGGAGCACCCCATGAAATTCGTGTCTGCGATTATTAAGCCGTTCAAGCTCGATGAAGTTCGCGAAGCCTTGTCGGAAATTGGCGTTCAGGGCTTAACCGTGACTGAAGTGAAAGGCTTTGGTCGCCAAAAAGGGCATACCGAGCTTTACCGTGGTGCTGAATATGTGGTGGATTTTCTGCCTAAGGTAAAAGTTGAAGTCGCCATTGGGGATGATCAGTTGGAACAAACACTGGAAGTCATCGAAAAAGCGGCCAATACCGGCAAAATTGGCGATGGTAAAATTTTTGTATTTGATCTGCAACATGTGGTGCGGATCCGTACCGGTGAAACTGGCCAAGATGCCATCTAATTAAAAAATCGCAGGAGAGAGACGATGAACAAATTGTTTGCAGCACTCGCCCTCGGCGGATTAGCGGCACAGGGGTTGGCGGTTGAAGTGGCTGCATCTGCCCCCGTCGCCATCGTGGATACCATTAATAAGGGTGATAACGCGTGGATGTTTATCTCTACCGCCTTGGTGATTTTAATGTCTATCCCCGGCCTTGCATTGTTTTACGGCGGCTTGGTTCGCTCTAAAAATATGTTATCGGTGCTGATGCAGGTGTTTTCTGTGTTTGCGATGATTTCAGTGCTGTGGGTGGTGTACGGTTATTCGCTGGCGTTTACTGAAGGCAATGCTTTCTTTGGCTCTTTTAGTAAAGTGATGCTTCAAGGTGTGACTCCGGATTCGATTGCTGCAACCTTTACCAAAGGCGTGGGTATCTCTGAGCTGATTTATGTCGTCTTTCAAGGTGCATTTGCGGCGATTACCTGCGGCTTGATTGTGGGGGCATTTGCCGAGCGAGTTAAGTTTGCTGCGGTGATGGCTTTCTGCGTGCTTTGGTTTACTTTCTCCTACCTGCCAATGGCGCATATGGTTTGGTACTGGACAGGCCCGGATGCTTACCTCACACAGGCTGCTGCTGATGCCGCTACCGCCACTGCCGGTTTCTTATTCCAAAAAGGTGCACTTGATTTTGCAGGCGGTACGGTGGTGCATATCAATGCGGCGGTAGCGGGCTTGGTGGGTGCATTTATGGTGGGCAAGCGGATTGGCTTTGGCCGTGAAGCAATGACGCCACATAGCTTGCCTATGACCATGATTGGCGCATCCTTATTGTGGTTTGGCTGGTTTGGTTTTAATGCTGGATCTGCACTAGAAGCAAATGGTGTGGCGGCGTTGGCCTTTATTAATACCTGGCTGGCTACTGCAGCAGCAACCATGTCTTGGCTGCTAGCCGAGTGGATGCTTAAAGGTAAGCCTTCATTGCTAGGCGCGGCATCGGGTGCGGTAGCAGGCTTGGTGGCCATTACGCCTGCTTGCGGCTTTGTGGGTGTAGGCGGCGCTTTGGTGATTGGTTTACTGGCTGGGATGATTTGCCTGTGGGGCGTGCATGGTCTGAAGCGCCTACTAGGCGCGGATGATGCGCTGGATGTGTTTGGTGTGCATGGCGTGGGCGGTATTCTGGGGGCAATCTTAACCGGTATTTTTGCTTCACCAGATTTGGGCGGCACAGGCATCTGGGATTATGTGGGCAATAAAGTGGCCGCAGATTATTCGATTCTTGCACAGGTAAAAATTCAAGCTATCGGCGTAGGCACAACTTTGCTATGGTCGGCTGTGGTTTCAATTATTGCCTTTAAGCTGGTTGATTTGTTGATTGGCCTGCGTGTACCGGAAGAAGAAGAGCGCGAAGGCTTGGATGTGACGAGCCACGGTGAAAAGGCATATAATCTATAACTAATATAGATAAAACGCTAAGGCCAGCAGTCGTGTTGGCCTTAGCGCATGAGCAGTTCGCTGCAAGAAAATTAGACAGGTGTCCTCCAATTCTCTCTCTAAAAGGTATCGGTTTACTGCTTGTCTGATGGATGTGTAGCGTATTGTGGAGCCCGCCAGGCAACTGGCGGGCTTTTCTTTTTTGGGATAAGCAGACTTTCTCATCGGTGTTTTAAAGTTTGGGTTTGCCAGTGCTCGCGTCACGAATCGCGGTAATTCTGGCTTTCCTGATTCTCTCTGGGATGTGCGCTTTATCTTCACAGCTTTGGGCAATCTCGCCGCTATTTACGGTATTGGCTGCGGCTAGCAGCTTTAATAAATAGGCGGCTTGGGGATATTCGCAGTTTTCAAAAGTTGTGCGCCCGCGAGCGTCGGCGAGGCAGGCGTCGAGCATTTGCTTAAAGCGATCAGGCTTTCTGAATGCATCGCAGCGCTGAAAAACTTCCAGCACGGTGGCGGGGCGGAGTTGTTCTGCGGTGTGGACATGCGTGTGCTCACGGCACAGCATGCGAGCCAAATCTCTGCAATCGCTGGGCACGCGCAATCTTTCACATAAAGCCTCAACGAGGGCCACACCGCGTGCCTCGTGGCCGATATGCTTAGGTAAAATGTGGGCAGGCGTAATGGCCTTGCCCAAATCATGGCAAAGCGCAGCAAAGCGAGTGACAAGCGGCCAGTTTTGGCTGGCGGTGTAGTCGACCACCATCATCACATGCACGCCGGTATCGATTTCCGGATGATAGTCGGCAGGCTGTGGCACGCCCCACAATGCGTCGATTTCTGGCGCAATGCGGGCCAGCGCTCCGCAGCGGCGGAGCATTTCAAACATCAGGGATGGTGTGTCTTCCATCAGCCCTTTGGCAAACTCCTGCCACACCCTTTCTGCCACCAGATGATCGACTTCACCGCTATTTACCATTTCCTGCATCAGGGCGAGCGTTTCTGGTGCAACATCAAACCCAAAGCGGGCAGCAAAGCGGGCGAGGCGCAAAATACGCACGGGGTCTTCGCTAAAAGCGGGGGACACATGGCGTAATAGTTTGGCAGTTAGATCCGCTTGGCCATTAAATGGATCGGTGATCTGGCCGGTGTCGTCTTCGGCGATTGCATTGATGGTCAGGTCGCGGCGCAGCAAGTCTTCTTCTAAGCTAACCTCTTCGCTTGCGAACACGGTAAAGCCTTTGTAACCATGGCCGGATTTGCGTTCGGTGCGGGCAAGGGCATATTCCTGGTGCGTCTTGGGGTGTAAAAATACCGGAAAGTCTTTACCAACAGGCGTGTAGCCTAATGATTGCATTGCCTCTGCCGTGCTGCCAACCACCACCCAATCGATATCTCTTACCGGCAGGCCTAGCAATTTATCCCTTACAGCACCGCCAACGCGATAAACCTTCATTGATCTTTCCTTAGATTTTTTAGTCACTTTATCTGTTAATTATATTGCCGCTACAATCAACTATCTTTTATTAAACTGACGACAAGGATGCTGCATGAAAATCGCCAATAGTATTACCGACCTGATCGGCAATACGCCTTTAGTGAAGTTAAATCGTGTTGCACAAGCAAGCGGGGCAACGATTGTAGCAAAGCTGGAGTTCTTTAATCCTTCGCACTCGGTGAAAGATCGCATTGCGGTGGCGATGATCGATGCTGCCGAGGCCGCTGGCCTGATCGGGCCGGATACGGTGATTGTGGAGCCTACTTCCGGCAATACCGGCATTGGTTTGGCGATGGTTTGTGCGGCACGTGGCTATAAATTAGTGCTCACTATGCCAGAAAGTATGTCTAAAGAGCGCCGTGCATTATTACGCGGCTATGGCGCTACTTTGGTTCTGACGGCTGCCGCAGAAGGAATGGGCGGTGCGATTGCTACCGCAAAAGCTTTGGTCATTGAACACAGCAATTACTTTTTACCGCAGCAGTTTGAAAACCCAGCCAACCCGGAAATCCACCGCCGCACAACCGCTGAAGAGCTATGGAATGATACCGATGGCCAGATCGATATTCTGGTCGCAGGTGTGGGTACAGGCGGCACAATCACGGGGATCTCTGAAGTATTAAAAGCGCGTAAGCCTTCATTTAAAGCGGTAGCCGTAGAGCCCGATGCCAGCCCTGTGCTGAGTGGCGGGCAGAAAGGAGCGCACCCTATTCAAGGGATTGGCGCAGGTTTTGTTCCCGATGTGCTCAATACTAAAAGCTACGATGAAGTGATTCGGGTAAAAAATGAAGACGCCTTTGCTACGGCGCGTGCCCTTGCCACGCAAGAAGGCATTCTGGCTGGGATTTCCGCAGGAGCCGCAACCTGGGCCGCTATCGAGCTAGGCAAGCGCCCAGAAAACGCAGGCAAGTTGATCGCGGTGATTATTCCTTCCTTTGGTGAGCGTTATTTATCAACGCCTTTGTTTGAAGGTTTGTTGGATTGATGGTGGGGCCGCTCTTGTAGGGCGGGTGTAACCCGCCGTGTTACGCCTGAGCCACCAAATGTAGGGTGGGCACAACGCTTTATCGTGCCCACGTGGATATTTCTCTTCCCCAACGCGTGGGCACAAAAACGTGCCCACCCTACACAAAAAATAGACGACTGGTCTATTCTTGTGAGAGACTGCGTCCATGGCAAAGAAAAAACACGAAGATACACGCGAACATTTATTGGCAGTGGGCGAGTCCATTCTCAAGGGAAAGGGCTTCTTCGCTGTGGGTCTGGCCGAGATTTTAACGGCTGCAGAAGTGCCTAAAGGTTCGTTCTATCACTATTTCCCCTCAAAAGAGCACTTTGGTTGTGCGCTTTTAGAGCGTTATTTTGTTAATTATCAGCTGCATATGCAGTCTTTAGAGACGCAATACGATTGCGGTAGCGAGCGGCTGATGCACTATTGGCGCACTTGGCTGATGTCCCAAGGTGCATGTAGCCAAGCGAATCAGTGCATGGTGGTCAAGCTTTCCGCAGAAGTCGCCGATTTATCTGAGCCTATGCGGCAAGTTTTTAAGCAGGGAACTAATGATGTCATTGGTCGTCTAGCTAAGTGGTTAGATGAGCCACGCTGCGATGGGTCTTTGATCCCAAATATGGATGCGCAGTCCGTGGCCTTGATGCTGTATCAGATGTGGTTGGGGGCCAGCCTGCTGACCAAAATACGTCAGGATAGCAGCGCGTTAGACACTGCCATGCAAACGACTTGTTACCTTTTGGGCGTGAAAGATTTGTAGGGTGGGCACGCCTTTGTGCCCACGCGCAGGTTTATTGTTATTAATGGCCAAGGTGGAGAATAACTTTGCCAAGGCTTAGAAAAACGGTGGCTTGTACCACCCAAAGAGAACGAGGGCTCAGCTTTTCCTGAGCACAATATGTGTAATAAACACTTCGGCAGCGTTGCCGATTTTTTTGATATCCAAGCTAGACGACTGGTCTATTTATCGTTAACTTCAAAGGATTTCCCATGCAACAATTCGAATTTTACAACCCCGTTCAAATCGTTTTTGGCGAAGGCCAGATTGCTAAGTTGGCTACTCTAGTCCCTGAAAAAGCCCGTGTGCTCGTACTTTACGGCGGTGGCAGTATTAAAAAAAATGGCACTTACACCGAAGTGATGGAGGCCTTAAAAAACCATAGCGTTGCTGAATTCTCTGGTATTGAAGCCAATCCAACTTATGAAACCATGATGAAAGCCGTGGCGCAGATTAAGGCAGAGAAAATTGATTTTCTGCTGGCTGTGGGTGGTGGCTCGGTGATTGATGGCACTAAGTTTGCCGCCGCTGCTGCGGTGTACGAAGGCGATCCTTGGGAAATCTTTACCACGGGTGGCCAGCATATTAAAGCGGCCTTGCCTTTGGGCGCGGTGCTGACTCTGCCAGCCACTGGCTCGGAAATGAATAATGGCTCGGTGATTACCCGCAGCGAAATCAAGACCAAGCTGCCCTTTATGAATCGCCATGTGTTCCCTCAGTTTGCCATCCTCGATCCTACTAAAACCTACAGCCTGCCAGCGCGGCAAATTGGCAACGGCGCGGTGGATGCCTTTGTGCATGTGGTTGAGCAATATTTAACTTACCCAGCCAATGCGCCTGTGCAAGATCGCTTTGCCGAAAGCCTGTTGCAAACCCTGATCGAAGTAGGCCCGCAAGCACTGGCAACTCCGCATGATTACACCGTGCGCTCTAATTTAATGTGGGCCGCCACGATGGCGCTCAATGGCTTGATCGGTGCCGGTGTACCGCAAGATTGGGCAACGCATTTGCTGGGGCATGAGCTGACCGCTTTATACAATATCGATCATGCGCAAACACTGGCGATTATCTTGCCATCCATGCTGAATGTGCGCCGTGTCGCCAAGCGTGAAAAACTGCTGCAATACGCCGATCGTGTATGGGGCATTAAAGAAGGCACAGAAGATGCACGAATCGATGCCGCCATTGCCAAAACCCGCGATTTCTTTGAAGCCATGGGCGTTAAAACCCGCATGCGTGATTACGATTTGCAGCCCAAAGCCATTGAAGCGGTGCTTGAGCAGCTAAAAGCCCACGGCATGGTGGCCTTGGGTGAACACGGCGATGTTGATTTAGCCACCAGCAAGCTCGTTTTAGAAGGCAGCTACTGATATGAATACTGCGCTGATTTTGCATCATTACCAGGCCTCGCCTTACTCAGAAAAAGTGCGAAGCTATCTGGGGTTTAAACAGCTGGCGTGGCAATCCCTGCTTATGCCTCCGGTATTGCCTAAGCCCGATTTAATGGAACTCACCGGTGGATACCGGCGTGCGCCTGTATTGCAAATTGGCGCAGATATTTATTGTGATTCGGCGTTGATTATTGCGGAGCTAGAACATCGCTCCCTTCTGCCTGCTTTAGCTTCTGGGCCACAGGCGGCGCAAGCCGATTTACTGGGCCGCTTATTTGATGTGGATATCTTTTGGCGTGCTGCACGTTACTTAATGGCAAGCCGTGTGGAGCATATTCCACAAGCCCTACTCGATGATCGCATCGCCATGCATCCCCAATTGCCTTTACAAAAATCGCAATTGCTGGCCGATCAGGCGCAATTAACTATCCAGCTGCGCGCCTTGATTGATCAGCTTGATCAAGCTTTAAGCGGTGCTCATTTTCTGGGTGGTATCAATCCCTGCGCGGGCGATTTTGCGGTATTTCACACCCTGTGGTTTTTGCAGGGTGCACATGCCTTAGAGGCGCTGGCCCCAAACACCAAGGCTTTATTGCCGTGGATGGCCAGAATAGCGGCATTTGGCCATGGCGAGATGAGCAGTATCTCGGCGGGCGATGCGTTTGCTGCAGCAAGGCAGGCTAAGCCTGTTGCGCTAGCTGAAATGCAAGATTTTCTATTTAAAGCGGGTCAAAAAGTGAGCGTGCAGCCAGAAGGCTACCCGCAGGAAACCGTAGTGGGCGAGCTGGTTTATTTGGATGAGCAAAAAATAGTGATTGCCCGTCAAAGCACTGCTTGCGGCCTGCTGCACCTTCATTTCCCCCGTATGGATTATGAAATTCGCGCTGTTTAATTTGGGTCTGTTGACGCTTCATTCACGGCTGCGTTGACTTCAGTTTTGGGGCTGAACAAGGCAAAAATTGCGACATGGCACGAGTACCATTAGCGATTTTTAACGCCGTGCAGCCCCAAAAATGCAGTCAACCCGAAGGGCTGAGCCGGAAAACGGCCATTCACTTCGTTATGCTCCTCGACAATAACCAGTTATTGCCTTCGTCGCATGCCTTGTGCCTGGTCGTTTTCCGGCTCAGCGCAATTGTGAATGAAACGTCAACAGACCCTAACTTCATAGGAAGCAAAAGGTTTTGTTTCCTATCGTTTTCCTCAGTTTCGAGGATCAAACACTCTGGAGCTTACTCATGACATCAATACTGAATCGCAGCATCGTTTTAGCCAGCCGTCCGCATGGTGCACCTACGCCTGCTGATTTTCGCTTAGAAGAGCACGCCGTCCCAGCTATTGGCAGTGGTGAAGTATTACTGCGGACCTTGTATCTATCGCTCGATCCCTATATGCGTGGCCGAATGAGCGATGCGCCTTCTTATGCCGCGCCGGTTGAAGTGGGCGCTGTAATGGGCGGCGGTACGGTTAGCCGCGTTGAAGCATCGCAAAATGGCGATTATGCCGTGGGCGATTTAGTGGTGAACTTTGGTGGCTGGCAGGATTACAGCATCTCGGATGGTACTGGCTTGCAAAAGCTGGGCGCTTTGGCGTCTCCATCGCACGCTCTTGGGATATTGGGCATGCCAGGCTTTACCGGCTATATGGGCCTGCTGGAAATTGGCCAACCTAAGGCGGGTGAAACCGTGGTGGTGGCGGCGGCAACTGGGGCGGTAGGTGCAGTTGTTGGGCAAATTGCCAAAATCAAAGGCTGCCGCGTGGTTGGGATTGCCGGTGGTGCAGAGAAATGCGCTTACGCCGTGAATGAACTGGGCTTTGATGCGTGTATCGATCACCGCGCTAGCGACTTTACCGAGCAACTGGCAGCGGCCTGCGCTAAAGGCATCGATGTGTATTACGAAAATGTAGGTGGCGCGGTATTTGATGCGGTTCTGCCTCTGCTCAACCCTGCAGCGCGTGTACCGCTTTGCGGCTTGATCTCGCAATACAACGCCACCAGCCTACCCGATGGCCCTGATCGCTTGTCTCTCTTGATGGGTACGCTGCTGAGAAAACGCATTCGCATGCAGGGTTTTATTATCTGGGACGATTTCGGCCATCGCTACGGCGAATTCTTCACCGCCATGAGCCAGTGGATTAAAGAGGGCAAAATCAAATACCGCGAAGATGTAGTACAAGGACTGGAAAACGCCCCGCAAGCTTTTATTGGCCTGTTGGAAGGGAAGAACGCTGGGAAGCTAGTGGTGAAGGTGGCTGAGTAAGTTTGATTTTTATTCAATTTTGTAAATTTAAAAAACAGCGTTGATTGAGGGATAGAGCGCTAAACCTTGAACCACAGAGTAAAACGAGGACACAGAGCACAGTATTCAGTTGTTGATTTTCTCTGTGAAACTCCGTGTTCTCTGTGCCCTCCGTGGTTCAAGATTTGGGTTTTTGTGCTCACCTGAGTCCTTACTATATTTTATTCATTGAGAAAATATTATGTCCGCAGATAAATTATTCACTCCCATCATCATCGGCAAAACCACACTCGCTAATCGCATGATTATGGCACCGCTAACCCGCTCTCGCGCTAGCCAGCCGGGCGATGTGCCGACTGAAATGAATGCCATCTATTACGCACAACGTGCCAGTGCTGGTTTAATTATTACTGAAGCCACACAAATTTCCCGTCAGGGCCAGGGCTATTCGCTCACCCCCGGCATGTATACCGATGCCCAAGAAGCGGGCTGGAAGCAGGTCGTAGATGCAGTGCACGCCAAGGGCGGCAAGATGTCGATGCAGCTTTGGCATGTGGGCCGTATTTCTAATCGCCATTTGCAAGAAAACGGCGTAGCGCCCGTGGCCCCTTCGGCCATTCAGGCGGTGAAATCAACCAGCTTTGTGATTCTGCCAGATGGCACGCCGACCCGAGCACCTTGCGATGCGCCACGCGCTTTAGAAACCGCAGAGCTGCCAGGGATTGTGGCCGATTATGTGACCGCAGCTGAGCGTGCGATGCGGGCAGGGTTTGATTTTGTAGAAATCCACTCGGCCAATGGTTATTTGCTACAGCAATTCTTAGCTACGGGCAGCAATAAGCGCACTGATCAATACGGCGGCAATATGGAAAACCGTGCTCGTCTTTTACTGGAAGTGATTGATGCCGTGGCAGCAGAAGTGGGCGCAGATAAAGTAGGCGTACGCTTATCGCCTAACTTTGTAGCTCACGATATTGTGGATGACGAATCCGAAGCAATGGCGATGTATCTGGCAGAGGAATTTAACCGTGCTGGCGTAGCCTACCTACATATCGCCGAGCCAGATTGGGCCGGTGGTCAGCCTTTAAGCGAAACCTTCCGCGCTGATTTACGCCAGCAATACCGGGGTGTGATTATCACTTGCGGTGGCTACGATGCACAAACCGCAGAAGCACGTTTAGCCACTGGCACCGCAGATACCATCGCCTTTGGCCGCCCGTTTATTGGCAACCCAGATTTGGTGGCACGCTATCAACAAGGCACCGCATTGAACACGCCAGATCAGGCGACATTCTATGGTGGTGATGAAGTGGGTTATAGCGATTACCCGGTATTGGGGTAAGCGGCCTTAGGACGGAGGGCAAGGCGCCTGCCCTCGCGGGGCAATGCGTGGGCTGTAAATTGCGTAGGGCGGGTGAAACCCGCCGCGTTTGCTGACGAAAATCAACGTGCCGGAGGCACTAAAAAGATCTAAAAGACCTTTTTAGTGCCTCCGGCACGTTGATTATGGAGCGGTAGCCACCGCAGGGGCCTTCCTTTCTTGAACGGCCAAGAAACGAAGCCAAGCCACAACATCAATAACACGAAGGCCCCTGCTGCGGTCCAATCGAGTCGGCGGCGGGCGGGATTGGCTCGCTGCCTCGCTCCCAAGCGATCCCCCGCCCCGCTGTTCCTCGCTCCGGCGTGTTTCAAGGGGGCTTTAAAATGCCCAATGCAGGGATCGTAGTTATTAAGTTATTTTTTTGTTTGCTAAAGCAAAAGAAAACTGCTTAGAGCATGGTGTTTTGCTTCGTAACATCACTTGCTCATCGCCAATATCCCTGTTGCCTGTGTATTGGCAAGGCCATTGAGCCTTAGAGTTTGCTCGCTGGAGACGAGGGCTTCTGTGCCGCCGATGAGTCGGCCGTTGGAGTCGAAGTTTTTCAGCAGGGATGCCATATGGCTGACGTTGCTGACGGTTGGTGACGCCAGCATCGCATCGCTGTTGATGGCGACAGGCAGTTGTTCTGGGGCTTGCCATGCTTGGGCTTTTTCAGCCTCGTTAAAGGCAGAAATGGTCTGCACCATATTGACCACTTGTGTGCGCAGATCGGTGGCTGCAGCGGGTTTTTCGGTGGTGAACCAAACATCGGCGGCGGTATGGATTTGTCCGTCGGTGGTTTCAAATGTTGATTTCAGCCCAATGAAATTGCCGTGGTCTTTTTCGGCAGCCTGGCGCACATCTAAATTAAGTTTGCTGATATCCAGTGAGATCAAGCGTTTTAACTCGCTGGCGTCGCTAATGCCATCTTGGTTGTTATCTAGCCAGACACGCAGTTCTTCAAAGTCGCTATCGTAGCGATCAATCACGCCATCGTGATTGCTATCCAGCTCGGCTAGGGCTGCATAGCCATTGGCGGCTTGACTGCCATCGGCGAGCAGGGTGGATGTCCCGAATAATTCTTTCCCATCGTTAATCACGCCATCATGGTTTCTATCCATGACTAGCAAGCCATCGCCTTGGCCTACCCAGCCGGTTTTGATTTTGCTGCCGTTGGCGAGTAAATCAAATTGAGTCCCGGCCTCTAGGCTGCTGGTACTGACGCCATTGCCATCCAGATCCAGAATAATTGGGCTAAGGGCTCCTAAGGCGCTATTTTGTTCGGAGCTAAAGGCCGCCTGCTGAGCGCCGGTCAGCCCCATTTTTTGTGTGGTCGTTAAGGCTTGTAGCTGGTTGGTGCTCAGGCTTGTAATCTGTAACGTACTTAACGATGCAATGGCGCTGCTTCTGATCACGGCCAGATCGCTGGTTTCTAGCGCCGCCAAATTGCCCACTGAGAAGGCTTGCAGCTGGCTGTTGCTCAGCACGGCGGCTTGCGAGGTGGTGATGGCAACGACTTGGCTTTCCGACAAGGCCGCGATGGCGCTGGTGTTAAGCACGGCAAAATCAGTGGTTTCTAGCGCAGCAATATGGCTGGTGGTTAGCGCGGCCAGCTGGCTGGATGTGATCACCGCCGCCTGAGTAGCAGTCAGGGCAATAATTTGCGAGGTAGTAAAGCCTGTAGCAAGGCTGGCCGAATTGAGCGCCACAATTTGATTGGTATTTAAGCTGGCTACCTGACTGGTGCTCAGGGCATTGAGTTGATTGCTGGATAAAGCCGCCATTGCTGTTGTATTGATCACCGAAAGATCACTGGTCTCAAACGCGGCAATTTGCCGGGTAGAAAGAGCCGCCAGCTGGCTGGCGCTGAGTGACACCGCCTGGATTGAAGTCAGCGCAATAATTTGCTCGGTGGTAAAGCCGGTTGCCATGCTGGCGGCGCTTAAAGCCACAATCTGATTGGTGCTTAGGCTGGCAATTTGCGAGCTGCTCATGGCCGTGATCTGCGCCGAGCTTAATGCCGCGATGCCGCTGGTTTTTAATACTGCAATATCTGCCACGCTCATGGCCGCAAGACTATTGGGGGCGAGCGCAGCAATCTGGCTGGAGCTTAGCGCTGCAGCTTGATCTTCTGTCAGTGCAGCAACTTGAGCAGAAGACAAGACCGCAATGCCCGCTGTTTTGATGGCGGCTAAATCTGCGGTTTCTAGCGCAGCAATATGGCTGGTGGATAGCACGGACACCTGAGCCGTGGTAAGCGCTGCCGCCTGTTTGGTCGTTAACGCCACGATTTGCTCTGCGCTAAAGCCGTTGGCAATGGCGGTCGTATTGAGCGCAGCAATCTGACTGCTACTCATGCTGGCAATATGTTCAACGCTTAATGCGGCTACCTGTGCCGTGTTTAATACTGCAACAGTATTGGTTTTCAGTACCAGCAAATCACTGGTTTCAAGCGATGAGATATTGCTGGCCGATAGCCCGCTAATCTGGCTGCTGCTCAGGCTGGCAGCCTGCGCGGTGGTAAGCGCCGTGGTTTGTTCGGCGGTCAGTGCGCTGATTTGATCGCTGGAAAGAGCGGCAATCACGGTGCTTTTAAGTGCAGCAAAATCGGCGGCCTCCAGCGCGGCAATGCTGTTGCTGCTGAGTGCTACGGCTTGGCTTGTTGTCAGCGCTGCGGCTTGGTTTGAAGTGAGTGCGATAACTTGATCGGCGCTTAAATTAGCCATCGCCGTGGTATTGAGCGCCGCAATTTGCTTGGTGTTCAGGCTGGCGATTTGCTCGGGGCTGAGGGCGGCCACTTGCTCGCTGGATAAAATAGCAATTGCGCTGGTTTTAATGGCGGCTAAATCCACGCCTTCCAGTGCCGCAATATTGCTGCTGGAAAGCGCGGCCACCTGGGCGGTGGTCAGCGCTGCGGTTTGCTTGGTGGTTAGCGCAATAATTTGATCGGCGTTCAGCCCGCTGGCGATGGCCGAGGTGCTTAATACTGCAATTTGGTTGCTGCTCAGGCTGGCAATTTGCTCGCCGCTTAAGGCGGCCACTTGGGCGGTATTTAAGACCGCCACGGCGGTGGTATTCAGAGCGGCCAGATCGCTGGTTTCCATCGCCGCCATATTGCTGGCCGTGAGTGCTGCCAGTTGGCTGGAGCTTAGCGTTGCCGCTTGTTGAGTGGTCAGGGCTGCGGTTTGATCTGCATTAAGTGCATTGATCTGGCTGGTAGATAAAGCAGCAATCGCATTGGTTTTAAGCGCAGCAAAATCAGCGGCTTCCATGGCGGCAATATTTGTGGTGGTGAGCGCGGTAATTTGAGCGGTGCTAAGGGCTGCAAGCTGCTTTGAAGTCAACGCCACCATTTGATCGGCGGTTAAGCCGCTGGCAATGGCTGCTGTGCTCAAGGCAAAGACCTGATTGGTCGTCAGGCTGGCAATTTGCTCGCCGCTCAGCGCAGCGATTTGGGCGGTATTTAATACTGCGATGGCGGTGGTTTTAAGTACGATCAGATCGCGGGTTTCTAGTGCCGCAATATTACTGGCACTGAGCGCCGCAACTTGGCTACTGCTGAGCGCGGCGGCTTGTTGTGTGCTCAGCGTAATGGTTTGATCGGCCGTCAGTGCGCTGATTTGATTTGTTGTGAGCGCGGCTATGGCATTGGTTTTAAGCGCCGCAAAATCGTCAACTTCCATTGCTTCGATGCCGGTAGTGCTCAGCGCCGCTATCTGGCTGGTGCTCAGCGCTGCGGCTTGGCTGGAGGTGAGTGCAATCACTTGATCGGCGCTTAAGCGTGCGATGCCATTGCTGCTGAGTACGGCAATTTGCTTGGTGCTTAGGCTGGTGATTTGCTCCACAGTCAGCGCGCTGATTTGATTGCTATTGAGTACCGCGATGGCTGTGGTTTTGAACGTGGCTAAATCGCTGGTTTCCATGGCAGCAATCGCGGTGCTTGAAAGTACGGCTACTTGACTGGTCGTCAGTACGGATGCTTGATTGGTCGTGAGTGCAATGACTTGATCGGCGCTTAAATTGGCGACGGCATTGGTGTTCAGCACGGCAATTTGCGTGGTGCTGAGTTTGGCAATTTGCGCCGCCGTCAACGAGCCGACTTGTGTGCTTGATAAAGCCGCAATGGCGCTGGTGCTGATTAAGGTGAGGTAAGACGTTTCTAGCCCACCTATGGTGTTTTCAGACAGAGCGGCAATCTGGGCAATGGAAAACGCAGCAATTTGGCTGGATGTGAGTGCCATAACCTGATTAATGGTTAAGCCATTGGCAATGGAATCGGTGCTCAGCGCCGCGATTTGTTTGGTGGTGAGGGCCGTTATTTGGCTGGTCGACAATGCGGCAATGGCGCTGCTACTGAATACGGCTAAATCGGTGGTTTCTAGCGCGGCGATATTGCTGGTGGTTAGCGCTGCGGCCTGAACACCTGTTAGCGCCGCGGCTTGGCTGGTGCTCAGGGCAATGACTTTATCGCTGCCTAAGCTGGCCATGGCCTGTGTATTTAAGCTGGCAATTTGGCTGGTGCTAAGGCTGGCAAATTGCTGGGTGCTGAGGGCGTTGATTTGGGTACTGGCAAGCACGGTGATGGCGCTGCTGCTGAGCACGGCCAAATCGGTAGTTTCAAGCGCTGCCATTTGCAGGCTAGTTAAGGCTGCAGCTTGGCTAGAGCTTAACGCTGCCGCTTGGTTTGAAGTCAGCGCCACAATTTGGCTGCTGCTTAAGCTGGCGATTGCTGCCGTGCGTAAAGCGCCTATTTGCTCGGTAGTGAGTGCGGCGAGCTGATTACTGGATAAAGCGGCAATGACCGTGGTGCTGAGCGCCGCTACATCGCTGGTTTCCAGAGCGATGATTTGTAGCGTTGAAAGTGCGGCGACTTGCGTGCTGCTTAAAGCCGCTGCTTGGTTGGTGTTTAAGGCGGCAAGCTGAGTGCTGCTTAAATTCGCCATTTCGGCGGTATTCAAAGCGGCAATCTGTGTGGTTTTCAGGTTGGCAATTTGCAGGGTGCTCAGCGCTTGCAGTTGGCTGCTGCTGAGCGCCGCAATTACGCTGGTTTTTAGCTCGGCCAGATCGCTGGTTTCAAAAGCGGCGATTTGGCTGGTCGATAGCACGGCAACTTGGCTGGTGATGAAGGCTGCCGATTGATTGGACGTGAGCGCCGCAATTTGCGCTGTGCTTAGCCCTGTTAATGCGCTGGTATTTAAGGCCACAATTTGCTTGCTGCTCAGGCTGGCTATTTGATCTGTGCTCAGTGCGCTTGTTTGGCTGCTGGATAAAACGGCAATGCCGGTGCTGGCCAGTATGGCTAGGTCGCTGGTTTCCATTGCCTGAAGCTGCGTGCTTGATAAGGCCGAAACTTGCCGCGTAGTCAGCACGCTGGCTTGGCTGGAGTTAAGCGCAGCAATTTGGGCGGTATTGAGCGCGCTGATTTGCGTTGTTAAAAGCGCAGCAATGGCTGCGTTACTCAGCACGGTAAAGTCGCTTGTTTCAATTGCTGCAATTTGCGTTGTCGATAGTGCAGCAATTTGCGCGGTATTGAGTGCGCTGGCCTGCGTTGACGTTAAGGCGCTTATTTTATCTGTGCCAAGGCTAGCGATTGCCGTGGTGTTCAGCGCGGCAATTTGGCTGGTGCTCAAGCTGCTTTGCTGTGTAGTGCTCAGGCCGCTGATCTGGGCGCTGGATAAAACGGCAATCGATGCCGCCTGAATAACTGCTAAATCGCTGGTTTCAAGCGCAGCCAGCTGGGCGCTGGAGAGCGCCGCAGCCTGGCGGGTATTGAGTGCGGCGGCTTGAGTGGTGGTCAACGCAATGATTTGATCGGTGCTTAGCGCTCCTGCTTGAGTGCTGGATAAGCTGACAATGGCAGCTGCGCTGAGCGCTGCAAAATCACTGGTCTCCATCGCGGCCAGATTACTGGTGGAAAGCGCCGCTATTTGAGTGGCGCTTAAAGCTGCGGCTTGGCTGCTGCTCATTGCCACAATTTGATCGGTTCTTAAGCCACCAGCAATGGCCGTGGTATTGAGTGCCGCAATCTGGCTGGTGCTCAAGCTGGCAAATTGCTCGCTTGTGAGCGCATTCACCTGATTACTGGATAGCGCCGCAATGCTGGCGGCTTTAAGCAAGGCTAAATCTCGGGTTTCCATCGCGGCTAGATTACTGGTCGATAGCGCGGCAATCTGGGCGGAGCTAAGCACCGCAGCTTGGCTTGTTGTGAGCGCCACAACCTGATTGCTATTCAGAGCGCTGGCTATATTGGCGGTGCTTAAAGCGGCAATTTGATTGCTGCTTAGGCTGGCGAATTGGCTGGTGCTTAGCGCTGCCACTTGGGCGCTGCTCAGTGCTGCAATGGCACTGGTTTTTAAGACAGCCAGATCGACGGTTTCCAGCGCGGCAATGCTGGCCGTTGCAAGCGCAGCAACTTGCGTAGAGCTAAGCGCTGCCGCTTGCAGGGTGCTCAGCGCAATGGCCTGATCGGATGTCAGGGCTTTAATTTGGTTAGTAGATAGAGCGGCAATGGCCGATGTTTTCAGTGCTGCAAAATCAGCGGTTTCCATTGCGGCAAGGTTGTTCGTTGAAAGTGCTGCCACTTGGGCTGTTGTTAGCGCAGCGGCTTGGCTGGATGTGAGTGCCACAATCTGGCTGCTGTTCAGGCCAGAGGCAAGGTTGGCCGTGCTTAAAGCCACAATTTGATTGCTGGTCAGATTAGCGGTTTGCTCAGTTGTTAAAGCATTCACTTGCGCAGTATTCAAAGCCGCAATGGCGCTGGTTTTGAGCAGCGCTAAATCGCGGGTTTCCATCGCGGCCAGATTAGCGGTCGATAAAGCGGCAACCTGGCTAGAGCTAAGTGCAGCTGCCTGATTGCTGGTTAGCGCCACAATTTGGCTGCTGTTTAGCCCATTGGCGATATCTGCTGTATTGAGTGCAACGATTTGGCTGGTCAGCAAGCTGGCGATTTGGCCGGTGCTGAGTGCCACCACTTGGGCGGATGTTAAAGCCGCAATAGCGCTGGTTTTTAAGGCAATCAGATCGGTGGTTTCGAGTGCGGCAATGCTGGCCGTTGAAAGCGCAGCAACTTGCGTAGAGCTAAGCGCCGCAGCTTGCAGGGTGTTCAGCGCAATGGCCTGATCGGATGTCAGCGCTTTAATTTGGTTAGTAGACAGAGCGGCAATGGCCGATGTTTTGAGCGCCGCAAAATCGGCGGTTTCCATTGCGGCAAGGTTGGCAGTTGAAAGCGCCGCCACTTGGGCTGTTGTTAGCGCAGCGGCTTGGCTGGATGTGAGCGCCACAATCTGGCTGCTGTTCAGGCCAGAGGCAAGGTTAGCCGTGCTTAAAGCCACAATTTGATTGCTGGTCAGATTAGCGATTTGATCTGTCGTTAAAGCATTCACTTGTGCAGTATTCAAAGCGGCAATGGCGCTGGTTTTGAGCAGTGCTAAATCGCGGGTCTCCATCGCGGCTAAATTTGCTGTGGATAAGGCCGCCACTTGTGCGCTGCTTAAAATAGCGGCCTGACTGGTGTTGAGCGCCACAATCTGATTGCTCGTCAGGCCATTGGCGGCATTGGCCGTGGTGATCGCTGCGATCTGGCTGCTTGTTAAGTTGGTAATCTGATCTGTAGTCAGCGCATTGAGCTGATTGCTAGAAAGCGCTGCGATGGCGCTGGTTTTAAGCGCTACTAAATCACGCGTTTCCATTGCCGCCAGATTTGCTGTTGTAAGGGCGGCTACCTGAGTGCTGTTTAAGGTGGCGGCTTGGCTGCTGCTCAGTGCGACAACTTGATCGCTATTTAGCCCACTGCTTAGGGCTGTGGTATTTAATACCGCAATTTGCGTTGTGCTCAGGCTGGCAACTTGGCTGCTGCTCATTGCAGCCATTTGGGCGCTATTGAGTACTGCAATTGCACTGGTTTGTAAGGCAATTAAATCGCTACTTTCTAGTGCAGCAATATGAAGGGTAGACAGCGCGGCAACTTGCCTAGAAGACAACACCGCCGCCTGAGCAGAAGTCAGCGCCATCGCCTGATTGCTGCTTAGCGCATTGATTTGAGTGCTGGAGAGCGCGGCAATGGCGCTGGTTTTGAGCGCCGCAAAATCAACGGTTTCCATGGCTGCCAGATTGCTGCTTGATAACACGGCAACTTGGCTACTGCTGAGCGCTGCGGCTTGGTTGGAGGTAAACGCCACAATCTGGCTGGTGCTCAGGCCGTAGGCAATATCTGTGGTGCTTAAGGATGCAATTTGATTGGTTGTTAAATTGGCGATCTGATCCGTGGTTAGGGCGCTAATTTGCAAAGTGCTTAAAGCCGCGATGGCGCTGGTTTTGAGTGCCACTAAATCCCGCGTTTCCATTGCCGCCAAGTTGGTCGTTGTAAGGGCGGCCACTTGGGCAGAGCTGAGTGTGGCGGCCTGAAGGCTAGTGAGTGCCACAATTTGATTGCTATTTAGCTTGGCCATTGTTGCCGTGCTAAAAGCCTGTATTTGATGGGTGCTTAAGCTGGCGATTTGATCTGTAGTCAGCGCGTTGGCTTGTGCAGTGTTTAAAGCCGCGATGGCGCTAGTTTTAAGTGCAATTAAATCCCCCGTTTCCATCGCAGCCAGATTGCTTGTTGTAAGGGCCGCTATTTGTGCAGAGCTAAGCGCGGCGGCTTGTTGGCTGGTGAGGGCAACGATTTGATTGCTACTGAGGCTGCTCATGGCCGCGGTATTGATTGCCAATATCTGATTGCTGCTTAAGTTGGCGATTTGATCGGTGCTAAGCGCATAAATTTGCGCCGTATTTAAGGCTGCAATGGCGCTGGTTTTGAGTGCAATTAAATCTCTGGTTTCCATCGCGGCCAGATTGGTTGTTGAAAGCGCCGCCGCTTGGGTGGAGCTTAGTGCAGCAACTTGGCTTGATGAGAGCGACACAATCTGGCTACTGCTTAGGCCGCTGGCAATTTGTGCCGTGTTTAATGCGCTGATTTGGCTGCTGCTTAAGCTGGCCGTTTGATCGGAGCTTAGCGCGTTTATTTGATTGCTGGATAAGGCCCCGATGGCATTTGTTCTGAGTACGGAGAGGTTGGCGGTTTCCAGTGCCGTCAGATTTAAAGTCGACAAGGTGGCCACCTGGCTGGTGGTCAGTGCAATGGCTTGATTTGTTGTGAGCGCATCAACTTGATTGGTTGTTAAAGCATTCATTTGCTGGCTGGATAAAACGGCAATCGCTGCAGTTCTGATCACGGCTAAATCAGTAGTTTCTAGTGCAGCAATATTGCTGGTCGATAGTGCAGCTACTTGCGATGAGCTAAGTGCCGCCGCTTGCTGGGTAGTGAGTGCCACAACTTGATTGCTGTTTAAGCCGCTTGCGATATTTGCGGTGCTAATCGCCGTGATCTGGCTGGTGCTTAAGCTTGCCACCTGCTGGGTGCTTAATGCATTGAGCTGCTGGCTGCTGATGGCGGCAATGGCTGCGGTTCTGATCACGGCTAAATCAGCGGTTTCTAGTGCTGCAATATTGCTGGTCGATAGTGCAGCTACTTGCGATGAGCTAAGCACTGCAGCTTGCTGGGTGGTAAGGGCCACAACTTGATTGCTGTTTAAGCCGCTTGCGATATTAGCGGTGCTAATCGCTGTGATCTGGCTGGTGCTTAAGCTCGCCACCTGCTGGGTGCTTAATGCATTGAGCTGCTGGCTACTAATGGCGGCAATGGCTGCGGTTCTGATCACGGCTAAATCAGCAGTTTCCAGCGCAGCAATATTACTGGTCGATAGTGCTGCTACTTGCGATGAGCTAAGCACTGCGGCTTGCTGAGTGGTAAGGGCCACAACTTGATTGCTGTTTAAGCCGCTGGCGATATTTGCAGTAGTAATTGCCGTGATCTGGCTGGTGCTTAAGCTCGCCACCTGCTGGGTGCTTAATGCATTGAGTTGCTGGCTACTAATGGCGGCAATGGCTGCGGTTCTGATCACGGCTAAATCAGTAGTTTCTAGTGCAGCAATATTACTGGTCGATAGTGCTGCTACTTGCGATGAGCTAAGCACTGCGGCTTGCTGAGTGGTGAGGGCGGCAATCTGAACGCTGTTTAGCCCGGTGCTAAAGTTTTCTGTGCTGATGGCGGTGATCTGGCTGGTGCTTAGCGCAGCAATCTGGCTGCTGCCGAGTACGCTGGCTTGAGCGGTATTTAATGCGGCAATGGCACTGGTTTTTAGCGCGGCTAAATCAATCGTTTCTAGCGCGGCAATGCTGGTGGTAGAGAGAGCCGCTGCTTGCTGGGAAGTAAGTGCTGCAGCTTGGTTGGATGTAAGCGCAATAGTCTGGCTGCTGCTGAGTATATTGATCTGGCTGCTGCTTAAGGCGGCAATGGCGCTGGTTTTTAGCACGGCGATATCTGCGCTTTCCAGTGCTGAAAAGTTAGTCGTTGTGAGCGCGGCTACCTGTGCAGCGCTTAAAGCTGCGGCTTGTTGAGTGGTCAGCGCGCTGATTTGATTGCTATTTAAACCATTGGCCATATTGGCCGTGCTTAGGGCGCTAATTTGATTGCTGCTCATGCCGGCAATTTGCAGCGTAGTGAGCGCATTAAGCTGCTGGCTGGATAAGGCGGCAATGGCAGAGGTTTTAAGCGCCGCAATATTTGTGGTTTCCATTGCAAGCAGCTGGGTGCTTGAGAAGGCCGTAATTTGGGTGGAGCTGAGTGCTGTGGCTTGGTTGGTGCTCAGCACATTAATTTGCAGAGTGCTTAAGGCATTGATTTGATCGCTGGATAAAGCGGCGATGGCGCTGGTTTTAAGCACCGAAAAATCTGCACTTTCAAAGGCTGCAATTTGGGTGCTTGATAGGGCACTGATTTGGGCTGAGGTGATTGCTGCGGCTTGGTTTGAGCTAAGCGCCGCAATCTGGCTGCTGCTGAGTGCGTTGATCTGGCTGGTGGATAGGGCGGCAATCGCGCTGGTTTTGAGTGCGGCGATATCGGCTGTTTCAAGCCCGCCCAGTTGGGTGCTCGATAATGAGCTGACCTGTGCAACACTTAATGCTGCAATTTGAACAGATGAAAGCGCTGCAATATGGCCGCTACTCAGGCCGCTGATTTGCCGGGTATTTAAGTTGGCAATGGCCGCCGTATTAAGCGCAGCAAAATCACTGCTTTCCAATACGCCAATCTGAGCGCTAGAGAGCGCGGCAATTTGTGTAGTGCTGAGCGCTGCGGCCTGGCTAGAGCTAAGGGCGATGATGTGGTTGCTGCTTAATTGGCTGATTTGCCGGGTGTTGAATGCTGCAATTTGACGAGTGCTTAGCGTGGCTAATTGAAGGGTAGAGAGAGATGCAAGGCTGGCGGTATCGATACTGGCGATTTGTGCCGTTGTCAAAGCAAGGATTTGACTGGTAGACATGCCGGTAAAGATGCTCATCTTGCTATCCAATTGCGAGTTTTAAAGTGGTGTACTTAAATACTTACTGGATTGCTTTCTGAATAAATACCATTTAATACTGATCACTGATTGATTAAACTTTTTAGGATTTCTTGCAATAAAACTTACTATTTGATTATGCCTCTTGCTTAATCTCATTATAAATATCGTAGGGCGGGTGAAAACCACGTATTTACTCAGCATTGCTCACGGGGTTTACCCTCCCTACAAATTCAAAGGCCGACCCCGTTCTCAAGAAGAGCATCAACACAGCGCTCATTGAGCAAGAGGCATAACTTACTATTTATAAAGAGGTGAGTAGCAATGGCTTAGCTCATTCTACTGCTGTTTTCTATTAATAAGGCTTAAGTCCGACAGGATGCTTATCCTGAAAACAAAGTGTAAAGATTTGTTGTCTATCTGTTTATCGGTTATGAATTAGAAAACTTGAAGGATAACAGCCGGTGCTTTTTGTAAGAATTAAAGATGGTTTTTAATATAGATTAAAATTGATTTTTTATTTGCTAAGTAAATAGATTTTTAATATGGGGATTGTCATCAATCCCGCAGGGGCGTTTATTTAATGCGTAATGACAATGTGATCATTTAAATCTGCGATCAGGGGCGTTTGATTTAGGGCGCGGCATGGGGGGTGATAAGCCTTGTACAAAATCGTCATTAAAATGGAATTAATAGCCTACCCAATGGCTATTTCAACAGCTTACTATTTGACGAATATCCTCGTTAACGCTGCTGGAGCTGGCATGAAAAAAACACTACTAGGCGCAATTTTGGCTTTGTCTTTACCTATGGCCGCACAGGCGGGTGGTTTAACCGCCAGAGTGGGCGATGGCTTTTTTGGCGCATCCTATGAAGGCAGCCTGCTTTTGATGACCACCAGTGCAGATTGGTTGACGAATGATGGCCGGGGTAATGTGGGCTCTTTGGGCCTTGGTGTGCAAGCACCGCTGGGGATTGCCAAGCTTAAAGCAGGTGGCAAGCTGGTGTATATGGATTTAAAACATCAGGATAATCATTACGCCGCGGCTGTAGGCGGTGGCGTAGATATTCCTGTCGGCGCGTTTACTATTTATGGCCAAGGCTATTTTGCACCATCGGGATTTGCATCCAGTGGCGTTGAAAATTATAAAGAAATGCGTGCAGGTGTTCGCTGGGATATGACCAAAATGGTATCGCTGGATGCGGGTTATCAATACAGCCATGTGAAGGGCGAAGACGGCAACCGATCGGTCAGCATGGCCGATGGCCTGTATGTGGGCGCACAACTTAATTTCTAATTTATGTTTTATAAAAAACGCAGCGGTGGCTGCGTTTTTTTATGGCAGCTAACTAACTAATCAATCTCCCGAATCACCCGCATCTTCACCGTCATCCCCATCATCAGCAGCGCCAGTAGCAGGCCAAAGACCGATAGCACCCATTGAATGCTGATATGCATAGAAAACAAAGCAGTAACCAGAGCGTAGGAGAGCGGGGCAAGGCCCATGGATACCATTGAATTCAGGCTCATAATTCGCCCTAGTTTTTGCCTGTCGGCGTAATGCTGGATCAGCGACACCATCGGCACATTATTGGCGGCAACGCCTAGCCCGATTAATACTTGCAGCGCGATGGCTACGGGCAGCCAAGTAGCGAGTGCTAAGGAGGCCAGCAGCAGGCCTTCGATGGCAATCACCACAGTAATCATCAGCAAGCGTTTTTGAGTGGGAGGGTAGAGGGTGAGCAGTAATCCGCCCAAGACCATGCCTGCCGCAAAAGCGCTTTGCATAAAGGAAAGTGTGCTGGCACTGCCTTGTAATAGATCGGTTACCACCAGCGGCACGCCTAATCCCAATGGGCCCATAAAGAGTAAATTGGCCGCAGCATAAACCAGCATCAAGGCCCGCAGCACGGGAGTTTGAATCATGTACTGCATGCCTTCTTTTAGCTCGATGAGCATGCTGAATCGCTTGCGGCCTGCCAGTAAGGTGGGCTCTTGGATCAGCGCCATGGCAATCAGCCCAGCTAGTAGCATGATGGCCGTGAGCGAAAATACCGTTTCATAGCTAAACAAAGCCAGCATGGTGCCGCCCAGTACGGGGCCAAACACCAGACCCACTTGATTAGTCGTCAGCATGATGGAGTTGGCGCGGGTTAAATCGCTATCTGCCACAATATTGGGGATGAGCGCATCGCGTGCGGGCCAGAAAAAAGCATCCAGCGCGCCATAAATCAGCGCAAAGCCCACCATCACGCCAATGCTAAGTTGATCGTTGGCAATAATCCCCACCAGCACAAGCAGCAACAGCACCCGCAAGCCCACCGAGGCCCAAATAATATGGCTGCGCTTCATCCGGTCGGCCAGCACGCCGCCCACCGCCATCAGCATAATTCGTGGCACAGATCCGGCGATCATCACCAGCCCCAATTGCTCTTTTGCGCCCAGCGTTTTGATCACCAGCCATGTTTCGGCCAGCATGGCGATGGCGAGTGCAAAGTTGCTAATTAAGCTGGCTAGCCAGAGTAAAAGGAAATTGCGATTGCGCAATAGTGCAGGTGCTGGCTTCATAGATCTCAGAATCAGTATGTTAAAATGCGTAAAACATCTTAAGCGCAGGTGGGGCTGGGGCGTTATGCTCTGCTTGCGTATTTGCAATGACACTTACTTACTCACCATTCCAAAGGAATCCACCATGGCTTTTCGCAAAATGACCGAGCTTGAATTAGCGGGCAAAAAAGTACTGATCCGTGCAGACCTGAATGTGCCAATGAAAGACGGCGTGATTGGTGATGACACCCGTATTCGCGCGTCGATTCCTACGATTGAGGCTGCGTTGCAAGCGGGCGCTGGCGTAATTGTAATGAGCCATTTGGGCCGCCCAACTGAAGGCGAATTTCAGCCTGCAGACGATCTTGCCCCTGTGGCGAAGCGCCTTGGTGAGTTGATGGATCGCCATGTAAGCGTTGTGAATGATTTCAACGGTTTTGTAGTGAAAGCCGGTGAGCTAGTGCTGCTGCAAAATGTGCGCTGCAACAAAGGCGAAAAGAAAAACGCGGACGAGTTGGGCCAAGCCTACGCCGCGCTGTGCGATGTATTTGTAAACGATGCGTTTGGTACGGCTCACCGTGCCGAAGCGTCTACCCATGCCGTGGCTAAATTTGCCCCTATCGCGGCAGCGGGCCTGTTGATGGCGGGCGAGCTGGATGCTTTAGGCAAAGCGCTGAAAGCACCGGCTTCACCGCTGGTGGCGATTGTGGCGGGCTCTAAGGTATCGACCAAACTGACGATTCTTGAATCTTTGGCTGATAAAGTGGATTACCTGATCGTTGGCGGCGGGATTGCCAATACTTTCTTGCTAGCCGAAGGCCATGAAATTGGTAAATCTTTAGCCGAAGCCGATCTGGTCGACAACGCCAAGCGCGTGATCGCCAAAATCCGCGCCCGCGGCGGCGATGTGCCTTTGCCTAGCGATGTAGTGATTGGTAAGCAATTCTCCCCAACCGAGCCAGCCGTGGTTAAAGCCATTAGCGATGTAGCAAGCGATGATATGATTTTTGATATCGGCCCGGATACCGCAGCAAGGCTCGCTGAAGTATTAAAAACCGCAGGCACCATCGTTTGGAATGGCCCAGTTGGCGTATTTGAATTTGATCAGTTTGGTCATGGCACCGAAGTACTGGCCCGTGCGATTGCAGCATCGCCTGCATTCTCGATTGCCGGTGGTGGCGACACACTGGCCGCTGTGGCTAAGTACGATATTGCCAATGATGTCAGCTATATCTCAACCGGCGGTGGCGCATTCCTTGAGTTCCTTGAAGGTAAAGTATTGCCAGCCGTAGAGATTCTGGAACAGCGCGGCGCTTAAGGTTGTAGGGGGCGGGAAATATCCCAATCCTATCAATTTGAGCAGAATGTTTTTCGTAGGGCGTAATAAAGCCAAGCGTTTTTTGCTTGGCTGCATTACGCCGCAAGGTGGTTGGCGAAGAACGGCGCAATGCGTCTGGATAAAGCCTCAGACTTATTGCACCCTACAAGTGAACACACTTGAGATGATTTACGTCTTTTATAGACGGCGCTTCTACTCTCTCAGTAAGATTAACGCCAGCCACGATGCTGGCTTTTTTTTCGCCTGTTTAATTCGAGAAGAGGATAAGCAATGACAACTCGCCCGCCTTTTATCAAGCACTGGCAAGAAATCAAGATGGCGGATAATTCCTGTTATTCCGGCAGTGCCGAGCGGCTATCTATCGGCTCGCCTTTTGGCCGCACTTTTGGTCTGACACGTCTTGGCATCCATCATGAGCTATTGCCACCGGGCCGGCGCACCTCTTGGCCGCATTCTGAAAAAACCGAAGAAGAATTCGTTTACGTCATCGAAGGCAATCCCGATTGCTGGCTAGATGGCGTGTTGCATCGCTTAGAGGCGGGAGATGCGGTGGGCTTTCCTGCCGGTACAGGCATCGCCCATGTGTTTATTAATAACACCGATAGCGATGTGCGTTTGCTGGTGGTGGGCGACACCAATCGTGCCGACAATAAAGTCGATTACCCGCTGCACCCTAAAAGAAATGCCGAGATTGGCGATTTCCACTGGCAAGATGCGCTTAAGCATGATTTGGGTGAGCATGATGGTTTACCCGATCAACTGCGCGAATCAAACGGGCCTTTCTAAGCCGCTGCCGCCTGCTGAAGCAAGCGCCTTTAAGACTTTGTTGATCCGGGTGGATTGCATTGTTTGCCTGCATATTTTATTAAAGAAAATTGCAGGGTGGGTATCAAAACCAGCCCTCTCTGCATTTTTTAAAAGAAGTATTTGCAAAGTATTATTGCTTCTGGATTGCCTTTTATGCATTCGGTATTAAGTGGCTTTTATGGCTCAATATTCATGTTTTTTTAGCTGAATAGTTATTCAATTACGATTGAAATCACAGCAAAGTGGTTTTAGCGTTTTCCCGAATGGCGTTACTCCCGATTGGATAGGGCGGCGTGGGATACTAATATGTGTTGCATCGCAGCAACAATAATCTGGATCTTAGCCATGTCACTCGTATCCCTTCGCCAAGTCCTTGATCACGCCGCTGAACACGGTTATGGCGTACCCGCATTTAACGTGAATAACCTCGAACAAGTTCAGGCTATTTTGCAAGCCGCCGATGCCACGTCCAGCCCAGTGATCCTGCAGGCCAGTGCCGGTGCGCGTAAATATGCAGGCGAGCAATTTCTAAAAACACTGATCGAAGGCGCAGTAGCCAGCTACCCGCATCTGCCTATCGTGATGCACCAGGATCACGGTGTTAGCCCTGCTGTTTGCTTAACCGCAATCAAGATGGGTTTTACCAGCGTGATGATGGATGGCTCCCTATTGCAAGACGGCAAGACACCATCAGACTACGCCTACAATGCTGCGGTGACGGCCGAAGTGGTACGCATGGCCCACTCTTGTGGCGTATCGGTAGAAGGCGAGCTGGGCTGTTTGGGTAGCTTAGAAACCGGCATGGGCGAAGAAGAAGACGGCGTAGGCGCAAACCGCGTATTAAGCCATGCCGAAATGCTGACTGATCCACAAGAAGCGCTGGCGTTTGTGAAAGCCACGGGTGTAGATGCGCTGGCGATTGCCATTGGCACCAGCCACGGCGCGTATAAATTTACCAAGCCACCTTGCGGTGAAGTACTGGCGATTGACCGCGTGCGTGCCATTAACGCCGCCATCCCCGATGTGCATTTGGTGATGCACGGCTCATCCAGCGTACCGCAAGAATTACTCGAAGAAATGCGCAAATACGGTGGTGAGTTGAAACCTACATGGGGAGTTCCCGTAGAAGAAATCCGCCGCGCCATCCAGTACGGCGTGCGCAAAATCAATATCGATACCGATTTGCGCCTAGCCATGACCGCCGCCATCCGCCGTCATCTAGCCATGCACCCCGCAGATTTTGACCCCCGCGCATACCTAAAACCCGCCATCGTCGCCATGCGCGAAATATGCGAAGCCCGTTACGACGCCTTTGGCGCGGCAGGGATGGCAGAGAAAATGAAACCGGTATCGCTGGAGAAAATGGCGTTGAGATATAACAAGGCTTAAGTGGTATTAAGTATTAGGTATTAATAAAAAAGGGTGAATACGAGAAATCGTATTCACCCTTTTTATTATTGGTATAATATATCTGAAATTATAAGTGCCAAATTTACTATGAAAATGCAGATTGTGCATAGATAATTATGCGGGCGTTATATAGCTTTGAGTTTAACTAGTTGCATAAATTATGTACCACTAAAAAAGATAATTAATTAAAATTGGATAAAGATATTTATGAAAATTATAGTTTTTTTAATTTCATTAATTGTGAATTTTGCTTATGCACATGGTCCAATTCCTAATATTCGAGCGGCAAATGAAAGTGGCTCAGCCATTTTTTTGCCGGGGCAGCATCTTGCTGCTTGTCAATGGATGGCTAAAAATACTAATGTCCTTATTCGATCATGGGGTGGCGACATTGGATGGTCTGATGGTGCCCTTCCATATGATACAAAAGGGTTAAGTGGGTGGACGTGTTCACGCGTTGATACCACAACGGACTCTAGCGGTAAAGTTACGACAACCATATCTATGGTTAGCTGGTTTTACCCCGTTTGTGGTAACGGGGTGGTAGGAACTTATAATTTAGGTAGCGGAGCCAAATTTTGCGATGATTGCCCATCTGGCTCGTTTTTTGATAGCACATCGAATGCATGTAAATCAAAGTGCAGTATTGGTCAATACTTGACCAATACTGGCATATGTTCACCTTTATCTGCATGCCCTATAAACACAAGTTGTACGCAACCAAAAAAATCTGATCTTGATAAAGGTCTTTCATGTCCTTGGACTGGCAATCCAATATCCACTTTATCCGGTAACAAGTTTCAAGAAGAAACGGATTTTTCTTTGGCCAATGGTTTGAGTTTTAAACGTTTTTACAATGGCAATGATTCCTTTGATCTTGGTGTCGGTATTGGCTGGCGTCACAACTTCATGCGCCGAGTTATACCCGTCTCTAAGAGTAACTATATGCTGGCTCCGGCCAATGATGTTGATCATGGCTGGTTGGCTTATATTGGCAGTCAAACACCCGCCAGTGGGATTTCAGGCTATTTGGTTGAGCGAGAGGATGGTAAAAGCTTTTTGTTTGATTTAACAGGAAAAGCCACTACGAGCTCCTTTGCTAATCATTACCAACTAACTGTAACGAATACAGGGTTTGTAGTTGCCGATGGAATTAATACCGAGAGCTATGATCAGTCTGGGAAACTAACCCAAGTCGTTGCGCCTAATGGCCGTATTTTAGAGTTGAGCTACGACACCAATAATCACTTAAGCCAAGTTAAAGACAATTTGGGCTCCGTCCTAACATTTAGTTACATCGATGGGATTCACGCGAGCCAAACTCAAGCCAATGGTCTTACGGTCGCTAGCTATATGTACGATGCTGGCCGCCTCAGCAAAGTCACCTACGCTGACAACACCAGTCGTCAATATCTCTACGAAGACACTCGCAATCCATCTTTACTCACTGGCCTAATCGATGAAAATGGTCAGCGCTTTGCTTCGTGGGCTTACAACGAACAAGGTCAGGCGATTTCGTCCGAGCATGCGGGTGGTGTGGATAAATTTACGCTTAATTTTGGCGGTGATCCTGCCAGCGGTACGCGCTGGACTGAAGAAACGGATCCATTGGGCTCGGTAAGGCGCTATCAGTTCAAATTGATCGCGGGAACATGGCGTTTGCAGGGCAAGGATCAACCGGGTGGTGCAGGCTGCAGTGCAGCCAGCAACAATCTGCTCTACGACACCAACGGCAATGTGACCAGCCGTACAGACTTTAATGGCAACAAAACCACCTACGTTTACGATTTGGCCCGTAATTTAGAAACCAGCCGCACCGAAGCCGCTGGCACGCCGCTTGCCCGTACCATCAGTACCGAATGGCATGCTACATGGCGCTTACCGCTTAAAGTGACCGAGCCTGGCCGTGTTACTAGCTTTGTGTACGACGCTAATGCCAATCTGCTGAATAAAGCCATCACAGCCGACGGGCAAACCCGCCGCTGGAGCTGGACTTATGCCGATTTTGGGCAAGTTAAAACCAGCACAGATCCAGATGGTAAAACCAGTAGTTATCAATACGATGCTCAAGGTAATGTAACGGCGCTGACTAATCCTGCTCAGCAGATTACCCAGTTCACCCGCTATGACGCCAATGGCAATCCATTAGAAATCCTCTCGCCAGATGGAATTAAATCGACGCTCACTTACGATGCCCGCAATCGCTTAATTAGCAGGCAAGTCGGCGCGGCATTAAGTCGTTTTGACTATTGGCCAACGGGCTTATTAAAGCAGGCCACGCTGCCTGATGGTTTAGTAATTAATTATCTTTATGACGCAGCGCATCGCCTGAGCGAAATTACCGATAACCAAGGCCATCGTGAGGTTTACACCCTGAATAAGGCAGGTTTACAGGAGCAAGTGGATCGTTACGATCCTGATAGCACGCTCGCTAATGGTCTGCTGCAAGTGCAACAGGCTCAGTCAGTAAAACCTGCCAAATAATCTTTCAGGGGCCAACCTATGTTTATATCTACAGCTCTGCCGGGCAAAGTGTTGCTGGGCAGTATTTTTCTTTTGAGCCAAGCTGCTTTTGCAGCACCCATTGCCCCTGCTGCTGCGGCATCATCCGTCAGTGCCTTACCAACTCACGCCACAGTGGTAAGCCGCTTTAAGCGTTACGATGCTTTAGGCAGGCTAGAAAAAGAATGGGATGCAAAAGGCCAGATCTATAGCTACAGCTATGATGCCAATGGCAATCGCCAAACCAGCACCGATCCGCTGGGCCGGGTTACCCGCTATGAATACGATGCTTTAAATCGCTTAAGCAAAAGCACCGATGCAGCGGGTAAAGCCACACTGATGAGCTACGACGCCCGCGATAATTTGGTGCAAGTAACTGATCCAGAAGGCTTTAAAACCAGCTACAGCTACAACGGTTTTGATGATCTGATTAAATTAGTCAGCCCAGATACAGGCACCAGTAGCTATACCCGCACGGCCAGCGGGCAGATTCAAGCCTATACCGACGCCAGAAAAAAGACCGCCACCTATACCTACGACGATCTGGGTCGTGTGCGGAGTGTTGATTTTGGTGATGGCATCAATGCTTTTACTTATGACACAAGCTTGGTGGGGAAAGTCGCCAGCATCACTAATCCAAGTGGCAGCACCAGCTACCGTTATGATGCACAGGGCAATCTTGCTCAAGCGCAGCACCAAATTGGCAAGACGCTTGCAAAAATTGGCTATACCTCTAACCACCTCGGTCAAGTAGAAACCATCAACTACCCTAGTGGCATCATCATCAGCTACTTGCGTAATGCAGCGGGGCAAATCAGTGGTGTGCAAATTAACGGCAAGCCTTTGCTGGATCAGCTGGTTTGGTCCAGCCATATCGGTGCACAAAGCTGGCGCTGGAGTAATGGTCAGATTTGGGCAAGGGTTGCAGCCAATACAGGCCTGCTTGCTGGGCAAAGCCTTGCCGATGGCAACCGCGTTTATACCTTTGACGCCGTCAGTAATTTACGCCGCATCGACGACATTAACGCCCCGCAACGCAGCCAGGAATATAGTTACGATCTGCTCGACCGGCTAAATCTGGCCGTCAGTAATAACAGCTCGTTTAACTATTTTTACGATTTCAATGGCAACCGCAGCGACCAAACCGTTGGAGCGGCGAGTACAAATTATAAGCACGCTGACAATAGCAACCGCCTGCTGTCATCCAGCGGTGCAAATCAAGCCACTTACACTTACGATGCGGCAGGTAATCGTGCTAACGATAATGGCTGGGTGCTGACGTACAACAACGCTGGCCGCTTAATAAAATCCACTAAAGCTAAGGTGGTCGTCAGCTATAGCTACAATGCGCTTGGGCAAAGAGTACAAAAAACTTCCCCCACGGGCACTACCCTGTTTGTCTATGATCCACAGGGCCGTTTGTTGGGTGAATATCTGCCAAGCGGTCAGCGCGTGCAGGAAACCGTTTGGTTAGGCGATATACCGGTGGCGACGGTTGGCTCAAGCCGCATCAGCTATATTTGGGCCGACCACCTTGGCACGCCCCGCCAGATTACCGATCCAACCAGCAAGCAAATCCTCTGGCGCTGGGATGGCGAGCCATTCGGCAATAGCTTGGCTGACGAAGACCCAAGTAAAACAGGTAAAACAGGTAAAACGTTCAGCTACAACCTGCGCTTCCCCGGTCAGTATTTTGATAAAGAAACCGGTAAACACTACAACTACTTCCGCGATTACGACCCTGCAACAGGCAGATATATTGAATCTGATCCGATTGGTTTGGCTGGCGGGATTAATACTTATGGGTATGTGGGTGGGAATCCGGTTGGTAGCACGGATAAATTTGGTTTGAGTGAAGATTTTGGCTTAACAAAGCCAAAATATCCCTACCCGATACCAGTTCCTTTGTGTCTCCCACCGCTTTGCGTTATTGTTCCCGCTCCAATGCCTATGCCAATACCCCCTATGAAAATCCCTTCTATTGAAGGCTGCATACAAGGAGCGGCTAATTGGTTAGATAATTTGCTTAATAAATCACAAACTTGTGAAGTAGTTTGTAATGTTCAGCAAATTGATGTTAAAGCGATTTGCCCTGACAGAATGTATGGTTCTGCTACAGCTAAAACGAAGCCAGACGCTTGTGTGGCGGCACAAAAGGATGCCAATAGTCGGATTCCTCGCGGATGCTACAAGCGACATTGTCATGAAGTTGGGGGAGGTAAGTAAGAATGTTTACGACAGATAGTTTGATCAAAATAATTTCTGAGTATGAGCTCGCACCAATTGAAACTCCTGATATTAATGTCTTTGGATATTTAAAGCTTTCTATTCAAATTTGTTACTCACCGAAAGGCAGGTTCTTTCCACGTGTGTTACGTAAAGAACGAATATATGCCGAACCTGCTTATTATGAGCAAAGAGAGCACTTATTAGATAAAGTCATTATTGAAGTGACTGTTGCAGATGACTCTTGTGAATGGTCTGATTTTTTATGCGATTCAGAAGCTGCTGCATTAGAAATTGCCCTTGATCAGTTATCTATTAGATTTAACGCTCTCTCTTGATCAACCCGCGCTGATGTCAATCAAATAGGCTGTCTGTATTCATCATCATTCCGGCGGTAATAAAGAGTGGCGGGTTAGGCCTATGGCTAACCCGCCACTCTTCACATAGGGCTTTGTACCTTATGCCTAAGCCTGCAAAGCCCAACAAATGTTTACTAAATAAAACGATGCCGCCAGCAATTTACGCCGCATCGACGACATTAACGCCCTGCGCAACGCAGCCAGTAATATTGTTATGATCTGCACGATCGACCTGATTATGCCTCCTGCTCAATCTCATTATAAATATCATAGGGTGGGTGAAACCCTCGTATTTATTCAGTATCGCTCGCGGGTTTCACCCGCCCTACAAATTCAAAAACCAAGCCCCGCATTCAAGAAATCCATTTACACAGAGTCCATTGAGTAAGAGGCATAATCAGGTCGATCGATTAAATATGGTAGTCAGTAATAAACAGCTTATTTAATTATTTATTTATGGTTTTAAAGGTGATTTTTTTAATTAATGCAAATAAGCTGTGCCCTGCTATTAATCTGAAATCCTAGTCTCTTATTCCAAGCTTTCCATCTCTGTGCATTTTGTAAAGAAACACCCATGTCACAGGGCGCACTTGCCTTTATGATGGTGTTTTTGCTGATTGATTGCCATGCTGCATAAACTTGCTATTGCCAATTACCGCTCCTTACGCGATTTAGTTGTTCCCTTGGCTCAGCTCAATGTCATTAGTGGTGCTAATGGCTGCGGGAAGTCGAGTTTATACCGTGCTTTACGCTTAATTGCGGAATCGGCAGCGGGGCGTTTGATTGGGCATTTGGCGCAGGAGGGGGGCTTTGCTTCCACTTTGTGGGCGGGGCCGGAGAGTATTTCTAGTGCAATGCGCCGTGGTGAGGTGCCGATTCAAGCTACGGTAAGGAAGGCTGTGGTTTCACTCAAGTTGGGCTTTGCTGGCGATGATTTTTCTTATGCGATTGATTTAGGTTTGCCCACACCCAGCTCATCGTTATTTGCAGCCGATCCTGAAATAAAGCGTGAGCAGATCTGGGCGGGAAGTGTTCAGCGGGAAGTTACCTTGCTGATGGACAGGCGTAATGCTGTTGCCAAAACGCGGCTGGGGCGTAGCTGGCAAGTAATCAGCCAGCATGTGCCTGCTTACGATAGTATTTTTAGCCAATGTGCTGATCCGATTAATGCGCCCGAGGTTTTGCAGCTGCGCGAGGCGATGCGTCGCTGGCGTTTTTATGATCATTTACGTACCGATGCCAGCGCGTCCGCTAGGCAGGCGCAGATTGGCACTTACACGCCTATTTTGGCGAATGATGGCGCTGATTTGGCTGCAGCGCTGCAAACCATTATTGAGATCGGCGATGCGGCGGCCTTGATGGCGGCGGTTGACGATGCTTTTCCCGGCGCACGGATCGAGATTGCCGTGAGTGATGGGCGCTTTAGTGTTTTGATGTGGCAGCGTGGCTTATTGCGCCCTTTGGCGGCAAGGGAGTTATCGGACGGCACGCTACGCTATTTATTGCTGATCGCCGCTTTGCTTAGCCCGCGCCCGTCGGAGCTTTTGGTATTGAACGAGCCAGAAACCAGTTTGCATCCCGATTTATTGCCTGCTTTAGCACGCTTGATTTCTGCCGCTGCGCTGCACAGCCAGGTGATTGTTGTTAGCCATGCCAGCCGTCTGGTTGCAGCACTTGAGCGTGAAGCAGATTGCAATTCGATTATTTTGCAAAAAGACTGCGGTGAAACGTCGATTTTAGGGCAGCATGATTTGGATAAGCCAGCATGGTCATGGGCGAACAGATAGGCTTGTTTCGCTTAGTAGCTACAGAGGCGGCTTTAACTGCTTTAAATTGATGGTATTTCAGTTGGTTTGCTTAAATTGATTGGGGTGAAATAAGTAGGAGTTACGTTTGGCTTGGCTTTTGCTGTGTTTTTATCACTTTGGCTTCGTTATTTTTTGCATCGCTTATCAAGCTCACATTCGTAACCTTTTCAATAAACTCGCTGCCCAAATGGCAGATTGCTCCTTTACGCCACAGGGCGTAGATATTGCTCTGGATTGGCTCGCTATAGTGGGGCACGCCTTGAGCCTCGGCGAGGGATCTGGGGATAAAGGCGCAGCCTTTTCCTGCTTGGATTAAGGCAAAAATAATAGGGTAGGATTCGATTTCAAGCAGTGTTTGTGGCCGAATTCCCTGCATATTTAAACTCGCCTCAATTAGATGACGATAGTGGCAGGTGGAGGGAAAGGCGTAGAGCGTTTGCTTGGGGATTTCTACTGGCTCGGCACCGACCAGCACCAGTTGTTCAGTAAAAGCCAAAACCCCGCCCATCAGAGGATGCTCGATTGGGCCATCTGAAAAAATAAGATCTAATTCTCCTGCTTGTAACTGGCGCTCTAGCTCAAGCGAATGGCCGTGCACAATGTTCAGCTTTATTTCGGGGTGGGCTATGCGGTAGTGGGCGATGGGTTCGGGTAGATGATGGCTAAGTGCAATATCGAGTGCACCGATTCGTAATTCTCCCACGATGGGCTCGTCGTAAAACAATGATCTTCCTTGCGCGTGCAAGGCGAGGTATTCCTGCGCTTTTTGGTAGAAGGTTCTTCCCTCTGCGGTGAGGATCAAGCGGTTTCGCTCGCGGTGGAAGAGGCAAAGCCCAAATTCACTTTCTAATTCTTTAATTTTTTTTGTGATATTGGACGGCACACAAAACAGCGTGTTTGCCGCTGCACTGACACCACCTTGTTCTATGACGGCACAGAGGGCTTTAAGTTGGCTGCTATTTATCATGCGATTTAATCTTTCATAAAAAGTGAATTATATGTTCATTATGTTTCACTTTTTATGAATAGGTAAACTTGCAATAATGGTCTTCTCCATTCACTACTAAGAGGAATGCCAATGATGCGATTGATGCACACCATGCTTCGTGTGGCAGACCTAGATGCATCGATAAGATTTTATCAAGCAGTACTGGGAATGCAGGTGCTACGTCGTATTGATTTTTCGGAAGGACGCTTTAGCCTTGTGTATTTAGGCTATGGCCCAGAGAGCGAGCAGGCTGCCATCGAGCTGACTTGGAACTGGGACAAGCAGGATTACACGCATGGAAATTATTATGGCCATATCGCGATAGAGAGCGATGATATCAAAGGCCTGTGTAAGCAGGCCAGCGAGTTAGCTTATCGGGTTAGCCGCAAGCCTGGGCCGATGAAGCAAAGCTCGGCCATTATCGCCTTTATCGAAGACCCAGATGGCCATCAAATCGAGTTGATCCAGCAAGGATCTTTATAATGGAGCACCCCATGATTATATTGAATGTATTTTTTGAGATTAACCCTGCGCATAAAGACGCTTTTCTTGCGCTACTCAACACCATGGTTGTAGAGTCAATCAAGGAGGATGGTTGCCGTTACTATCAACTGTGGCAGAATCATGCTCAGCCACTCAATTTTGCTCTGATTGAGCATTGGGAGGGCAAGGACTGCTTGCTTTCTCATCAGAAGACGCCTCACTGGATCGCTTTTAACGATCAAGTTAATAATTATCTAAGCCGTGCTTACGACGAGCATCACTATACGTAAATCGCTCGTTAATTCTGTTTGAGATGCATAATGGCCTCCTGCTTCGGAGGCCATTTTATGTCAGCTATTTCCCGTATCATCTTTCCTCTCTACCCCTCTTGCTGATTAAAAATGCTCAAACTTCTAAGCTCCCCAGCCTATGTGTTTTTAATTCTGGCCATTGTATGTGCATGGTTACCTGCGGTGCAGTGGGGCAGGTTTGCTATTTGGCCTTGGCTAGTGTGTTTTGTGCTGGCACTCGCTGTTGCGTTGGCAACGGGAGTGATGGGGTTTACTGCTTTATTGCTCGTTTTAGTGCTGGCTTTGGCACTATCGGGGGCGAGCTGCGATCGGCTATCTTTTGTTTTACGGCTAGCTTTGGGCGTGATTGCGGCGGTGCTGGCGCTGGCTTTGGCGATGCATAAGGTGCCGGGGTTTAATAATTTACTGATTTTTAAGGGCGTGCAATTGAGTGCAGATGCGCCGCCATTTACGCTCTATGCCAATTTTGATAAGGGAATCGCAGGCTTATTGTTGCTGGTTTTGTTTTGCCGCAAGGCGACAAGCTTCGCCGGGCTAAAAGCGGATTTTAGGCGTTCATGGCTAGTTGTTTTTGCAACGATTGGGCTGTTGAGCATTGCCGGCCTGCTGAGCCAGTTTTTCCGTTTTGATTTTAAGTTGCCATCGGCTACGGCGGTATTTGTTGTCGTTAATTTATTGCTGACTTGCATCGCTGAGGAGGCGTTTTTTCGAGGCTTTGTGCAAGAATCTTTGCACCGGATCAGTAGTAAACCTTCGGGTTCGGTGCTGGCGGTGGCCGCTTCGGCGCTGTTATTTGGGCTGGCTCATTTTGCAGGTGGCGCGATGTATATGGCTTTAGCTAGTTTGGCAGGCTTGGGCTATGCCTTGGTGTATCAACAGAGCCGGCGCATTGAGATGGCGATTCTGCTGCACTTTGGATTTAATCTTATCCATTTTCTTTGCTTTACCTATCCGAAGTATGTGGGGGTATAAGCGTGCAGCCTTAGTTTGAGCTGGCCGGAATGCTGGCAGGTTGTGCGGCCTGAGCTACTTTTGGCGCTTGGCTGGATTTTATTTCGGTGACGACAGGGCTGCTATTGCATGCGTCTCCAGCATTATCTACCCAGCATTCACACTGATTAATATTGCCTTTGCTATCAATTTGTACTTTGAGTAATCCAATTTTGCACCAGCGATTATTCTGGCTGGAGTACAGATGATCGATATCAAGCACTTTGGGGCTAAAACTATGTGCGGGCAGGGTATAAATACCGTGTTCTCCATCCCATACGGCAACGGGCAAGCGGCTTTGATTCACCACTTTGCCATTTAAGGGCCAGGGCCAATACATGGCAGAAGCATAGGTACTAAGGCAACTGATACTCAGAAAAAGCAGGGTATAGATAATTCGGGTAGTACGAGTCATGGGCACAATGCATGGAAAAGTCAGCTGGCTATCATGCCGTTATTGCTTGGCCTCTGGTTGTGATCTATTGCCGCTTTAGAACGTTAAAATTGAATACAAGCCCGGCCCGCATCAAGCGCAAAGCAGGGGCAATTTTTAAAATAGCCATCGGTTTTTAGGGTAACAGTGTGAGGGCCGATTTTGCACCAGCGTCCTGAGGCAGGCTCAAAAGCATGATCAACATCCAGCTCATCGCCAGAGCGGGTGTGAGCGGGAACTGTGTAAAAGCGGTGATCGTCATCCCATACTTGGGCAGCTTGTGAGTATTGATTAATTAGCACGCCATTCACCGGCCATGGCCAGTGCCCGTCCTGCTCTTTTTCTTGCATGATGATAAAAAAAGCGAGCGCTGCAGAAGTACAGAGCAGGCAGATTACGGTAAAAATAATCCGGGCTGGCGTAAAAATGATTGGCATGAGCTTGAGTCTGCTTGAGGCAAATGAGATGGGCGATGCGCCCTATCGGTTTAGTTTCGTTTAAATAAGGCCAGTGCAGCGAGGCGTTGTACCGCATGGTCAACAATCGGTGGCGGATAGTCATCGCTGGCTTTTTGTCCAAAAATCGCTTTAACCAACCATGGCGCATGGATTTCTTTATGACTGAGCGCTGCCAGCTCGGGGCAATAGCGGCGGATAAACTTACCCTGCGGATCAAAGCGCTCCGATTGCGTTACAGGATTAAATATCCGGAAATAAGGCTGGGCATCGCAGCCGGTGGATGCGGCCCATTGCCAGCCACCATTATTGGCGGCTAAATCAAAATCATTGAGTTTTTCGGCAAAATAACGCTCGCCCCAGCGCCAGTCTACTAATAGGTCTTTCACTAAAAAGCTGGCGGCGATCATGCGCAGGCGATTATGCATAAAGCCGGTTTGATTTAACTGGCGCATGGCGGCATCCACAATCGGAAACCCTGTGCGGCCTTCGCACCATGCGGCAAAGTATTCAGGATTATTTGGGAAGGGCAGCGTGTCGTATTCGGGCTTAAATGCGTGCTGAACGACTGTTGGTCGATGCCATAAAATTTGCTGGTAAAACTCGCGCCAGATGAGCTCAGAAAGCCATGTCTCTGCTCCTGCACCGCCTATCTGCCAGGCTTTTTTTGCTAATTCTCTGATCGATACCGTGCCAAAACGCAGATGCACAGATAAATAAGACACGCCTTTTATCGCTGGAAAATCCCTTGCTTGCTGGTAATCACCGATGCGCTCGCAAAAGTCATCAAACAGTGCCTCGCCGCCATCCATGCCGGGCTTAAGATTACTGACATCGATTTCATCAAAGCCCAGCTCTGCCAGTGTGGGCATCGCTTTGCCACTCAGAGGCGCAAGGCGATTTAAATAAGGACGTATAGGGTAGGACTTGAAATAAAAGTCATTCACCTTAGCCAGCCAAGCGCGTTTATACGGGGTAAATACGCTATACATGCCGCTGGTTTTAGTGAGCACTTCGTCTTTTTCAAAAATAACCTGATCTTTGAAGCTGTAAAAGCGGCAATCCATGGTGGCTAATTGCTCGGCTACACTGAGATCTCTGGCAATGGCCGCTGGCTCGTAATCGTGGTTGCAGTAAACTGCTGTGGCTTTGAACTCCGCCGCTAGACGGGGGATTTCATCGCTGGCCATGCCGTGGCGAATGATTAAATCCGAGCCTTGCTCAATCAGCGCTGCTTTTAATTGCTGCAAACTATGCCAAATAAAAGCCACGCGCCGGTCTTCTTTTGATAATCCATCTAAAATGGCAGTATCAAAAATAAATACCGCAATCACGTTTTGGGATGCTTTTAAGGCGTGATGCAGGGCTGCGTGGTCAAATAAGCGCAGATCGCGGCGAAACCAAATGAGTGATGTCATGGGCAGAGGAGGCGTAATGAATATGAATGTCGTATTGTGCCATTGGCATTGGTGATGCGCCCATTTTTAGCACCTTGTGCGATAATTGCAGGCATGGATAACGCAATGAACTTTTCTCGTCATTTTTTGATTGCGATGCCTAGCCTCGTTGATCCCATTTTCTCCCGAGCCCTGACTTTTGTGTGCGAGCACAATGAGCGGGGAGCGATGGGGGTGATTGTGAATCGGCCGCTGGGTATGACGCTGGCGTCGCTATTTGAGCAGATCGATATCGAGCTGCATCGCCCCGATATGGCTGCGCTGTCGGTACACTTTGGCGGGCCGGTGCAAACCGATCGCGGCTTTGTGCTGCATACGCCGCTGGGTAGCTGGCAATCTAGCTTGGCTGTTTCGGATGAAATGGGGCTATCTACTTCAAGAGATGTCTTGCAGGCGCTGGGGGACGGTGAAGGGCCGGATCAGGTGTTTTTAACCTTGGGCTATGCCGGCTGGGATGCAGGGCAGTTAGAAAACGAGATCGCACAGAACTCTTGGCTCACCGTAGAAGCCGATCCGAAAATCATTTTTGATTTACCGCCTGAAGCGCGTTATGCCGCGGCCTTGGGCTTGCTGGGTATTGATATTGCAATGTTGTCCAAAGAAGCAGGCCACGCTTAATTCTGCTGCGGCTTTGTTTGGGCACACCACATTTTGAAAACGCTCGAAATCTGGGCTGTCATCTGGAAAATAATGAGTACTCTCCTAGCTTTTGACTTTGGTGAAGTGCGGATCGGCGTAGCCGTTGGCTCATCCGAGTTGGGTATTGCCCACCCTGTAGAAACCATCACCTGTGACGCAAACGAGCGTCGCTTTGCGCGGGTTGAGCAGCTGATTCGCGAGTGGCAGCCTGCTAGTTTAATTGTCGGCTTGCCTAGTCATTTAGATGGCACGCCGCATGAGATGACGCGTCTTTCACGCAAATTTGCCAATCGCCTGCACGGGCGTTTTGGTTTGCCGGTATTTTTGGTAGATGAGCGTTTATCTAGCGCCGCCGCTTGCAGCGCACTTAATGAGGCCGGGGTACGTGGCCGCCGTCAGAAGCCAGCCCTTGATCAAGTGGCTGCGATGCAGATTTTACAAACTTATCTCGATTCCCCGGAGATTGGCGAGGCATTAAGCCACCGCTCGGCCGAGGTTTCTGTTGATCGCTCCGACGAGGATACCGATGTATAACCCGCAGTTAAATGCTCAAGGTGAGCTGATCCACCTGTTGACGACCGAAGGCTTGCCTAAGCGTATTCTGACGCAAATCCTCGATCAGGCGGCCGAATACGTTGAGAACGGCGAATTACTGAATAATAAATGGCAAGATCTAGCCGGTACGTCCGTTTTTAATTTGTTTTTTGAAAACTCGACCCGCACCCGCACTACCTTTGAGCTAGCCGCAAAGCGTTTAAGTGGCGATGTGTCCAGCCTTAATATCCAAGCCTCTAGCACCGCCAAGGGCGAAACGCTGCTCGATACCATCCACAATCTGGAAGCGATGGGGGCTAATTTATTTGTGGTGCGTCATTCAGAGTCAGGCGCGGCGCATTTAATTGCCAAGCACGTTAAGAAAGGCATTGCCGTAGTGAATGCAGGCGATGGTCGCCATGCCCACCCTACGCAAGCCATGCTGGATATGTTTACCATTCGCCACTTTAAGGGCGACTTTACCAAGCTGCGCGTGGCGATTGTCGGCGACGTTTTGCATTCGCGCGTGGCGCGTTCGCAAATTCATGCGCTTAGTACTTTAGGTTGCCCGGAAATTCGCGTGATTGCACCTAAAACCTTGCTGCCGACAGGCATCGAGCAGTTGGGTGTGCACGTGTATCACGATATGGCCGAAGGCCTGAAAGACGTCGACGTGATTGCCATGCTGCGTTTGCAAAATGAGCGGATGGCGGGGGCTTTCTTGCCTTCTACTCAAGAATTCTTTAAGTATTACGGCCTTACTCCAGAAAAACTGGCGCTGGCTAAGCCGGATGCCATCGTAATGCATCCCGGCCCAATGAATCGTGGCGTAGAGATCGATTCTGCCGTAGCCGATGGCCCGCAAGCGGTGATTTTGCCGCAAGTAACCTTTGGTATTGCTGTGCGCATGGCGGTATTAGCGATTGTGGCCCGTAATCAGAAAGCGAATAAATAAAATGAAAAATGTTTCTTCGGTATTGATCTGCGTATGGCCGTATTCGGGATGTTTAGCCCGCAAAGTGGGTAAACAAAAATGAAAAATATCGCAATTCTTGGTGGGCGTTTAATTGATCCACTAAATAACACCGATCAGGTGGCTGATTTATACCTTGCTGGCGGCAAAATTGTTGGGGTGGGAGCTACTCCTGCTGGCTTTGTGATTGATGAAACCATCAATGCCAAGGGTTTATTAGTCAGCCCCGGTCTGGTTGATTTAGCTGCCCGCCTACGTGAGCCGGGCTTTGAATATAAAGCGACCTTAGCGTCTGAAATGGCCGCTGCGGTGGCCGGTGGTGTCACCAGCATTGTGTGCCCGCCAGATACCGATCCGCCACTCGACGAGCCTAGCTTGGTGACCATGCTGCGCCAGCGCGCTAAAAATCTGGATTTGGCTCGACTCTATCCGGTGGGCGCGTTAAGCCGTCAACTTAAAGGCCTTGAACTCACCGAAATGGCCGAGCTGCGCGATGCGGGTTGTGTTGCGTTTTCGCAAGGCGATCAAGCGGTAGGCAATTTACAGATTCTGTATCGTGCCATGCAATATGCAGCGACGTTTGATGTGGCTTTACGCTTGCTACCCCAGGAGGCTGATTTAAACGCCGGTGTGGCACATGACGGCGATTACGCTACTCGTATGGGTTTGGCGGGTATTCCGGTGCTGGCCGAAACCGTGGCTATTTCTAATATTCTGCTGCTGATGAAAGAAACCGGTGCACGTGTGCATTTATGCCGCCTTTCATCGATGGCTGGGCTCGATTTGGTGCGCACGGCTAAAAAGCAGGGCTTACCAATTACTTGTGATGTGAGCATCAATCATATTCATCTGGCCGATGTGGACATTGGCTTTTTTGATAGCAATTACCGCTTTGATCCGCCTTTAAGATCGGTGCGCGATCGTGATGCCATTGTGGCCGCGCTGGCGGATGGCACGATTGACGCCATTTGCTCGGATCATAGCCCGGTGGATGACGACGGTAAATTACTGCCATTTGCTGAGGCAGAGCCGGGTGCAACAGGCTTGGAGCTGCTCTTGCCACTCACCCTTGCATGGGCAGAGCGCCAGCATATTCCGTTGGCGCAAGCACTGGCGAAGATCACCGCTGTTCCCGCAAAGATGCTGGGTTTTGCCGCAGGTTTAGAAGTGGGGCATCGTGCAGATTTGGTGATTTTTGACCCTGAAGCCCATTGGCAAGTGACGCCTGCTGCATTAAAGAGTCAAGGCAAAAACACGCCGTTTGTGGGCATGGAAATGAAGGGGCAGGTGGTGCATACGCTGGTAAAAGGTAAGCGAGTGTATCAATTAGCGCTCTAAGGGATATCAACAGGCCCGCGCTGCTTGGTTTATCTGGGTACTCGGGCTATACTTTTGCCTTATTGAAACGATCGTTTAATTTTTTCCTTGGAGAACACAATGTCTGATCTGGCTACCCTGTTTCAAACCGCGCAAGATGATGTGGTTAAATTAAACGATGCGCCGGATGTGGCGACTAAGCTCAAGCTTTATTCTTTATTTAAACAAGCTGCGGAAGGCAATGCAACAGGCGATCGCCCATCGGCCATTCAATTTGTAGCCCGTGCCAAGTTTGATGCGTGGTCTGAATTAGCAGAAATGAGCTCTGATGATGCCAAACAGAAATATATTGATTTGGTAACAGAATTAAAAGCCAACGACGAATAAAAAAATGCCGGGTTTAATCGCCCGGCATTTTTTATAGTGCCAATTTTCTATGTGCAGATAACATATCTTCAAATTCAGCCGCTGCTACAGGCTTGCTAAATAAATAGCCTTGTATTGAAGCAATCTGTGCTTGCTTTAGAAAGGCCAATTGTTCACGGGTTTCTACTCCTTCTGCCAATACATCCATGCCCAGTGTTTGCCCCAAACCAATAATGGCTAATACAATTGCTGCATCGTTATTATTACTGCATGCGTCTCTTACAAAGCTTTGGTCTATTTTTAATTTATTAAAAGCAAAGCGCTTGAGGTAACTAAGGCTGGAATAGCCCGTTCCAAAATCATCTAAAGAAAGCTTAACCCCAAGCTGCTTAATATCATGCAGGGTGGTCATGACTTGCTTTACTTCCTGCATAATCACCGATTCGGTGACTTCTAATTCCAAATAACGCGCGTCGAGTTGTGCATCATTTAAGGCAGATTTAATGAGGTTAAGGAAATCAGCCTGATGCAATTGATGTGGCGATAAGTTAACGGCCATATTAATCGGCGCTAAGCCGATTGCTTGCCATTTGGCCGCTTGCCTGCATGCTTCTTGCAGTACCCAATTACCAATCGGAATAATCAAGCGGCTTTCTTCTGCAATAGGAATAAATTTAGCCGGTGAAATAAGCCCATGTTTGGGGTGATTCCAGCGAATGAGTGCTTCTGCCCCGATAATACGGCCATCTTCTAAGCTGATTTGCGGTTGGTAATGCAGAATAAATTCATGATTAAGCAGCGCCGTTCGCATACTGGTTTCCAGCTCCAGCCTTTCAGAGGCACGGGCATTCATTTCTGGTGTGAAGTATTGAAAATTGCTGCGCCCCTGTGCTTTTGCTTGAAACATCGCTACATCGGCATTGCGGATTAAATTATCTGCTGTTGTGCCATCCTCTGGGTAAATGCTGATACCAATTGAGGTGGAGGTTGAAAAATGGCCTGCTTCTAATTCAAATGGCTTAGCAAAAGACGCTAGAATTGTTTCGGCAATCGACCCAGCAATCAGCGAATGAGAGATATTGGTCAGCACAATCACAAATTCATCGCCGCCCAATCTAGCCAGAATATCGCCCGGGCTAATCAACTTTTTAAAGCGATTAGCCACCTGAGCCAGCACCGCATCACCTGCTGCATGGCCAAGTGAATCATTTATTGTTTTAAAGCGATCTAAGTCGAGGAAAAATACGGCTAGGCTTTGCTGGTTGCGCGCCGCAGAAGCGAGTGCAAGTCGCAGCTCGTCACGCAGTAAATTACGATTAGCCAAGCCAGTTACAGAATCAAAGTTAGCTAATTCAATAATGCGCTCTTGCGCTTCTTTGCGTTCGGTAATATCGGTCATCGTGCCAATAATACGGGTAGGCTTACCGCTAGCATCAAAGGCTACAAATTTGCCGCGTGATTGAAACCAGCGATATTCACCGGATTGTGTTTTACGGCGGTATTCGCTGATTAATTGTGCTGCCTCTCCTTTTAAATATTGCTGAAAATGAGCAAGTGATTGCACTTTATCATCAGGGTGTACTTGGTCTTGCCATTTTTTAAAGCTTTCATCGCCGGGCTTTAAGCCAAGAAGCCGGTCGTATTCCGGGCTAGTGATTGCAATTTGGTCGCCTAGCATAGGCATATCAAATAAGCCGGTGCTGGATGCTTCCAAAGCTAAACGCAGTTGTTGTTCGCTTTTAATAATGGCCAGCTCAGCCATGCGGCGTTCAGAAATATCACGCACTACAGCACAGTTAAATTCGAGCTTTTTAAAAACAATAAAATTGGAGTTGATTTCGGTGGGAATGCTTTCTCCATTCCGTGCTTTTAGTGATATCTCATCTCTTAAATATTTATTGGTTTTTAATTTATGCCAAAATCTTTGCCAATGATCCGGGTTAAAGTTAGGATTAATATCACGCAATTGCATGGATAGTAGTTCAACTTCGCTATAACCAAGCCGAGTGCATGCAGTGGTATTGACATAGCGAATTCTGCCTTGCGAATCTAGCCAGATAGCCATATCAGCGCCGTGCTCTACGGCTACTTTGGTTAGATAAAGATCGGCTTCCGTTTTTTCTAAACGTGATAATTGGCGAAATACATAGATAAGTAATAAGCCACCAAAAAACAACATCAGTAGTGTAATACCTGCATTGAGCAGGCTTTCGTGTTTCCATGGCTGTAATGCTTCATCTTTATCCAAACCTACAGAAATGCCTAAATGCCATTGATTTAAATAGCGCCAGCCAAAAATACGTGTCATTTGCTCCACATGGCTATGCTCGGTAAATAAGCCGCTTTCTTGCCGGGAAAAATCAGATTCAAAAAATGGCTTGCCGGATATATCACGGCCAATATCACGCTCATCGCGGGGAAAGCGCGCGAGCGAAATACCATCATCTCTGAATAAGCGAATGATAATGCCTTTTCTCTGGCTGAGTGATGCGTAGAATGTTTCGAAGTAAGCTGGCTTAATACCGGCAATTAATACGCCATTAAACTGCCCTTGTTTATCTATCAGGGCGCGTACCAGCGGAATAATTTCCAGATTTCCACTGGGATCCGTTTGTTGTTCCGCGATATAGAATCGCGCCTGTGGCTGCATTTTGGGCACGTTAAAGGCCCGCGATTGGGCAATATTGTGCTCAGGCGCAGGGTGCTGCAAAGTGGATACGGCTATCTCGCCTTTGGCATCGGCGGCGGCAAAGGTGCTGAGCTGAGGGTAGGGGCCTAACTGGCGGCTTAGCAAGGCATAGAGGCAGGGCTCGTTTTTGGCAGCGAGGCAGCTTTGGAAAATCTCATCATTCTGAAGATTAGTCAGGCCATGCAGGCTGTTTTCCATCGTGCGGCTTAAGTGCTCATCAATGGCCCGGGCCAAGGTGAGGATTTCTTTTTCGGTGCTGCTAAGGGTGTCATGGTAGCCGCGATAAATAGACCAGCTGACGGCTGCAATACTAAAAATAAACACGCAGGCGGAAAGTACGCTGAGCAGGCGGCGAATCTGCTCAAAAGAGTGTTCGGCTTCATGTGATGACACCGCTTGATGATGGGACACACAATCACCTTGAATTAAATGCAATACAGAGATTAAAACGCTGAGTTTATTTCTTGGAAATATTATCCCATCGTTTAAAACAGCCTTAATGTAATGTGATCTACTTAAGATGATTGGGTATTGCTGAATGTGTTATAGCCAATATTAATCAGTGCAGTCTATTGCTGGGATTAGATAAAAGTTAATGACTGGGGAAAGAGCCTATTACTGGCTAAGCAATGTTTTAAATTGAGATGATGATTTACAAAAAGGCCCTCGCCAGTGATGGCGAGGGCCTAATGCGGGCACTTAAGCTCGTCACGGTGCTAGTGGCTAAGCACGCTTTGGTACTCACCGCTAATTTTGGCTGCTACCAGTTCGGCGGTTTTTCGATCGGGGTAGGGGCCAAGCCTTACGCGATGAAGCTGGCCTATGGTTTGAATTAGGAGCTTATTGGCTTCGCTATCGAGCTGCCCAGATACATGATTGCGGAAGTTTTCGGCATTGGCGAGCGAGCCAAAAGCACCTAGCTGTAAGTAGATTGCGCCATTACCTGCATCCGCCAGCGGAATACTTATGGGCTTGGGTTTGGCTGCTATGACTGGCTGAACGGCTGCCGCTATATTGCTTGGCGTATCACTGGCTAGCAGGCTTTCTACCTCCACTTCGGCGCTGCCATTCATGGTGTACCCAAGGCGGCAGGCGGCTAGAAAAGATAAATCGATGACGCGGCCATGCAGAAACGGGCCTCTGTCGTTGACACGCACAATAATGCTGCGGCCATTTTTTACATTGGTGACCCGAGCATAAGATGGAATAGGCAGCGTGGGGTGCGCTGCCGTAATCGCGAACATATCGTAGATTTCGCCGGTGGATGTTTTTTGCCCGTGAAATTTACGCCCGTACCAAGATGCAGTGCCGCGTTGCTTCAGCTCGCCGGGGCGCGGCAGAGGGCTAAAGTTTTGCCCCAGCACGGTATAAGGATTATTTGCCCAACGATGTAGCGGCTCCCAACGTGCTAGAGGCTCAGGAATCTGATCGATGCCTGTGGGCAAGGCTTCCATTGGGCCATCATCTTTATAAAATGCACCGCTGCCTTTGGCCACGTAGCTACAGCTGTACTGGGGCGGTGTAGTTGGCCCAGGCGGCAAATTGGTGGGTAAGGGTTTGCTAGGTGGTGGAGGCAAGGGCGTTGTGCTGCATGCTGCCAGTAATAGCGCGGCGATCAGTGCAGAATAATGTTGTAGCTTCATGATTTCATCAACTTGCGGTCACCCTGGACACTCATTAAGAGGCCAAAGCCGGTGAGCAGCGACACCATCGAGGTGCCGCCATAAGACACCAGTGGTAGGGGAATTCCCACCACCGGTAAAATGCCAGAGACCATGCCCATATTGACAAAGGCGTAGGTGAAAAAGGTGAGCGTAATGGCTCCGGCCAATAAGCGACCAAATAAAGTCGATGCGTTGTTGGCAATGACTAAGCCACGGCCAATAATCAGTAAATATAAGATCAGTAAAATAGCATTACCGAGCAGGCCAAATTCCTCACCAAATACCGCAAAAATAAAGTCTGTAGTACGTTCAGGAATAAAATCTAAGTGGGTTTGTGTGCCGTTAAGCCAGCCTTTACCAAAGAGGCCGCCCGAACCAATGGCAATGGTGCCTTGAATAATATGGTATCCGGCGCCCAGCGGATCTTGCATGGGATCAAGCATGGTGGCAACACGGCGGCATTGGTATTCGTGCAAGATATTAATGCATAAATTCCAGTGGGTGACTACATAGGCTAGTCCACCGCCCGCAGCGCCCATCAGGCCGATAAATTTCCAAGACAGGCCAGCAAAAAACAGCACATAAAACCCTGATGATGCAATCAGTAAGCTGGTGCCCAGATCAGGCTGCTTCATAATCAGGCCAACCGGCACAATCATCAGCATGGCGGCAAATAAATAATGCTTCCAGCGAATGCTGGTTTCAAAATGATGGAAATACCAGGCTAGCATCATCGGCAAAGCCAACTTCATTAATTCTGAAGGCTGAATTTTAGTTACACCAACATGCAGCCAGCGCCGCGCACCGTGGCTAATATCGCCAAAAAGCGCCACGGCAATCAGTAACAACAAGCCCACCACATAGGCGGGTACGGCGAGACGTATCAAGGTTTGCTGCGAGGTATTAGCCACCACCCACATCACCGTAAGAGCAATGCCCATAAAGGTGATTTTATTGATGATCATATCCAGATCACGATTTGAGGCAGAAAATAGCAAAATCGTGGAAAGCAGCAGTACTAAAAATGTAAACAATAAGAGCCAAGGATCAATAGGCCGAATAAAACGCATCCAAATATGCTTAATCACCGGTGGCTTCCTCTGGATTGCTGGCGGCTTGAGTGGCTGTACTGCTGGCGCTGGCTTTAGGGATAGCAGGCAATTTGCCGTTGATATAGTAATCCAGTGCCTGCTTTGCGATTGGCGCAGCCGCTTGCGCACCAAAGCCGCCGTTTTCTACGATAACGGCGAGTGCAATGGTTGGATTTGCTGCGGGGGCAAAGACAATAAACCAAGAGTGATCGCGTAATCGCTCGCTGATATTTTTATTGTATTTGCTGCCTTTCAAGCTATAGACCTGCGCCGTACCGGTTTTACCAGCGGCAATATAATTAGCTCCGGCAAAAGAGCGTGCGCCCGTGCCTTCGCGGATTACGCCTTCCATGCCGCGAATGACGCGCTCTACGTTCTCGCTTTTCCATGTCATGGTTTTAACAGGTTGTGGCTCAACCACTTTAACAATGCCGGTAATGGGGTCGATAATTTTGTTGACGGCATGCGGACGAAACATCACGCCGCGGTTAGCTAAAGTAGCTGTTGCATGCGCCATTTGCATGGGGGTGTAGCTGTTATAGCCCTGACCAATACCAATCGATACGGTTTCACCTGAATACCATTTCTGTGTAGCCGGGGTTTTAAAGCGTTTTTTCTTCCATTCCGGGCTAGGCAAAATACCCGGGCGCTCGCCATTTAAATCAACGCCAGTTGGACGACCAAAATCGAGTGTTGCCATAAATTTGGCGATATTATCGATGCCCATTTGCACGGCCAGCTGGTAAAAATATGTATCGCTGGATACCACAATAGAGCGATCAAAACTCATCGAGCCATAGCCGCCTGCGTGTGAATCCCTGAATTTATTATTGCCATATATAAAATAGCCGGGATCGCTAATCGTCTGGCGGGTTAAGGGAAAATCGCCCTCAAGCGCGGCTAATGCCATAAAAGGTTTAAAGGTTGAGCCCGGAGGATACTCGCCACGCGTGGCACGATTAAGCAGGGGTTTATCTGGCGAGGTATTGAGCTCATTCCAGTTTAAAGGATCAATTCCATCTACAAATAAATTAGGATCAAAGCCCGGTTTGGAAACCATGGCTAATAGTCCGCCTGTTTTTGGATCGATGGCCACCAAAGAGCCACGGCGCTTATCGAATAAATCTTCTACTACTTTTTGTAATTTAATGTCGATAGAGAGCGTGAGATCGCTGCCCGGCACAGGAGGCGTGCGGCGTAAAGTGCGCACGGCCCGCCCGCCGGAATCAATTTCTACTTCTTCAAAGCCTGTTTTGCCATGCAATTGCTGCTCATAGCTTTGCTCAATGCCAATTTTGCCTAAATGATCAGTGCCACGGTAATTGGCAACGACTCCTTCTTCATTAAGCTGTTCTAAATCTTTGGTATTGATGCGGCCGATATAGCCGATTAAATGGCTGGCAATTTCACCTAGTGGATAATGCCTGAATAAGCGCGCTTTGATTTCTACGCCGGGAAAGCGGTAGCTATTGGCGGCAAAGCGGGCGACTTCTTCATCGCTTAAGCGAGTGCGGATCGGTAGCGTTTCAAAATCACGTGTTTCATCACGCAGCTTTTTAAAGCGGCGTTTATCTTTGGCAGTGATTTCAACAATGCTGGAGAGTTGCTCGATTGTTTCTTCCAGATTGGCTTGTTTGGAGGGCGTGATTTCCAGCGTATAGGCAGAGAAATTATGCGCCAGAACCACGCCGTTTCTATCCCGGATAATGCCGCGTGATGGCGGAATAGGCACGAGTGAGATGCGGTTTTGTTCGGCCAGCGTCATGTATTTATCGTGCTGAACGGCTTGCAGCCAAAAAAAACGCCCAAATAGCAAGGCAAATAAGGATAAAACAAAGAGGGCAGCCGCGATAATTCGCAGCTGGAAAGCATAACGCTCTCGGTGCTGATTTTTAAGTTCGCCGCGGCTCATAGTTCGTCAGTCGTCGGTCTGCGTTGATGGGAAAGCAGAATATTGGAAAGAGGTGGCCAGATAAAGGCCGCCACAAAACTACCGGCAAAGTAAGCCCAACCCGGAAAAGGAGCGCCCATCGCGGTGCGTAGCAGCAGCATTAAAGCTTGCCCGGCCAGCATTAACCCAAGCGCAACAAAAGCTTGTTGCCAAAAAGGAAAGACAGCTAGCTGGCGCTGGCGGGCAAGAGTGAGATAGGCGATGACGGTGTAGGCCAGTGCATGCTGCCCCAAGATATTGCCATCCGCTACATCCATCAAAAGGCCTAGGAAAAACGCTAAGCCTACACCTACGCGGCGAGGTTGATTGAGTGTCCAGTAGATAATAAATAGCGCAACAAAATCAGGTGCAAAACCCACTAAACCCGCTTGCCATGGCAAAAGATTAACGCTTAAAGAAAGAATAAAAGTAGACAGAATAAAGCTGCTGCTGACCGGGCGAAGTAACTGGCGTGAAATGGGCATTAGCGACCTTTCTTTTGCTTGGTGACCGCATCTGAGGCATGGGCAGGATAAGGTGTAAGGGCACGATTGGCTTCTAGAATTAGCAAGAAGCGGTGTTGCTCAATTCCGGCCAGCGGGGTGCAGTAAATCCGCGCAAAGGCATTGTTGCGCTCAACTTTATTGACTTTAGCAACAGGTAGCCCAGCAGGATACAAACCATCAATTCCTGAAGTAATCAGCGTGTCACCTTCTTTAATATCTGAATTAGATGACATATTGCGAATTTCTAAGGGCAAATCTCGTCCCATACCATAGATGACGGTGCGTAGTTGATTGCGCTCAATTTGTACTGGCACCATATGGTTGCGATCAGAAATCAGCCGCACTTCACTGGTCATGGGTTGCACACGCACAACCTGGCCGACCACGCCGCTGGCATCGACCACAATTTGCCCCGCTCGAATATTGGCCCTTTCGCCCCGGTCTACAATCAGCCGGGCCGTAAACGGATCGCGGCCGTTATAGAGGATTTCTGTAAGCTGGCTGGGCTGGCTGGCTTGTACGGTGTTGAGCTGCCTGAGTCGTGCATTTTCAGCTTCTAATGCTTTCAATTTCATGGCGTTGACGCTGGCCAGTAATTGGGCATCATGTAGCTTACGATTCTCACTGAGTAATTCAGCTTGCCTTGATAAAAAAGTACTGGTGTCTTTAAGTAGCTCAAAGGGCGCGGTAACCAGCCACTGTAAGGGATAAAGCAACACTGAAAGCTGCTGGCGGACAGGACCAAGCATTTGAAAGTTGGCATCCCCGACTATTAGGCAAATAGACAGGACAGAAAACAGGAAAAACCGCGTCAGCGGTTTAGGTCCCTGCTTAAAAAAGGCGGGCTGAGAGGCTTGCATGAAAGACGGCCGATGATTCTCAAAAGCTAAGTAAAACGCAAACCACCATCTTGCTCAGGATGGTTTGCGTATGTTTTATCGCAAATCGTTATTTCGACTTGCCGCCTCAAGATGTGATTAATCGTAAGTAAAGATACTGCCTGCTTTGTCTAGCTTCTCTAGCGCTTTGCCCGAGCCACGTACAACGCAAGTCAGCGGATCTTCAGCTACAAATACCGGCAAGCCTGTTTCTTCCATTAACAGACGATCCAGATCACGCAGCAATGCGCCGCCGCCGGTCAGTACCATGCCTTTTTCGGCAATATCGGCACCCAGCTCTGGCGGAGTTTGCTCCAGTGCTTGTTTTACTGCGGATACGATTTGGTTGAGTGGTTCAGTCAGCGCTTCCAGAATTTCATTGGAAGAAATCGTGAACGAGCGTGGAATGCCTTCGGCTAGGTTGCGACCTTTGACTTCCATCTCACGCACTTCTGCGCCGGGGAAGGCGCTGCCGATGCGTTTTTTGATTTCTTCAGCGGTGGCTTCACCAATTAGCATGCCGTAATTGCGGCGAATATAATTGATGATCGATTCATCGAACTTATCGCCGCCTACGCGCACGCTTGATGCGTAAACAATACCACCCAGCGAGATCACGCCAACTTCGGTGGTGCCGCCGCCGATATCCACCACCATCGAGCCAGTTGCTTCTTCAACGGGCATACCTGCACCAATCGCTGCGGCCATTGGCTCTTCGATCAATTCAACTTTACGTGCGCCTGCGCCCAGAGCGGATTCACGGATTGCACGGCGCTCAACCTGGGTAGAGCCGCATGGCACGCAAATCACGATACGGGGAGGGGAGGAGAACATGCGGCTTGGGTTCACTTTTTTAATGAACTGCTTCAGCATTTGTTCTGTGATGGTGAAATCGGCAATTACGCCGTCTTTCATTGGGCGAATGGCGTTAATGCTACCAGGTGTTCGGCCCAGCATTTTCTTGGCTTCTGCACCTACTGCTAAAATAGTTTTCTTGCCTGATGGGCCGCCTTCTTGCTGGATGGCCACTACGGAAGGTTCATCAAGCACAATGCCTTTGCCTTGCATATAAATCAGCGTGTTGGCAGTACCAAGGTCAATGGCGATGTCGTTGGCAAAGTAGCCGGAAAGAAGTCCAAACATTCGGGTCTCACACTTTTAATAGAGGTGTTGAAGGCCGCCGGTAAAATACCCACGGGCTATTAAGTTTTGCTCATTTTCAAGCAAGATTAGAATGATTTGTTCGTCAATCAGGCGAGCGATCATGGATCATTCACCGCGGAAAGAAGCCCAAATATTCGGGTCTCGCACAATATTATAAATGCATCTTGCAGGCCGCCGGCATCTTCACCCACGGCACGATATAGGGTTTTGCCACCTGACTTTGCCTTGCGCTACATCAGTAAGGGCAGGGCCTGTTGGGCGGTGGTGCAAGCGAAAAAGTTCCGCGGCACATTTGAACCTCGATGCCTCCACCCTAGCATGACGACGGGTGGTAGTAATCAAACCCTGTATGATACCCTATCGAGTTGACGTTAATAAATGTTTACGGGGTAAATCCGACATGTCCCTGTCTATTGAAGATGTAGCGCGCATCGCCCGCTTGTCCCGCATCGCGGTGACCGGTGATGAATTAGCGGCTACCCAAGGCCAGTTAAACCAAATTCTTACTTTGATTGAAGAAATGCGCGCCGTCGATACCACAGGTATCGAGCCGATGGCGCATGCGCAAGATGTGATGCTGCGTCTGCGGGATGATGTGGCGCGTGAGCCTAATCGTCGCGAGGCATGGCAGGCGGTGGCGCCAGCGGTTGAAGCTGGTTTATATCTTGTTCCGCAAGTGATTGAGTGAGGGGCAGGGATCATCCCCGCTAAAAAATAATGATAGAAAAATCAGTAAAACAACTGTCAGCCATGCTGTCAGCCAAAGAAATTTCTGCGGTTGAAATGGCCAGCGAATATTTAGCGCGTGCTAAAGCCATGAGCGACTTGAATGCCTTTATTACTTTGGACGAGGATAAAACCCTTGCCGAAGCAAAAGCTGCTGATGCGCTGTTGGCAAGTGGGCAAGCTGGCGTGTTGACGGGTGTACCGATTGCGCAAAAAGATATTTTTTGTCAGCAGGGCTGGAAGACCACCTGTGGCTCCAAAATGCTGGATAACTTTGTTGCACCCTATGATGCCAATGTAATCGAGCTATGCCGCAAGGCGGGTTTGGTGAGCTTGGGCCGCACTAATATGGACGAGTTTGCGATGGGCTCATCCAATGAAAACAGCTTTTATGGCGCAGTAAAAAATCCTTGGGATAAATCCGCGGTGCCTGGTGGCTCATCAGGTGGCTCGGCTGCTGCGGTGGCTGCACGTTTGGCCCCGATTGCTACGGCAACGGACACCGGCGGATCGATTCGTCAGCCTGCGGCATTTTGCGGTGTAACCGGCATTAAGCCTACTTACGGTATTGTTAGCCGCTTTGGCATGATCGCTTTCGCCAGCTCGCTCGATCAAGGTGGCCCGATTGGTAAAAGCGCCGAAGATTGCGCGCTGCTCCTGAATGTGATGGCGGGCTTCGACGAGCGTGATTCCACATCGCTTGAGTATGCCAAAGAAGATTACAGCCGCGATTTAGCCGCGCCTCTGGCGGGTTTAAAAATTGGCCTGCCCAAGGAGTATTTTGCGGAAGGGCTGGCGAGCGATGTGGCTGCTGCCGTAGATGCAGCCATCAGCGAATACAAAAAGCTAGGCGCCACCATTGTGGAAGTCAGCTTACCCAATACCAAGCTGTCGATTCCTGCCTATTACGTCATTGCCCCGGCGGAGGCTTCGAGTAATCTAAGCCGATTTGATGGCGTGCGTTTTGGTCATCGTGCTGCGGAATATTCGGGCTTGGCTGAAATGTATGAAAAAAGCCGTGCGGAAGGCTTCGGCGCAGAAGTAAAACGCCGCATCCTGACCGGTACTTATGTACTGAGCCATGGTTATTACGATGCTTACTATCTGCAAGCGCAAAAAATCCGCCGCATTATCGCCAACGATTTTCAAGCTGCGTTTGAGCATTGTGATCTGATTGCCGGGCCGGTTGCGCCAACGGCCGCGTGGAATCTGGGCGAGAAAAATGCCGACCCAACTGCGATGTATTTAGAAGATATCTACACGCTGGCGGTGAATTTGGCAGGCTTGCCAGGCATGAGCTTGCCAGCAGGCTTTGCTGCAAATGGCCGCCCGGTTGGCTTGCAACTGATTGGCAACTATTTCAGTGAAGCCAAAATGCTGAATGCGGCGCATCAATTGCAGCAAGTCACAGACTGGCACACGCGTGCGCCCAGCCTTTAACCCGTCACAGGAATCACCAAAATGAAATGGGAAGTAGTGATCGGGCTGGAAGTGCATACCCAGCTCTCGACTCAGTCGAAAATTTTTTCCAGCGCCAGCACCGCTTACGGCGCTGAGCCAAATACACAGACTTCGGTTGTCGATGTAGCGATGCCGGGTGCCTTGCCGGTCATGAACCGTGGCGCGGTAGAGCGTGCGATTCAGCTGGGCTTGGCGATTGGCGGCAAGATTAATCGTAAGTCGATTTTTGCGCGTAAAAACTATTTTTACCCTGATTTGCCTAAGGGCTATCAGATCAGCCAGTTTGAACTGCCGGTGGTTGAGGGTGGTGCGATTGAGATTCAGGTTGGCGACGTCACGAAAGTCATTAATGTAACGCGTGCTCACTTGGAAGAAGACGCAGGTAAATCAGTGCACGAAGATTGCCACGGTATGACGGGAATTGACCTGAACCGTGCCGGTACTCCGCTGCTAGAAATCGTTTCCGAGCCAGAAATGCGCTCCGCTGCCGAGGCCGTTGCTTACGCAAAAGCCTTACATAGCTTGGTGACATGGATCGGTATTTGCGACGGTAATATGCAGGAAGGCAGTTTCCGTTGTGACGTGAATGTGTCGGTGCGCCCAGAAGGCCAGCAAGAATTAGGCACACGCCGCGAAATTAAAAACTTGAACAGCTTTAAGTTTATGGAACAGGCGATCAAGTTTGAAACGCAGTGGCAGATCGATCAGATCGAAGATGGGCATAAGATTCAGCAAGCCACCATCTTGTTTGATCCAGATAGCGGCGAAACCCGCATGATGCGCAGCAAGGAAGACGCGCACGATTATCGCTATTTCCCAGACCCAGATTTGCCGCCACTTTGCATCTCGGAAGACTGGATAGAGCGCGTTAAGAGTGAAATGAGCGAGCTGCCACAGCTGATGCGCGAGCGCTTTAGCACACAATACGGCTTGTCTGCTTATGACGCCAGCACCTTGACTAGCTCTAAAGATATGGCTGTGTACTTTGAAGCCATGGTTGCCGCAGGCGCGGACGCTAAGCTCGCCGCCAACTGGATCATGGGCGATGTATCGGCCACGCTCAATCGTGAAGAAAAATCGATCAGTGATAGCCCGGTTTCTGCTGCCGCTTTGGCTAGTTTGGTGAAGCGTGTGATGGATAACACCATCAACAATAAAACCGCTAAAGACGTGCTGAAAAAGATGTGGGAATCAGGCGACACAGCGGACGTGATTATCGAGCGCGATGGTCTGAAGCAAACCACCGACACCGGTGCAATCGAAGCGATTATCGACGAAGTGCTGGCAGCGAATGCTAAGGCGGTTGAAGAGTATAAGAGCGGCAAACTGGCTGCGATTAACTCCTTAATGGGCCAGTGTATGAAAGCCAGCAAGGGCAAAGCCAACCCAGGAATGGTGACTGAGATTCTGACTAAGAAACTAAGCTGATGATTGCTTAGTTGTTAAAAATAGCGAGTCTACGGGCTCGCTATTTTTTTGCAAAAATGTAGGGCGGCTGAAACCCTTGAGCAATGCTGAATAAATACGCGGGTTTCACCCCATGTGTGTTAAGCAATTTGTTTTTTAGTAGTAAACAACGAACCAGCATATATAACCACACTCTCTGTATAGGGCTTAAATCTCCCCTTGAAACACGCCGGTGCGAGGAACAAGCGGGGCGGGGTTTCGGCAAGGGAGCGAGGCAGCGCGCCAATCCCGCCCGCCGCCGACTCGATTGGACCGCAGAAGGGGCTTTCGTGTTATTGGTGTTGTGGTTTGGCTTCGTTTCTTGGCCACACAAGAAAGGAAGGTCCCGCGGGACGCCCGCACCTAAATCAACGTGCCGAAGGCACTAAAAAGATCTTTTTGTATTTTGGTTAGCGCACATGGAGTTTCACCCTCCCTATGAATGATGCGATGCTTGTAAAGCATTAGCGATCACCAAAGCGTTGCATGCCGCCTTTGTTCTAACTTGCGGTTTCTCTGTGTTCTGCTTTTTAAACTCCGTGTTCTCTGTGTCTACAGATTTAAGGTTTTTTCTCAACTTTTTTCACAAAAATCCGCTTTAAGGCTGTTGCTTAAAAATTAGGCAGGCGTTAGAATGCGCGGCCTTTTACTGCGCCAGCAGCATATGCATATCGGCCCCTATCCCCTTGTAAATAATCTGATTGTCGCCCCCATGGCGGGTGTGACCGATCGTCCTTTTCGCATGCTTTGCAAGCGATTTGGCGCGGGACATGCGGTGAGCGAGATGATTACGGCTGACAGCAGCATGCGCTCGCACCAGAAGACCTTACACCGCGCTAATTTTGAAGGCGAACTTGCGCCGGTTTCCGCGCAAATTGCCGGTTCTGATCCAGAATTACTCGCTGCCGCGGCGCGGCATAATGTGGCGCACGGCGCGCAAATCATTGATATTAATATGGGCTGCCCGGTTAAAAAGGTTTGCAATAAGCTGGCGGGTTCAGCCCTGTTGCAAAATGAAGACTTAGTTGCAAAGATTCTGCATGCCGTGGTGCGCGCCGTAGATGTGCCAGTTACACTGAAAACCCGCCTCGGCTTTGCCAATGGCGAAGAAAACATTATGCGTGTGGCCAAAATAGCTGAAGAAGCAGGGATAGCCGCGCTGGCTATTCATGGCCGAACGCGTGAAGATATGTACTTGGGCAACGCGCGCTATGCTTTGATTGCTCAAGTAAAACAATCGATTCAGATTCCTGTGATCGCCAATGGCGATATTGATAGCCCGCAAAAAGCGGCGCTGGTGCTTAAAGAAACTGGTGCAGATGCAATTATGATTGGGCGGGCAGCGCAGGGCAGGCCGTGGATTTTCCGCGAAATTGCCCATTATCTGGCTAGCGGTGAGCTTTTGCCCGCGCCCGAAGTGGTAGAGGTTCGCGATGTATTGCTCGGCCATCTGGATGATCTTTATGCCTTTTATGGCGAATACTCTGGCTGCCGTATTGCGCGTAAACATATTGCTTGGTACACCAAAGGCTTACGCGGCAGTAATGAATTTCGCCAGTCTATGTATGCTCAGGAATCGACTTCGGGGCAGGCCAACGCCACCCGTAATTACTTTGATGGCTTGCTTACCCTTGGTGAGCGCTTGCAGTTTGATGATTTAGCCGTAGATACAGAATCACAAAAAAATGAATCGGGAGATTTATGAGTACTCAAACCGATCTGATCGCCGAGGCGATTTACGCTTCTCTCGATCAGTATTTCCAGGACCTGGACGGCGAACCGCCGTGTGCAATGTACGATATGGTCTTGGCTCGTGTTGAAAAGCCACTGTTAGAATTAGTATTAGAACGCGTAGAGGGCAATCAGACCCGAGCGGCCGATATGCTGGGTATTAACCGCAATACCTTGCGTAAGAAATTACAGATTTACGATTTACTGTAAGTTTTCACAAGAAACGTGTTGTATCTTTATATACAGGGAAGCTGAAATCATGACCAAAATTACCCGCGCGCTTATCAGCGTATCCGATAAAACCGGTGTGCTCGATTTTGCCAAGGCATTGGCAGCGCAAGGCGTTGAAATTTTGTCCACAGGTGGGACTGCCAAATTATTTAGCGACAACGGCGTGCCTGTGATCGAAGTGGCTGATTACACCGGCTTTCCTGAAATGCTCGATGGGCGTGTAAAAACGCTGCATCCAAAAATCCATGGCGGTATTTTAGGCCGTCGCGATTTACCTGCACACGTGGCGACGATGGCAGAACACCAAATCGGCAATATCGATTTAGTCTGCGTGAATCTCTACCCATTTGAAGCGACCATTGCTAAGCCTGATTGCAGCTACGAAGATGCGATTGAAAATATCGACATTGGCGGCCCAGCCATGGTGCGCTCAGCCGCAAAAAACCATGCGCATGTGGCGATTGTGACTGATGCCAGCGATTACGCTGATCTGATCAAAGAAATGCAAGCCAACGACGGTTCTTTATTATTGGCTACCCGTAAAGTGCTGGCAAAAAAAGCCTTTAGCCATACCGCTGCTTACGATGGTGCGATTTCTAACTACCTGACTGCGCTTACTAGCGACGGCGAGAAAAAATCTTATCCTGATCGCCTAAATATGCAATTCGTTAAAGTGCAAGATATGCGCTACGGCGAAAACCCGCATCAAAGCGCAGCTTTCTATCGTGATATCGATCCGGCTATGGGTAGTCTTGCGGCTTACAAGCAATTACAAGGCAAAGAGTTAAGCTACAACAATGTGGCCGATTCTGATGCAGCTTGGGAATGCGTGAAGCAGTTTGCAGAGCCGGCTTGTGTGATTGTGAAGCACGCTAATCCCTGCGGCGTGGGCTTAGGGAGCGATAGTTACTCAGCCTATCGTCTTGCTTTTGCAACCGATACCACTAGTGCATTTGGCGGCATTATCGCGTTTAACCAAACGGTGGATGCCGATACGGCAGAAGCGGTTTCCAAGCAATTTATGGAAGTATTGATTGCGCCTGCGTATACCTCAGAAGCCTTGGCTTTGCTGGCTAAAAAGCAAAATGTTCGCGTACTGGAAGTGCCGGTAGAGCAGGGCGCTAATCGCTTTGATGTGAAACGCGTAGGCGGCGGCTTGCTGGTGCAAACACCGGATTCGCACATTCTGACCTTAAATGACTTGAAAGTAGTCACCAAGCTGCAGCCAACAGAAGCTCAGCTTAAAGATCTGCTCTTTGCCTGGAATGTGGCCAAGTTTGTTAAATCAAACGCCATTGTATTCTGCGGTAAAGGCCAAACACTGGGTGTGGGCGCTGGCCAGATGAGCCGTGTGGATTCAACCAAAATTGCGGCGATTAAAGCAAAAAGCGCGGGTCTTGATTTACGTGGCTCGGTGGCCGCGTCTGATGCTTTCTTCCCCTTCCGTGATGGCGTAGATGTAATTGCAGAGAACGGTGTTGCCGCAATTATTCAGCCGGGTGGCTCGGTGCGTGACGATGAAGTGATTGCTGCTGCGGATGAGCATGGCATTGCAATGGTCGTGACAGGGATTCGTCATTTCCGTCATTAATTTGGCGGATAGAATATCTAACCGCGGGGAAAAAATTCTCCGCTCATTGTGTTTATGGTATTGAGCTGTGTGTTTACTTGAGTTGCCGACGATGCGTCGGTGCTTGTGAAATATTTTGGTTGAGAAGATGAAAAAACTGTTTGCCACTCTTTGCTTGCTGATCGCCTTACCTGCATCTGCAATAGATTGCTCCAATATGTGGGATTGGGCGGCGGCTGCTTGTCAGCGTGTGGATAAAATAAATAGGGAAGGTAAGAATGATCTGCTGGTTTCCGGTTATTCCTGGCATGACCGTTCAACTTATACTGCTGACAAGCTTGAAGACTTTCAGGAGTTTGCTTACGGTGGCGGCTTGGGTAAGCGTATTACGGATGAAAACAATAATCAGGAATTTATCTACGGGATGATTTTTGCTGATTCGCATAATCAGCCACAACTACAGGTTGGCTATATGCGTCTTTGGTATTGGCCGATTGTTGGGGAGTTATCAGCGGGCTTGGGAGTGTCTTTACAGCTTATTTCACGTCAAGATGTGGTCGGTGGAATACCATTTCCTGCGCCTTTGCCTATTGCATCGGTTCGCTACGGCAAGGCCTCTTTGATTGGCACCTTTATCCCAAGGCTGAATGGCCAGTTGAATAATGGCAATGTGGCTTATGTTTTTGGCCGCTACGAATTCGATTAACAGGAAATAAATTAATGAATATTTTGGTAATTGGTTCGGGTGGTCGTGAGCATGCGCTGGCTTGGAAAATTGCGCAGTCGCAGCGCGTTGGCAAAGTATTTGTCGCTCCGGGCAATGCAGGCACGGCATTAGAAAAAGACTTGATCAACGTTGATATCACGGCCATTGACGAGCTGATCGAATTTGCTAAAGCAGAAAATATTGCCATTACCGTTGTGGGGCCAGAAGCACCCTTGTCGCAAGGTGTGGTTGATGCTTTTCGCGCTGCAGATTTAAAAATATTTGGCCCAACCCGCGCCGCCGCACAGCTGGAATGGTCTAAAGATTTTGCCAAAGCCTTTATGCAGCGCCATGGCATTCCCACAGCGGCTTACCAGACCTTTGCCAGTGCGGATGAAGCGCACGCTTATATCAAGGCGCAGGGCGCACCGATTGTCATCAAGGCCGATGGCCTAGCGGCTGGCAAGGGCGTGGTCGTAGCAATGACGCTGGATGAAGCACACGCTGCGGTTGATTCCATGCTGTCGGATAATAAATTTGGCGATGCGGGCGCTCGGGTGGTGATCGAAGAGTGTCTGGTCGGTGAAGAAGCCAGTTTTATTGTGATGGTCGATGGCAAGAATGTGCTTGCGATGGCTTCTAGCCAAGATCATAAACGCCTTCTGGATGGCGATGAAGGCCCAAATACCGGTGGCATGGGCGCGTATAGCCCAGCGCCTGTGGTGACGCCTGATGTACATGCCAAAGTGATGCGCGAAGTGATTTTGCCTACCGTGCAAGGTATGGCTAAAGATGGCTCTGTGTTTACCGGCTTTTTGTACGCTGGCCTGATGATCGATACTTTGGGCAATCCTAAAGTCATCGAATATAACTGCCGTTTTGGTGACCCTGAAACCCAGCCGATTATGTTGCGTTTAAAAAGCGATTTTGTCACCCTGCTCGAGCACGGTGTGAATGGCACGCTGGATCAGATCGAAGCCGAATGGGATAGACGCGTGGCAATGGGCGTGGTGATGGCTGCGGCTAATTACCCGGAAACCCCGCGTAAAGGCGATTTAATTTCAGGCCTACCAACGGTGGCCTTAGAAGACGGCCATGTTTTCCATGCGGGTACTACGCTTAACGAACAAGGTGAAGCCATCACCGCCGGTGGTCGTGTCCTTTGCGTTACGGCTTTTGGCGATAGCTTTAAAATGGCGCAAAAACGCGCTTATCAAATCTTGGCAGGCGTTTCATTTGCAGGCGCGCAATACCGTAGTGATATCGGCTGGCGAGCGATTGGCCGTAAGTAATATTTAACGCCAAAGAGAAAAGCCATGCACTGCATGGCTTTTTTTATGCCCTTTAATTGGCGAATTTCAACGAGGCTCTGAAGGTCTATACCACTAGTGGCGAGAAATGACAGACTTCAGGATTTGAAGACGCTTAAAAGAACAGAATAAATGGCTTTTCTTAAAGAATACTTTCTTCCGTGAAACTCCGTGGTTCAAGGTTTGGGTTTTGCTGAGTAACATAGGGGCGTGTAATTATTTGCCTCAGCTTTGGAGCTGATACAGGTCAAGCTTGGGTGGCTTTGGAATTGACGCTGCTCTCTATGCGGCAGATGATAAGTGTAAGAAAAACCATTCTCATTGCCGCCATCATGACTCTCTACGATTTACCTTCTCTTACCCCCGCCAAAATTATTTCTAGCCAGCTGAGCGCCGAGCTAACTCAGCGTCTGGCGGCTTTAGGCCTGCATGCTGATCGCGAGATCGAGGTAATTCGACGGGGATGCTTAGGCGGGCCTTTGCAACTTAAGTGTGGCAGCACCGAGTTTATGTTGCGCCTCGATGCCGCAAGGCGGATTGTGGTGGCGCTTTTGCCAGAGGCGAATTCTCTGCTTGCTGAGCATGGGGTGCTCGCATGAAACGCGTTGCCCTCGTAGGGATGCCCAATACCGGTAAATCGACCTTATTTAATCGTATTACGGGGGGCACAGCGCGTACAGCCAATTGGCCGGGGCTAACGGTGGAATTAGCTTCTAGCCGTATTTTGCTCGGTGGCTCTATGGTGCAGATGGTCGATCTGCCGGGGATTTATGATTTAAGTGGTGGGGCCGAGGATGAGCGCCTTGCTCAGGAGTTTCTCAATAAAACTGAGTTAGATGCCATTCTTTTGGTGCTCAATGCAACGCAGCTTGATCGGCAACTGGTATTGGCTTTACAGCTCAAAGCGCTAGGCGCGCCGCTGATTATTGCGCTCAATATGAGCGATGAGGCCAAGCAAGCAGGGGTGCAAATTAATGTGCAAGGGCTGGCCGAGCAATTAGCTTGCCCCGTATTAAAAATAAGTGCCAAACATGGCCTAGGAATCAGCGAGCTTAAAGACGCTTTGAATCGCTTGATCAGCCATCAGCCGCCTCGGCAAATTGATTTGGCCGCAGCGCCACGTTCTGAAACCCTGCATGATGAAGAGGCGCGCCTCTATGCGCGTTTTATCGAACGGCCTGCCGTATTAGCGCCAGGCCCAAGCGCTATGTTAGATCGCTGGATTCTTCACCCGTGGCTGGGCCTGCCGATCTTTGTTTTGATGATGTTTTGTCTATTTCAGCTGACCTACGCCTTGGGCGTGCCACTGCAAGATGCGGTAGGCGATGGTTTGGAATGGTTTAAACAGGCAGCACTTGTGCCTGCTGCAGCCACATGGCCGCCATTTTTAGCGGGGCTTTTGGTGAATGGTGTGTACGATGGGCTCAGCACGGTACTGACGTTTATTCCGATTATTTTTTTGTTCTTTTGCCTGATGGCGATTATCGAAGACTCGGGTTATTTCTCGCGTGCGGCTTTTATGATGGACGGCCTGATGGCGCGGCTTGGCATGGATGGGCGCGGCTTTGTGATGCTGATGATGGGCTTTGGCTGCAATGTGCCTGCGCTGATGGCAACAAGGGTGATAAGGGATAGAAAGGCACGTTTACTGACGATGCTGGCCATTCCATTTTCGCTTTGCTCGGCGCGTTTACAGATTTTTCTGTTTTTAACCGGCGCGCTGTTTAGCCCGCTGCAAGCGCCTTGGGTGCTGTTATCACTCTATTTTGCGAGTATTTTTATCTCTATGGGCACGGCACTCCTGCTGCGTGGCCGCTTTAAATCGACTGAGCCGTTTACGCTAGAGCTGCCGCCTTATCGCTTTCCTGTGCTGCGGCAAATATTTTTACGCGGCTGGGGCGAGGCGGCAGGCTTTGTACGCTTGGCGACGACCATGATTGTGATCGGCGTGGTCTTGGTTTGGCTGCTGAGTAATTATCCAAATCCACAACACAGTTATTCCACCATGATTGCTGAGTTCTTTCAGCCAGTGTTATCACCGATCGGTATTCAGGCTGAGCTATCGATTGCCTTAATGTTTGGCTTTGTGGCCAAAGAAGTGGTGCTTGGCGCGCTGGCGGTGATTGCCGGGCAAGATGGCCCTGCCTTGGCGCATCATTTATCTATCGTGCTTGATCCGGTATCGGCTTATAGCTTTATGCTATTTTCATTGACCTATGTGCCCTGCGTTTCTACTATTGCGGCCATGCGCAAGGAATCGAATAGCGTAGCGCTAACGACTTTCTCTGTGGTCTATTCTTTATTACTTGCTTGGGTGCTGTCGTTTATCTTTTACCAAGGGGCGAGAATATTGGGGTTTTAAAAATTCAGTAAGGGATTTGAATGAGCGATTTATTGTTTCCAGAAATTCAACCTCACCGCAGTGGCCGCTTGGCCGTGGATGATGTGCACACCCTTTATTGGGAAGAATGCGGTAATCCAGATGGCGTGCCGGTGCTGTTTTTGCATGGTGGCCCTGGTGGCGGTACTTCACCCATGCATCGCCGCTTTTTTGACCCAGCCTATTACCGCATTGTGCTATTTGATCAACGCGGTGCAGGGCAATCGACGCCCTTGGGCGAGTATCGCAATAACACCACCACTCATTTAATCGCCGATATCGAAGTCTTGCGTCAGATGTTGGATGTAGAGCAGTGGTTGGTGTTTGGCGGCTCTTGGGGTTCCACTCTTTCGCTGGCCTATGGTGAGGCGCATCCTGAAGCGTGTTTAGGCTTTATCTTGCGTGGGATTTTTCTCTGTACCAAGGCCGAGGTGGATTGGTTTGTGAATGGCATCGGCCATTTTTACCCAGAAGTCCACGCCGAATTCGCCGCGCAAATTCCAGCGTCTGAGCGAGACAACTTGCTCGAAGCCTATAGTCAGCGCCTCTTTAATGATGATCCAGCAGTCTATCTGCCCGCCGCCCGCAGTTGGAGCCGTTACGAAGGAAGTTGTCTATTTTTAGAACCGCAAAGCAGCACGATTGCTCAGTTTGAAACCGATGCCGTTTGCACTAGCTTAGGCCGCTTAGAGGCGCATTATATGTACCATGCTGGGTTTATGGCAGAAGACCAATTGGTGCAACAGGTGGGCAAAATTCGCCATCTGCCAGCGGTGATTATTCAAGGTCGTTACGACGTGATTTGCCCACCAAAATCGGCTTATCGCCTGCATCAAGCTTGGCCTGAATCCACCTTGCATATCATTCCTGATGCCGGTCATGCAGCAATGGAGCCGGGGACTGCTACGGCTTTAATGAAAGCGACTGAGGAATTTAAATTGCAGGGGAAGTTTTCTTAAGTCGCTTATGGCGGGGGACAACCCAATCCTATCAACTTAAGGTCAAAGTCTGGTTTTGCGTAGGGTGTGCAAATCGTTTTTCTTGCGCACCGCTTTCGGTGCGCAACGACTGCGTCGTTGTACACCCTACAAACCTCACCACAATAATTCTCCTCTGTTTTTCTCCGTGAAACTCCGCGTTCTCCGTGCCCTCCGTGTTTCAAGATTTGGGTTTGTGCTTACCCAACAACAAAACTACTTCTCTTCTTGATCCTCAGGCTTTTTAGCCCTTGGGTGCGTGCGGTCGTATTCTTGTGCTAGGTGCTGGTAATCGAGGTGGGTATAGACTTGGGTGGTGGCGATGCTGGCGTGGCCGAGGAGTTCTTGCACGGCGCGTAGATCGCGGGAGCTTTGCAGTAAATGGCTGGCGCAGCTGTGGCGCAGTTTGTGTGGATAGAGCGGCTCGGCGATGTTGAGTTTGGTTTCCCAATATTTGATGCGTAATTGCACCGCGCGGGTGCTGAGCGAGCCGCCGTTTTTGCCGATAAAAACGGTGTTGTCTTTTGGGGCTAGCTTGGGGCGCTCTAACAGCCAGCGGCGGATTGCTTCACAGGCCACGCTACCCACAGGGAGTTGCCGTGTTTTTCCGCCCTTACCGGTGACTACCGCCATGCCGTGATTGAGGTCTAAATCCAGCAGGGTAATCGAAACCAATTCCGCTACGCGCAGGCCTGAGGAATAGGCTAACTCGAAGATCGCCTTATCGCGGCAGGCTAGGATTTCGTCGTCGGGCATGTTTTCTAAAAAGCCGCTGGCGTCATCAATGGTCATCGCGGCCGGTAGCTTTTTACTGGATTTTGGGGGCTTTACCCCGTCGGCCGGGTTTATGGGCCAGTGAAAATCACGGCACATCAGCCGGTAAAACGTACGCCAAGTGGAAAGCGTGCGGGCGATGCTTCTGGCCGATAGGCTTTGGCCGGTTAGTTTTCGTACATAGCCGCGAATTTCTTTGGGCGTGAGCGCCGATAAATCATGGCCAACCGCGCATTCCATTAGGGTGGCCATATCGCGGGCGTAGGCTGCACGGGTGTGTTCCCCAGCGCCTTTTTCGCCTTCCAAATATTGCACAAAGTGGGCGAGCATGGCGTGTTTTGCGTTGATTTGTTCGGTGCTATCACCTTTATCCGCAGGCTTGCTGCTGGGGGCAGCATCTTCCCTGTGAGTTAGGGGAAGACGCTCCGTCGCAACTTGCATCACACTTCTTCGGTGAGCAGCATAGGCTCGTCATCGGGCGCAAATTGGGGAACGGCGCGGCGAATCGATGCGGATACTAAATCAGATAAGCGCTGTAAATACAGCGTGCCCATATCAGGGTAGAAGCGCTCAATATCTTCACTGGCCATGACGAGTACACCAAATGGCTCGCCGCCGGTGCGCAGAGCAAATTGGGCGAAGGATTTTAGCGTGCTCGATTCAACATCAAACCAAGACAGCACTTCATCGGTGACATAGGGGCCGCAGTAAGGCGAGACTAAGTTTTGCGCTAACTTTTGCACCGCGTCTCCTACGGGAGCAAATTCGCGTAGATTACAATCGCTATTCAGCCACAGTCGTAAGGCAATATGCGGCACACCAAAGCGATGCTGCAAATGGTATTCCAAGGTGCCGATCATGCTGGCCAAATCATCGGCCTGCATCAGGCTGACACTCAGTTGGTGCAGCTTCTCTGAGATATGGTCATTTTCGGTCCCAAATTCTAGTAAATCTCCTAAGCGCAGCTCCAGCGAGCGGTTTTTTTCGCGCAGGGTAAGCAGTTGCCGCTCGGCCAGAGAAATAGCCTGGCCGCGGTGCGTGTGCGGCACATAGATTTCAGCCAGCTCATCGGCGTATTGGTCAAAAAATTCTGGGTTGTTCCGAAGCCAAGCGACGATTTCATTAGGCTGCATATTCTTCTCCTTGGAGATTGATAGTGCCGTCAAACACGGTGACGGCCGGGCCGGTCATCCATACTGCTTGCGAATTCCCTTCCCAAGCAATGGTCAGCTCGCCACCATGAGTGATGACGCGAACGCGAGGGTTGAGTAAGCCACGACGTATCCCCGCTACAACCGCAGCACAAGCGCCTGTGCCGCAAGCCAGCGTTTCGCCCGCAGCGCGTTCAAACACGCGGAGTTTGATTTCATCACGGCTGATGATTTGCATAAAGCCAACATTTACCTTGGATGGGAATTGCGGGTGGTTTTCAATCTTTGGACCGATGCTGGCAACAGGGGCAGCTTCAACGTCAGCAACAACTTGCACCGCGTGTGGGTTGCCCATCGAGACCACGCTAATCTCAAAGCTTACGCCGTCAACATCGAGTGAATGGATGACCCGATCGCCTTCTTCAATAGCGTCCGCAAGAAAGGGGATTTCCTTTGGGGTAAATTGCGGCACGCCCATGTTGACGCTGACATGGCCATTATCTTCTAGCCTTGGGTAAATCACCCCTCTTGCTGTTTCAACGGCGATTTCTTTTTTAAGGCTTAGCTTTTTATCGTGCACAAAGCGTGCAAAGCAGCGTGCGCCATTGCCGCATTGCTCCACTTCGCCGCCGTCATTATTAAAAATGCGGTAGCTAAAATCGATATCGGCACGTGGCGAGTTTTCCACTAATAAAAGCTGGTCAAAACCAATGCCAAAATGCCGATCACCTAGCTGGCGTATGGTGTCGGTGCTCAGCTTGACCTGCTGATTAACCCCATCAATCACCATAAAATCATTACCTAGGCCTTGCATCTTTGTGAATTGAAGTTTCATATACTTGGTGCGTCGCTGAAGAATTTAACTAAAGGTAAACTTAGCGGCCATTTAAGGCAATGCGTGAATAAGAAAAAAATTACATGCTAAGCTTTGCCTGGCGAATTTAAGGGGATGCCTGTATGGGTTTTAGTTTGTATATGATCGGCTAATTGTGCAATACACTAATTTTTTGTGTCAGAGCATGACTTGATTTATATAGATGCTTCCCGCATGTTTTTTACAAAGCTGACATTTTTATTCATTTATGTGTTTTCTAAAGTCTTTTTAAAAGGATTATAAAAATGCTAAAACCAACTTTATTATTTGCAATCTTGCTAGCCAGTTGTTTATTTACAGCCCCCGCACAGGCTCGCAATGAAGGGAGTGAAATACTGCAAAGTGGTTTGATGTCTGTGGTGCTTTCGCCGGTATTGTCGCTAGAAGGTAAGCCTGTTGAAGCCTCGGCGGCATTGGGTTTGGGAGTGGGCTTTACGGTGGTAGGCGTGGGTAAGGTAGCGGCAGAGGCGAGCATGCTGACGATTGAGCGGGTGAGTGATGGCAGTCGTTATATGGTGAAAGTCAGCGAAGCCATGCTTAAAGAATTAGGCATTGCCGTGGGCACATCGATTAAAACGACCGTTGAAAGCACTGGCTATGCTTTGATTGCCTCGGGCAAATTAGTGGCGTTTATTCCCAATGAAATAGGGATGTCTTTGCTGCACCAATCCAAAATTTCTGCCCAATAAGGGGATGTTTGCATGCGCTCGAATCAATGGCTGCTTGGGCTGATCGCCAGTCTGCTAATGAGCCATGTCTGGGCTGGGCGTGCGTGCCAGGATGCGCCGCCTAATGCTGAGGCATTTCGTCAGGCGATGGCCGCAGGCTACGCCAGCATGCAGCAGCTGGATGAAATCAAGCCTAAAGTGGCGCTGATTGCGCGGGTAGGCCAAGATTTATCGGCTTACAATTTACGGTTTTCTCATCTAGGCTTTGTTTGGCGCGACCCTGGCGCTCAGGGCCAATGGCGGGTGATGCATTTATTAAATCAGTGCGGCACGGTGCAATCGGATTTATGGCGTGAAGGCTTGGCTAATTTTTTTATGGATGATCCTTTTGCCTATGATTCCTTGATTATTGTTCCATCTATTGCTGTGCAAGATAAGCTGCAATCCTGGTTAAGCGAGCAAAGCAAAATGGAGCAATTGCATGGCAACAAATACAATATGCTGGCCTATCCGTTTTCCACGCGGTATCAAAATTCAAATCAATGGGTGCTAGAAGGTTTGGCGTCGGCAATGAGCCGTGATCTGGATATCCGCAGCCGTGCTCAAGCTCAGCAATGGTTGAAATTGATGAATTACCAGCCTAGCGAACTAAAAATAAATACCTTTAAACGTTTGGGTGGGCGGGTGTTTCGCGCCAATATCGCTTTTGACGATCATCCAACGGATCGGCGGATGGCGGGGAAAATTGATACGGTAACCGTTGATTCAATCGTGAATTTTGTGCAGCAAGCTCTTCCGGAAAGTCGTAGCTATTTAGTCGTAGCGAAAAAATTACCGGAATTGCGCTAGGATCTGTTGACGTTTCATTCGCGGCAATTGTGAATGAAATGTCAACAGACCCTAGAGAGATTGAGTTGGATAAAGACAAATATAAAAGCAGATGAATTCATAGGGTGTGCAAGTGCTTTTCTTGCGCACCGCCTGCGTAACGACTTCGTCGTTTCACCCCCTATGAAAAACGAAAAGCCGCAGAGCTGGAGCTGCGGCTTTTTATTTAATAAAATTTTTACGCACTTTAAAAGCAAATAAATCGTGCTGATCGGGGTGGCTTTCCATTTCGATCAGTCCTTGCGCCGCCAAGCAGCGTAAGCGCCACATGGCTAATACGTCACTGCGAAAAAAGTCTTTGCTAGCCTGTATCCAAAGCCCTGCAATCTGGCGGCAAGGCAAGTAGTTGTCGGTGATTAAAGCCAGCATTTCGGCGTCGAGCACGGTTTCGCCCAGATGTTGAAACGTCTGCCCATTCCAGCCACGAAACATACTGGTTTGCTGGCACAGCGTTTGCCATTCTTGCGCTAATTTTTGTAATTGGGCGAGAGGAACGAGTTCGCTATTGGCCGATTCGATTTGCTCGGGGCGAAGCAGGCTGAGTGGTACTTGACCTGCAATATAGCTGACGACTCCTGAGGTGTCAGGAATAATCAGCTTAAAATTTTGCCCCGTTTGATTTCGCCACCATGCTAAGCGGCGCAGCAAAAGCGCCTCGCCACAAGATGTGCCTATCCATAAAGTAAGGTCTTGTGGCAGAGCTGCGAGCTGAGCGTTGCCTGCGGGGAGCACATCGCTAAAGTCAAAGCTGGATAGTGGGAATACTTCATTCCAAAACTGAATTCTGGCTGCGGGGTAAACATGATCGATATCACCCAGCGGGCCAAGTGCTAAGTCATCCCTGTGGATGCGGATATCGGCATAGGGGCCAAGCAACTCCCGCAGAATATCTGCGGCAAAATCCCCTAAGACCAGATGGCAGCTCACAGGCAGAGCCGCAAATAATCAATCTTGATACATCGATCCATCACCACAAACAGCCCGGCGGCTTGGGCGCGTTCTGCCGCTGCCTCATTAATAATGCCCTGCTGAATCCATATTGCCGGGATCTGCAAGGCGATGGCTTCATCCACAATCGCGTCGACTTGATCTGCGGCTCGGAACACATTCACCAAATCTACCTTGTCCGGCACATCACTCAGGCTGGCATAAGCCGGCTCGCCCAGTACGCTTTCGGTAAAAGGGCGCACCGGCACAATTTGCATACCCACCTGTTGCATCACTTTGGCCACAGCAAAGCTTGGTCGATCGGGCTTGGGCGAAAGGCCCACTACGGCGATGCGGTGGATGCTGAGTAGAAACTGGCGGATGGCTTTGTCACTAGGATTTTGGAAAATAGCTTTTCTCCAGAGGGTGATTGATTAGTGATGCTACGCAGTGAAAACCCAAATCTTGAACCACGGAGGACCCTGAGAACACGAAGTTTCACGGAGAAAACCCGTTTTATACAATGACTGCGTAAGCTTATTGTTAAGAAACTTTGCGGCAGTAGCAGTACACAAATTGCTGGATGGTGCCAAAAGGGGTGTGGTGTGCTTCTTTGTCGTGATGCACCAGCTCAAAAGGAGTGCCAAATTCAGAATGTAGATCGGTGGCGTTGTAGCGCATCACGGGTAGGCCGCTGCATTGTGTGGGGCCGTCTTCCGCAAAAGTGGCGACGATGACATGCCCGCCGAGTTTTACCGCATCAAGTACCGCTGCGACATAGGCTTGCCTTTCTGCTTCTGAAGTCAAAAAGTGAAAAACAGCACGGTCGTGCCAAATATCGTAGGTCTTTGTTGGTAGCGGGGCTTGGGTTATATCGGCCTCGATCCACTTTACATCGAGGCCGCGGCTTCCAAGGCGCTTTGCAGCCGCTGCCATTGCCGCAGCAGAAAGATCTAAAACGGTGAGATTGCGATAGCCATTTGCTAATAAATCATCGACCAACGTCGATGCGCCGCCGCCTATATCAATAATCGCTGCGGATAGCGGCAGGCCCGTTTTTTGAATCAGCTTTAAAGAATGCTCGGCGTGCTCCTGAAACCAACTGACTGCATCGGTCGCCTTACTTGAATAAACCTGCTCCCAATGGGATTTTGTTTGCATCAGGGCCTCCAGTGATCCGCATCTATTTCGGGGAGTTACAAATCTAAAACCATCACCCCATCGGCCTCAACCAGTGCACCCTTAGGTAGCGCTGCGGCTTGAATGGCGGCTCGGGCGGGGTAGGGCTCGGTAAAATATTGCCCCATGATGTCGTTTAGGGCTGCAAAGTTGCTTAGGTCGGTAACAAATACACCTAGCTTAGCTATATTTTGCAAGTCGCCACCTGCGGCCTGACATACCGCACGCAGATTCTGAAAGACTTGATGCGTTTGGGCATTAAAGCCTTCGGCCAGAATGCCGCTGGCAGGATCGAGGCCAATCTGGCCGGATAAATACACGGTATTGCCGATTTTGACGGCTTGCGAGTACGTGCCGACAGCTTTGGGTGCGTTGTTGCTATGGATAATGGTTTTGTTCATATTGGATTTGCTCATTTATTTAGGTCTCTGAATAATAAAGCGCTCACCAATTACGGCGTAGTCTGGGCCGCCAAGGCGGGAGAGCGGATCGAGTGGCTCGGGGTGGATGCGCCCGTCTCTGAGCAAATCATCCGCCACGCCAATGTGTATCACTTCCAGCAAAATTAAATCAGCCACAACCGGATCGCCGACTTCCACATGCATATGCAGACGGCACTCCAGCGCAATACCGCAATCGGCAAGGCGGGGTGGTTTTACGGCGGTGGATGGCGTAAGGGCTAGCCCAAGGGCGGTAGCTTCGCTTTCATTTGGGGCAAAAGCGGCCGCGCTGGCATTCACTTGTGGTGCGTGTCCGCGCGATGGCAGGTGAACCACGCATTCCCCCGTTTGCAAAATATTGCGCGCAGTATCTTTAAGCAGGGCATTATCGTGGCGGCGATTAATACTCACCGAAACAATCATGGGCTCATTAGACACAATATTAAAGTAAGAAAAAGGCGCTACATTAACGATGCCATTGACGCTTTGGGTATTAATCCATGCAATAGGGCGTGGTACAACACAATCGCTGATGAGTGCGTATTTTTCATCGGGCGAAAGTGCCGAAATGGTTAATTCCATGCTTGTGCTGCTCATTCTGGCTTAAGTATTGAACGTAAATGGGGGCAAATCTGATTAACTCAATACAAATATTAAAAGATAAGACGATGATTCGAAATTGTTTTGTTCGCCTTTGGCGGGTAGAATTACGCCCCTTTTTGCCGTCCGGAACAGGCCTGTGACTACTCCTAATTTTGCTCGTGCCTGCGGCATCGATTTTGGTACTTCTAATTCTACGGTGGGCTGGGTTCGCCCCGGCCACAACACGCTGATTTCTTTGGAAGATGGCAAGGCCACACTGCCTTCGATGGTGTTTTTTAATGCCGAAGAAGATTCGGTTTGCTTTGGCCGCGCGGCCATGGGCGAGTATCTAGAAGGCTACGAAGGCCGCTTGATGCGCTCACTTAAAAGCCTGTTGGGCAGCAGCCTGATCGACGCGCAAACCGAAGTAAATGGCCGTGCCATACCGCTGCGTGGCTTATTAGCCAAATATATTGGTGAATTAAAACTTCGCGCTGAAGCCACGGCGGGTCGGCCTTTCGAGCAGGCGGTATTTGGCCGCCCTGTGCATTTTGTTGATGACGATGCGGCGGCCGATGCGCAAGCCGAAAAAACGCTGGCCGAGATTGCCTATCAAGTAGGCTTTAAGGAAATTAGTTTTCAGTTTGAGCCGATTGCGGCCGCTTTTCATTACGAGTGCAGTATTCAAAAAGAAGAGCTGGTGCTGATTGTGGATATTGGCGGTGGTACTTCGGATTTTTCGTTGGTGCGTTTATCGCCAGAGCGTGCAAAGCTTCTAGATCGCCGCGATGATTTATTAGCCAGCGCCGGTGTGCATATTGGCGGCACAGATTTTGATAAAGCGCTGAGCCTTGCTGGCGTAATGCCCTTACTGGGCTATAAAACGCGGCTAAAGAATAACTCGGAAGTCCCCTCGGGCACCTTCTTTAATCTGGCCACTTGGCACACGATTAACTTTGCCTACACCCGCCGCTCTTGGAGTGATCTGGCCGATGTTTATCGCGATGCAATGGAGCGCGATAAGCTGGATCGCTTGATGAGCCTGATCGAGCAACGCGCCGGGCACTGGCTGGCCTTGCAAGTTGAAGACGCCAAAATTGCACTCTCTAGCAGCGATAAAACCACGATCTTGCTGGATAGATTAGAAGACGATCTGACTCATGAGCTGACCCGCGCCGATTTTGATCATTCGATTTCTCGCTTGGTGGATACGGTAGAAAAAACAGTCACTGAGCTATTAAACACCGCAGGCATCACCGTTGAGCAAGTCGATACCGTATTCTTTACCGGCGGCTCTAGCGGCGTGCCACTACTGCGTGCCCAAGTCGGTGCATTATTGCCTAATGCCCGCCATGTAGAAGGTGATTTATTTGGCAGTATCGGCACAGGATTGGCAGTGGAAGCGGCAAGGCGGTTTGGCTGATGGTTGCTCTGTGGTAACCCCTTGCCACGAATGCCCTCCGCATAGAGGGGCTTTTATCCATACTTTTGGCATATTAGTAGATGTGCCAATGCGTTACGGTTCTACGAGGGCTTACTGCTAGGGGCCTTGCTTATTCAAAGTGATTTATGGTGCATTACTTAACTGATGTCACGCTGCGATAACGAAAAATCAATGGGTTGTGATTTTTTTAATAAGCTACAGCTCCCATTCTGTCTAGATGCTTGCGTAACATCAGTAGATAAGTAAAAAGTGAGTAGGGGAGAAGTTCATTCTTTTTCTGGTTTACGTTCATCAATGCCCCACGATCCGGAGCCCACAGTGCTAAGGCAGAGCAGCCCCCCCATGATGGCGACGTTTTTCAGAAAGTGATTCAGCTGATTTTGGTAGGTAGCTGCTTCTGCTGCCCAGAAAGCATGGAAAATTACGGCGGCCCCCGCAGTAAATATCAGCAAGGTCCATGCAACATATCGTACTCGCCAGCCCGCAATCAGTGCCAGGCTACCACACACCTCTAACACAATGGTGGCTGCCAGTAGTACTTCGGCAGCAGGCAGGCCTTTGGATGCCATAAAACTTGCGATACTTGTAAATTGTCCTATTTTGTTGAGGCCTGAGACGAAAAATAAGACTCCCATTAAGGTACGCCCAATCATAAGGCTCAATGCGGAGTGTTGGTGCGTCATTAGTGTTCCTGCTGAGTTTCGTGAATATTTCGTAAGTCGATAGAGGCGTACTTACCGTTTTTGACTAATGATGGTCAGCGGTAGCTCCCTAGCGATGAGCAGCAGCATCAATACAGATCCCATCGTGGGCACAGCCATGGCGAGAAAAATGTCACTATAGGACCAGTTGAGTCGGATTAACTCCCCTCCTAACACTGGGCCAACAATCGAGCCGACGCGGCCTATGCCTAGACTCCAGCCAATTCCCGTTGAGCGTAGGGTCGTTGGGTAGTAGGTGGCAGCAAGTGCATTGACCGCAGGCTGCCCGCCGATTATGGAAAAGCCAGTTACTATAATTACAAGGAACAGCAAGGGTAGCGAAGCGGTCGATTGGCCGATCATTGCGATAGTAAATGCTGCGATTGCAAACGACGGAACTAGTACTTTAAAAAATCCGATGCGATCAATCGCCGGCCCCATTAAAACTGTGCCTAGCACCCCCCCAACCTGCAGAGCTGTGCCAATCAACACCGCCATAGAGGTGGAAAGCCCCACACTGTTGGCTACGGTCGGTAGCCAGTTTGAAAGAAAATATAGATTGAGGAGGTTCATAAAATTCACCCCCCAAAGTAGGATGGTTACTTTAGCTCGTCCCTCACGGAAAAGTTCAGCGACAGGCGCGCCGCCTTGTCTTTTCTCGGGTATGACATAGCGACTCTCAGAGTCGATTTGCACAGATGAGTCGATCTTGCGCAGGGTAGCGGCGACGTTTTCTAGTTTTTTGCCCTTGATTATCAAAAACTGCATCGATTCTGGCAAAAAGAAGTACATCAGGGCCGCTATAACTAAGGGGGAAATGCCTCCAAGGTAGAATACCGATTGCCAGCCTAGCGCTGGAATCATCATGGATGAAAGTAGCCCACCGAGCACTGCACCTAGGGTAAACCCGCAGGAGACCAGCATCATCAGTGTAACTTTTTTTCGTTTTGGGCTGAACTCTCCCACTAGTGCCAGCGCACTGGGCATGATTGCACCAAGCCCTAGCCCCGTCATAAATCGCATGATTTGCAGCTCTATGATTGTGGTGACTTGTGTTGTAGCAAGCGTGCACACGGCATAGAAAATTGTTGCCCAGATTAGGACGGGGCGGCGGCCAATCTTGTCGGCCAAGGTGCTGAGCGCCAGCGAGCCAACTAACATGCCCAAGAGCCCAGCACCAAATACTGGTCCGAGGTTCGCTTTGCTAACGCCCCACTCCTTGATAATAGCCGGTGCAACATAGCCCATGGCTTGTACATCGAAACCATCCATCAGCACAGTTAAGCCAATCATGATCATAATCCACATCTGAGTGCTGCTAATCTTGTTTGCGTCGATTAACTCGGGGATGTTGATAAGGGGCTGGCTACTCATGACGCGGCATCCTGGATGGTGGGTAACATCAGTGTTCTGGTTGTAGGGAAGCTCTTGGAATGGGGATGAATCATGATTGTTTCGTCTCCTAAAGGCGCTTAAAAATATTGCACGAATTTTTATAGCCAAATTAATTAGAAGTTAATTCTATTGATAATTCAATCATTTTTTTATTGTGGATATATCAGAAAATATGATGAATGTAACTTTGCGACAACTGCGTGCTTTTGTGGCTGTTGCCAAATCAGCAAGCTTTACTGAAGCAGCAAGTCAACTGCACATCACCCAGTCGGCACTGAGTGGTTTGATTAAGGAGCTGGAGAATACTTTAGGCGTGCAGGTGGTTTATCGCAGCACACGCAAAGTGCAGCTGTCCGAGGTTGGAGGTGAATTCTTGCCTTTGGCTATCCGAGTCCTGCAGGATCTTGATGAAGCATTTCACGCTATCCGTGATTTGAAGACCTTGAAGAGTGGCTTGGTCCGAGTCGCTGCACCACAGCTGATGGCTTGTACGCTGATGCCCGAAATCATTGCTGCATTCAATAAGCAATACCCAGCAGTACAGATTCGTTTGTCGGACTGCGCAGTGGAAGCGGTGCAGTCAAAAGTACATAGTGGCGAAGTTGATTTCGCCATTGGGCCAGAACGGGAGGCGTCACATGAAATCACGGCACACAGTTTGTTTGAAATTCCTTTTGTCGCGGTATTTCCACCGGATCACCCGCTAGGTACGCAGAGCTCTGTGACCTGGACAGATATTTCCCGCTACCCGCTGATTGCGTTGCAAGGAGAATATACACAACGGTTAAGCGCTGATTTGCAGGCCGCATCGGGTACTCTGACACTGACTCCTGATGTTGAGGTAACCTTTATGACCACAGCCCTCAGTATGGTGGCTGCCGGACTTGGGGTGACAATCTGTTTGCCGTATGCCACTTCGCTCCTTGATCTCTATAATTTGCAAACACGTTCGCTGCTAGCACCCCAGCTTAGTCGAAAGTTTTATCTGCTGACTAAGAAAGAGCGGCCCTTGTCGCCAGCAGCTCAAGGAGTTGCTGACTTTATCCGAGAGTATGTGGGGAGGCAAAAGTGGAGTTCGATGCACTTCTGATAGATGGGCTAACTCAAAGCCTTTTACCACCAATGCCCGCCATGTAGAAGGTGATTTATTCGGCAGGACTGGCAGTGGAAGCGGCAAGACGGTTTGGCTGATTGGCCTTTGTGGGGTGGGCACAGCTTGATCGTACTTACGTTTGCGGGTGGCGTGTTATTCGTAGGGCGGGTGAAACCCGCCGATTTCCTAGCTTGTCATGCCAAAGTCCGGCGGGTTTCACCCGCCCTACAAAATCTACACGCCCTGCATGACCTTAGGTTTTACTTGCTTTTAAGGTTTTCTCCGTGTCTACAGATCTTAGGTTTTAGCCTTTCATTGTTTCGCTTTGATAATCACAAATTTGGCGTTCTGCGCGATTAGCTCAATCTGTCTGAAGTTTTTCTTTAGCGCGGCCTGATAGTTTAAGTGCCGGTTAGCCACTATCCATAATTCACTAGTGCTGCTCATGCATTGCTTGGCTTGGGCAAACATGCTGAGTGCAATATCGGTGGTGACGGTGTTTTGCTGATGAAATGGTGGGTTGATCAGGATTAAGTCAAAAATTTGCCTGTCTGCTACCGCGCTAGAGAGGCCATCGCTGTGCTGGATTTGGCAGCTAGCGTCTGGAAAATTGGCGGCAAAGCTGAGTTGGGCGGATTCTACTGCTGCTAAAGATTCATCAAATAAATGTAATTCGGCCTTGGGGTGGAGGCGGTGGAAGGCTAGGGATAGCAGGCCATTGCCGCAGCCCACGTCGGCAACGGTCTCTGCGCTTGGCAAGCGATCGAAATGCTCGATAAAAAAGCGTGAGCCTATATCTACTTTTTGCTCGGCAAAAACACCTGGTGCATTGTGGAGTGTGAGGCCTAGCTCGGGCACGGCTTGCAGATAGGGCGTGGCGATTTTTTGGCTTGGTCGCAGGCGGGCGCTGTACATGCGCGCCTTTCGCTGCGTAGGCAGGTATTCAACGTCATCGCAACAAGATTTAATAATGTCTAAATGCCCATTGCTGACGTGCTTTTGCATGCCTGAGAAATGTAAGGTGAGCGGCTCGCTTAAATGCCTCGCTGCCTCTTGCAGCTGAGCTTCAAATAAAGACAAAGACTTGGGCAGCTTAACAAGGCCATAGGCCAGCGCTTGGCCAGAGTAGGGCGTAAAGCTTTGCTGGCTATTGATTTCAATGGCGTGCTGTGAGCACCAAGAATCATTGATATGAAACGCGTTTACGCCCACGGCACAATGTAGCGCGCCAAAAGCATCGTTGATTAGCAGCGCTGGTGCATCCGCACGAATAAATTCTGCAAGGTATTCATCACTCGCATCCCATGCACGTAAATCTTTAGCATGCTTTGCTGGGTAGCGCAGCAAATTTAGCGCGGCAAAGTCAATCAAATCTATTGGGCTTGCAGACATATATTCTTTATTGATAAGGCCAAAGCTTTGGCTAAGAGGGCGATTCTACCAGTTGCATACTTGCCTGTAGACAGATCAAACACTTGGAACCCTCTTGCTGAGGGTTTTTTTACGCCTTTTAGTTGGGATGGTATCGATCGCTAGCTGCGTATTTTGGCTTAATTCTTACAGTAAAAACAAACGGAATTATCAGAATTTACCGATGATGTATTTTAATTAAGTGTTTGTATTTAAATGATTTATTTGTTTGTTTTATACGCTTTTTGCTTGGACATCGTTTGATACTCTGATTGTTAGTACATGGCAATGCACTATTTGCTTACAGATTGTTGATCTCAGTCAATCCTCTTTTTTTGTCGAAAATATAAAATATTTCGAAATTACTGAAATATTCGACAAAGAGGCCAAGCATGTCTAGTACTGAAGCTAGCCCCAAAATTGGGGTGTCAACCTTTGTCATGATCACCGCTGCCGTTGTAGTAAGCGTCCGTACGCTGCCTATGACTGCGCAGCCAGGGATGATGACAATTTTCTTAACACTGGCTGCGGCCTTGTTGTTCTTGGTTCCTACTGCCTTAGTTGCCGCAGAGCTGGCAACAGCGTGGCCACAAGATGGCGGGATCTTTATCTGGGTACGTGAAGCCTTTGGCGAGCGTTTAGGTTTTGTCGCCGTTTGGATGCAGTGGATTCAAATGGTATTTGGTATGACGTCGATCATCATGATCATCGCCGCTACCATCGCCTATGTGGTTGATCCGGCGCTGGCGACCAATAAGTTCTTTATGTTGGGAATGATTCTGGTGGTGTGGTGGGGTTGCACGCTGGTGAATTTGCAAGGGGTTAAAACACTGGGCTGGGTTTCCACTATTTGTGTGAGCTTGGGTGTGTTCTTGCCAGGGATTGTGCTGATTATTGCCGGTATTGCTTATGTGCTGGGCGGCAATCCCATCATGACCGATGTGTCTTTTAGCATGTCGAATATGATCCCGCATTTTAGCGATGCCGGTACTTTAGGTCTGTTCATCGGCTTTATCTTCGTTGTAATGGGGATGGAAGTCTCTGCCTCGAATGTGTCTTCAATTAAAGACGCGAAACGTAATTATCCGATTGCCATCATTCTGGTGTCGATCATCATGGTTTTCCTCTCGGTTGTTGGCTCTGCCGCCATCTTCGTGGCCATTCCTAAAGAAGAGATCTCAATGACTGCCGGTTTGATGCAGGCGTTTGAACTCTACTTCACTAAGTGGGGCATGCCTTGGCTCGCTCCGGTGATGGGCTTATCCATTGCCTTAGGGCTCATTGGTCAGGTTAATTCTTGGGTGCTTGGCCCTGTACGTGGCCTGCAAGCTACGGCTAATTCAGGTGCATTACCTGCCTTCTTGCAAAAATCGAACAAGCACGGCGTGCCCGTTACCTTGGTCATTATCCAAGCGCTTGCCATTAGCTTGGTGGGTGTGTTGATCACCGTGATCCCTGATGTAGATAACTTCTACTTTATGTTGATGGGGCTTACTGGTCTGGTTTACCTCGTGGCTTATCTGTTCATGTTTGCCGCAGCCATCTGGCTTCGTTACAAACGCCCAGATATTGAACGCAGCTTTAAAGTGCCCGGTGGCAATTTAGGCATGTGGATCGTTTCCGGCATGGGTTTTGTGATGTCGCTGCTGGCTGCTTACCTTGCGTTTATTCCACCTGGCAGCTTTAAAGGCTCCTCATCGGGTTACTTCATGTTCCAGCTGATCGGTCTGATCGTGATGCTTGTGATTCCCTTCCTTGTCTATGCCTACGGCCAAAAAGACAAATTACGTCAAGCGGAAAAACTGCAAGTTGTGGCCGCAAGTAAGGCCGCCAAGCAAGAAGCCCTTGACGAACAACACGCTGCTGCGCATTAAGCGCCGGCTCAAAATTAAATTAATCAGGAGTTCAAAATGTTTAAAACCACAATGAATGTTGATGCGCTGTTTCTAGGCCCAAAATCAGAAAACCGTGAATTCTTTAAAGAAATGGTCGATTATGCGGTGGATGAGCATATTCACTGGCGTGCAGATTTTCACCCAGAAGATGCTCCTTTGCTTACCCCAATGGATCAGCATCAGCCTGATTTCCGTAATACGCTTTATCGCACCGAAGGCATTTTGCGTCAGCTGTCTTCCAAGCTAAAAACCACTTCAGTGCCTTGGTTCTCGCCGCGTTATTTGGGCCACATGAATGCCGATACTTTGATGGTTTCAAATATCGCTTATGTGATGACCATGCTTTACAACCCAAACAACTGTGCGCATGAAGCGTCGCCTACTACGACTGAGCTTGAATTAGAAGCAGGCCGTGATCTGTGTGCGATGTTTGGTTACGACGTCCAAAAATCATGGGGCCATATTACTTCTGGCGGTACGGTTGCTAACTACGAAGGCGTTTGGGTTGCTCGCAATCTGAAATCTCTGCCTTTAGCCATTGCTCAACACGAAAAAGCCAAAGATTTAGTGGCTGGCATGAGCGAAAAGCAATTACTGAATATGTCACCAACAGCCATTCTGGATTTGTCTGACGAGCTGAAAAAACGTGGCCTGTTTGAAGAAGTGCGTGCGCTGACTGTACGTGGTGTCGGTGTTAAACAAGGCCAGCTGGGTAAATTCCTTGTGCCAATGTCTAAGCATTATTCATGGATGAAAGCCATGGATGTGATGGGTATTGGTCAAGAGCATATTGTTCCGCTGCCAGTGGATGAAAACTATCGCACCGACGTTGAAACCATGCGTGCCATTACCTTTAAATTGATCGAAGAAGGTACGCCTATCCTCGGTATGGTGGCTGTAGTGGGCACAACAGAAGAAGGCTCGATTGATCAAGTAGATGAAGTGATCAAGCTACGCCGTGAATGTGAAGAAAAATTCGGCGTGTCTTTCTATGTTCACGTTGATGCGGCTTACGGTGGTTATGTCCGCGCGATGTTCCTTGATGAAAACAGCAAATTCATGGAATACGATGCACTCGTTGCCCGTTATCGCGCCGAAGATATTATCCCTGAAGGCGTAACTTGGCCTAAACGTGCGGTGTACGAAGGCTTTAAAGCGATGTCTGAAGCCGATTCGATTACGGTGGACCCGCACAAAGCTGGCTTTATTCAATACGCTGCCGGTGCGGTATGTATGAAAGACAAGCGCATTGTTGATCTGATCTCCTACCACGCGGCCTATGTATTTGAAGAAGCCGATGATGCGGGTGAAGAGCAAAATGTGGTGCTGGGCTCATCCATTATGGAAGGCTCTAAAGCCGGTGCAACCGCTGCGGCAGTATGGGCAGCGCATCGCTTAGTGCCACTGAATATTTCAGGCTACGGCAAGGTCATTGGTCGCGGTATTGTGACTGCCGATTGGTTTGCGCAAAAATTAGCCATGGCAAAGCCGATCGTGGTGGGTAATCGCCGCTTTGAATTGCGCCCATTGATGCACCCAGATTTCCATATGGTGAACTTCACCTTTAAGGAAATCGGCAATCCAAGCCTAGAAGACCATAACCGTCTGAATCAACGCATGTATGAAGTGTGCTCTTACTCATCGGGCCGCACCTATAGCAATGATTTCCTGACTTCATCGACTTCGCTCGCCTTTGGCGAATACGGGGACACCCCTTGGATTTACGCTGAAAGCCGTGGTTTTAGCCGCAAAGAGTGGGATAAAACCCAAAGCGTTTACATCTTGCGTGCTGCGGTGATGACTCACTTCTTGCGTGATCCACAAGGCTTTGAAGACTACTGGACTAATCTGCGTGCCATTTTCGCAGAAAAACTAGGCCATATCATCGATATGGAAGTCAAAGAAGCCAATCAATTAAAAGCTGCTTAATGCAAAGAAACCCGCCTCAGCCGAGGTGGGTTTTTTGCCATCGAAGAGATCAATGTTTCTATTCAAGTTAATTATCAGATCAATCCGCTTATTTGTGCGGGATGATTAAAAGGTTGGGTTATGTTTGCGATTAACTACAAAGCGGTGGGCGCTACGCTGCTGATTTCCGGCACCATGCTGGGAGCAGGAATGCTGGCTTTGCCTCTGGTTTCCTCTGGAATGGGCTACACCTACGCTAGCCTTGCACTGGTCTGTATCTGGCTGCTGATGACCTATACCGCGCTGATGCTGCTGGAAGTCTCACTGGCCTTTCCTGAGGGCAGTGGTTTTGATGTAATGGCACAAAGTTTGTTCGGCAACAAAGGTTTGTGGATTATCAACGCCTCCTTATTACTGCTTTTATATGCACTTTCTGGTGCGTATATCTCTGGTGCTGCCTCGTCCTATACCTCAAATATTAAACAGTATTTGGGAATCGATGTCCCTTCTGCCGTCGTTGCGGCGATCTTTACCCTGCTAATCGGCTCTATTGTCTATATGAGCACGGGAGCCGTGGATCGTGTTAATCGTGTGTTATTTAGTTTGAATGTCTTTATCTTCTTTGTAATGGCCATCACCATTCAGCCTTATGTTAATCAAGGTAATTTAAATAGCGCGCAAGATTCTAGCCGCTATATCTATGCTGCATTTCCGGTGTTTATTACGGCATTTGGTTTTCATGGCAGTATCCCCAGCATGGTGAAATATATTGGCCGTGATAAGCCACAAACGCTGCGCAATATTTTTATCCTTGGCGGGCTTATTCCGCTATTGGTCTACGGCATTTGGGAATATTGCAGTCTCGGCCTCGTGCCCAGAATGGGGGAGAATAGCTTTCTGACGCTGGCGGAAAACCAAGGCTCGGTGGGCATGTTTCTTGATTTTATTCATGCAAGCACCAGTAATCGCTGGATACCTAGTTTAATTAGTTTGTTTTCATCGATCGCTTTATTTACCTCCTATTTATGCGTTTCCTTAGGATTATTTGATTCGGTGGCAAGCAGTATTGGTTGGAAAGATTCTAAGCATGATCGCTTAATTACGGCTCTGGCCACTTATCTTCCACCGTTTGTATTTGCATGGATTTACCCAGAAGGCTTTGTATTAGCGCTGGGGGCTGCCGCTATTTTCCTATCCATACTGGCGATTTTATTCCCAGCTCTGGCGCTATATAAATTGCGCAGGCAAACCACATACAGTGCGGATTGGCGAGTTCCTGGCAATGCCTGCTCATTTTGTACCGTGACGACGATGGGCTTGTGCATCATTGTTTTTCAAATTATGAAAATGCAGAATTTATTACCGATTTGCTGATCCCCACTTACTTATTGTTTAGATGGAGCATGCTATGAAAGAATCAAATTTAATTAGCCAGTTACAAGAGCGAGGCTTGATTGCGCAAGTAACCGATGCAGCAGCACTCGATGCCATCCTCGCGCAGAAATCCGTCACGCTTTATTGTGGCTTTGATCCAACGGCAGATAGCTTACATCTGGGCCATCTTGTACCTTTGCTCGCTTTAAAGCGTTTTCAAATGGCAGGCCATCGCCCTTTGGCTTTGGTGGGCGGCGCGACCGGTATGATTGGTGATCCTAGCTTTAAAGCCACTGAGCGTTCACTCAATACGCCTGATGTGGTTGCTGGCTGGGTGGATAAGATTCGCAAGCAAGTCTCGCCATTCTTAGATTTTGACTGTGGTGCCAATAGCGCAGCCATGGTGAACAATAACGATTGGTTTGCAGGCATGGATGTGCTGAGCTTCTTGCGCGATATTGGCAAGCATTTCTCCGTGAATGCCATGATTAATAAAGAATCGGTAAAGCAAAGGCTGAACCGTGATGAAGTGGGTATTTCATTTACCGAGTTCGCCTACAGCCTGCTGCAAAGTTATGACTTTGCAGTATTAAATAAGAGCCATGATTGCCAGCTGCAATTGGGCGGCTCTGATCAATGGGGCAATATTACGGCAGGGGTTGATCTGACTCGCCGGATGAATCAGCAGCAGGTGTTTGGCATTACCATGCCGCTGATTACTAAATCAGATGGTACTAAGTTTGGTAAGAGCGAAGGCAATGCCATTTGGCTGGATCCAAGTAAATGCTCGCCTTACAAGTTTTACCAGTTCTGGCTGACCACATCGGATGACGATGTTTACCGCTTTATGAAGTACTTTACCTTTATGACTCTGGCTGAAATTGATGCCATTGAAGCGGCAGATCGTGCTAGCGGCGCAGCCCCAAGCGCACAGCGTATTTTGGCAGATCATGCTACGGAGTTAGTACATGGCAAGGCGGCTTTGGAGGCGGCTAAGCGCATTAGCCAGAATCTGTTTGCAGAAGATCAAAGTGCTTTAACTGAAAGCGATTTCCAGCAATTAGCACTAGATGGCGTGGATCATATTGAGCTGGGTTATACCGAAACAAGCCTTGTTGATGCGCTGGTTCAATCTGGATTAGCTAGCTCCAAAAGCCAAGCGCGTGGCTTTATTGAAAGCGATGCGGTAAGTATTAATGGCCAGAAGATCAGCGATCTTACTTACCATATGGGCATGGTTGATCATCGTTTTAGCCGTTACACTCTGCTTAGACGCGGCAAAAAGAATCATTGCCTGATTGTTTGGAAGTAATTGCTTTTTAGAAGGTAAGTGCTGGGCAGAGGTGTATTTGTTGAGTTTTTATGCATCACTGCTGATCGGCCCATTAAATCATCACTTTCGCTGTGTTCGGGAGTGGTGATTTTTTTATGCAGCTATTTCACTATTGGATCTCATATGAATATTTTGTCTATTCAATCACATGTGGTATTTGGCCATGCAGGAAATAGTGCTGCAGTGTTCCCTATGCAATGCATGGGTGCGAATGTTTGGGCATTGCATACCGTGCAATTTTCTAATCACACGCAATACGGCCATTGGGCTGGCATGGTGATGCCAGAAGCGCAGATTAGCGAGCTAACAGCAGGTATTGCACTAACAGGGCAGCTGGCTCAGTGCAATGCGGTATTGTCTGGCTATATCGGTAGCGCAGCTCAGGGCAAGCATATCTTAGAGGCTTTGCAGATGGTGAGAGCGGCCAACCCTCTGGCGATCTACCACTGCGATCCAGTGATGGGCCATCCGCTCAAGGGTTGCATTGTGGCGCCCGGCGTGGCGGAGTTTCTGATTGAAAAAGCGATTCCAGAGGCGAATATCGTATCCCCAAATCAGCTTGAATTAGAAATGATTGTGGGCCGCTCATTAAGTAGCCTCGCCGAGATTGTGGCGGCTTGCCACGAGGTGCTGGCCAGGGGGCCACAAACAATCTTGATTAAACATCTGCATTATCAGAGCAAGGATCCAGCTAGCTTTGAGATGCTGGCGCTCAGCCAAGACGAAGCTTGGCTGATTCGCCGCCCTATTCTTGCTTTTGATAAAGAGCCGGTTGGGGTAGGGGATATGACTTCGGCGCTGTTCTTAGCTAGCTTACTGGCTGGAAAATCTATTTCAGCTGCGCTAGAGCACACTACGGCGGCGGTGTATGGTGTACTGCTGGAAACCGCCAGCCAGTCGCGTTACGAGCTGGCTGTGGTTGCAGCAAGGGAAGAGTACACAAGGCCAAGCCATTCTTTGCATGCAATTAGGCTTTAGTACAGCCATCTTGAGCAAAAGTTTTCCAGGGTGGGAAGCTTTTGTCTCAGTATTTATTTGAATGAATTGATTTTTCTAAGCATGACTAAAGCGTTTTCTTCTTCCTTGCCGCCCGCTGCAATGCAGTTTTCCAGCCCGCCGTTTTCCTGCCAGTGATTGCTGCCATCTTTCGTGTAAAACGCCACGTATTTGCACTCGTCTATGGTTTCGTCTAGGCCATTCATTGCGGTGTATTTTATTTTAACAATAAAAGCATTTTGCTGACCTGCCAGCTTACCTTGCCAAATGACCTCTCCGGTTTTGAGCGCGAAGCTCTTCGGCTTTTTGAGCGTTTGTTTGATAATGTCGCTGGCATCGTCAACCTCGGATGAGCCGCAGGCAGATAAAAATAAGGCCAAACATAAAGCAATCTTTCTCATTTCTTATCTTTTTAATCGAAGTGGTATTTGAAGTGGTGCAAGGCTTAGGCGCTGACTGGGGTGTGTTTCACTCTTTCAGAAAACTTCTCCGGGCTTAACGATTCTGCTAAATCAATCACATGCTGGTAGTGGGCTTCAATCAGCAGCAAGGCTTGCTTCAAATCTCTGGCCAGCACTGCATCCATAATCGTTTTGTGTTCACCATGATCGTGGTAGCGAGTCACTTCGTCTAATTCACCATTGAGCCAGATATGGCGATAGCGCTCTAGCTGATTATAAATATTTTCTAAGGTGGAAAGCATCATGGGTGAGTTGCACGCTTTAATAAGGGCCATATGAAAGCCCATATGGCGCTCGCCCCATTCTTCGTAATCCACGCCAGGCTGATCTAATTGAATGCGCTCCATGCGATGGAAAGCGGTGATAATGCTCAGCTCCCATTCCTCATCTCCACGCTGCATGGCTTTTTCTAAGGCTAAGCCAGCAATGGCACGCCGGGTGGCCAGAATATCGCGCAATTCATCGAGTGATACAGGCGCAACTCTAAAGCCCTTTTGTGGCTCCATCACCACAAAATGTTGCCAGACCAACTGCACCAAAGCTTCACGAATAGGCGTACCACCCACCTGATAATGTTGCTTTAGTTCATTCATCTGCAGCTTTTCACCTGGTAAAAAAGTACCAAGTAAAATGTCGCGGCGAATGGCTTTAACCATTTGATCTGAAAGGGTTGTGCTGTTTGTCATGGGTTTTTATATATTCGCTTTTAATACAGCGCAATGACAGCTATTGCAAGAAGCAAACATGATAGCGTAATCGTCGTCGATGCCACAGGCAATAACAACAAATAATAGAGGGGAGCTATTTGGAAAATGGAATGAAAAACGGCCCCAATTTGCATTGGAGCCGTTCTTGTATAACTGGTGGCCCGTCTCGGAATCGAACCAAGGACACGCGGATTTTCAATCCGCTGCTCTACCAACTGAGCTAACGGGCCGCATAAAGCGGTTTAAAGCCAACCAGATTCTAGCAATCTGATCTTATAAAAACTTGGTGGCCTGTCTCGGAATCGAACCAAGGACACGCGGATTTTCAATCCGCTGCTCTACCAACTGAGCTAACAGGCCGCTGAGAGGTCGCTATTAAAGCCCATTTGTAATGAGTCGTCAACCTTTATTATGAATAATATTCTAAAGTAGCTGAATTTTTATATTTCGCTATATACAATTAGTTCGCTTGGAATCGCGACATTTTCTAGCTGCCCGTTGTGCAGTTTGCAAGTATGGGTGCTTATGTTTTGTGATTGGGAATGGGGCAAAGTTAAAATCCTTGGTCTATTGCATCAATTTGTCTGCGCTTCTGGGCGGCTTATAGTGTTTGAATTACTTGTGCTATAAAAAATTGAAAATAAAAATAAGCTCGTCGATCGCGCTTAGCCGCTGTTTTTAAATGAAATTAACTTTTTTTGTATAAGACGCTTAGCGATAAGTTTGAAAATGTTCAAGTGCCGGGCTTGACGCAAGAAAGAACCTTGCCTAGAATGCGCTTCTCTTGTCGGGGGGGTTACCCCAGCGGTCAACGGGTCCGGACTGTAAATCCGGCGGCTTAGCCTTCGAAGGTTCGAATCCTTCCCCCCCCACCAGAATAATAGTATGCGTAGTGAAGAGTCTGCGTAGAGGTTGTAAGGTTGGATTAAAATAATGCGGGTGTAGCTCAATGGTAGAGCAGAAGCCTTCCAAGCTTACGACGAGGGTTCGATTCCCTTCACCCGCTCCAAAAAAGATTAGCGTGCCGTTGTAGCTCAGGGGTAGAGCACTCCCTTGGTAAGGGAGAGGTCGCGGGTTCAATTCCCGCCAACGGCTCCAATCGCTTGGTATATTTTCAAGTTCTCGAGATAGGAAATATCATGGCAAAAGAAAAATTTACGCGCACGAAGCCCCACGTTAACGTTGGTACGATTGGTCACGTTGATCATGGTAAGACCACATTAACAGCGGCTATTTCGACCATTTTGTCGAAAAAGTTTGGTGGCGAAGCAAAAGATTATTCGCAGATTGATAGTGCGCCTGAAGAAAAGGCTCGTGGTATTACAATTAATACCTCGCACGTTGAGTACGAAACAGAAACACGTCACTACGCCCACGTAGATTGCCCGGGTCACGCAGATTACATTAAGAACATGATTACAGGTGCAGCGCAGATGGATGGCGCGATCTTGGTTTGTTCTGCTGCTGATGGCCCGATGCCGCAAACTCGTGAGCATATCTTGTTAGCTCGTCAGGTTGGTGTTCCATACATCATTGTTTACCTGAACAAGGCTGATTTGGTTGATGACGCAGAATTGCTTGAATTGGTAGACATGGAAGTTCGTGAGCTACTAAGTAAATATGATTTTCCTGGTGACGATACGCCAATTATTGTTGGTTCTGCTCGTATGGCGCTGGAAGGCGATCAATCTGAGCACGGCGAGCCTTCGATTTTCCGTCTTGCAGATGCTTTGGATTCGTATATTCCATTGCCAGAGCGTGCTGTTGATGGCGCGTTCCTGATGCCAGTTGAGGATGTGTTCTCAATCTCTGGTCGCGGTACTGTGGTGACTGGTCGTGTTGAGCGCGGTATTGTTAAGGTGGGTGAAGAAATTGAAATCGTTGGTATTACACCAACGGTTAAGACGACTTGTACTGGTGTTGAAATGTTCCGTAAGTTGCTTGATCAAGGTCAGGCTGGCGATAATATCGGTGCATTGCTTCGTGGTACTAAGCGTGAAGATGTTCAGCGTGGTCAAGTTCTGGCAAAGCCGGGTTCGATCACTCCGCACACTAAGTTTGAAGGTTCGGTGTATGTGTTGTCGAAAGATGAGGGTGGTCGTCACACTCCATTTTTTAATGGCTACCGTCCACAGTTCTTCTTCCGTACTACAGATGTAACGGGTTCGGTTGATTTGCCGGAAGGTACTGAAATGGTAATGCCTGGTGATAATGTCGAAGTTACTGTTAGTCTGATTGCTCCGGTTGCGATGGAGCAGGGTCTGCGCTTCGCGATTCGTGAAGGTGGTCGTACTGTTGGTGCTGGTGTTGTTGCAAAAGTTATTGAATAAAAGAGGTTTACAAAAGAGGGTTGAATTGTTATAGTTCTGCCCTCCCGTAGGCGAGTAGCTCAATTGGTAGAGCACCGGTCTCCAAAACCGGGGGTTGGGGGTTCGACACCCTCCTCGCCTGCCACGGTTTAGACATCAGAGCCGTTTCCGTAGGGAACGGCTCTGTTTTATCCAAGTTTCCGAATCGGACAAATGGTTAGCATCGACAAAATCAAGATCGCAGCATCACTGCTGCTGGTTGCATTGGGTGTTACTGGGTTTTACCTGGTTCCAACTGATCAAGGGGTCGTTCGTTCATTGCCTGTAGTGCTTAGTTTGGCACTTGCAGGTTTTGTGCTATGGTTTTCGGGTCCAGGTCGTGTGTTTGTAGATTACGCGCGCGACTCGATAAAAGAAGCGCAGAAGGTTGTGTTTCCGACTCGTAAAGAAACCTGGCAGATGACGGGCGTTGTATTCCTGTTCGTAGGGGTGTTGTCTCTCTTTATGTGGGGCGTCGACTCTGGTCTGACATGGGTATTCTATGATCTGATTTTAGGTCGTGGCTAAAAGTAAACGGGAAAGCGGAGTATCTGAATGTCTATGCGTTGGTATGTGGTACACGCCTATTCCGGCTTTGAAAAAAGTGTGCAAAAGGCGCTGATTGAGCGGATTGAACGTGCTGATATGCAGCACTTGTTTGGTCAGATCTTGGTGCCTGTTGAAGAAGTGATGGAAGTGAAGGCCGGCACTCGTAAGCTGACCGAGCGGAAACTCTTCCCGGGTTATGTATTTGTTGAAATGGAAATGGGTGATGAAACCTGGCACTTAGTTAAGAGTACGGCTAAGGTTAGTGGTTTCATCGGTGGTGTGGGTAATCGTCCTACACCTTTGCCTGAGCGTGAAGTTAAATCTATGCTTCAACAGGTTCAGGAAGGGGTTGAGAAACCTCGTCCGAAAATCTTGTTTGAAGTGGGTGAAGAGCTTCGTGTTACTGAAGGCCCGTTTGCTGATTTCAATGCAACTGTTGTTGATGTTGATTATGACAAAAGCCGGATCAAAGTGTCTGTGCTTATTTTTGGTCGCGCAACACCAGTTGAAGTCGATTTTGCACAGGTCGAAAAAACCTGATCTGTGTAGTGTAATGCCCTAGGGCATTTTGGTAGGGGAGCGAGTTTTTTACTCGCGTTTGACCCGAATTTAGGAGTTTTAAATGGCTAAGAAAATCATTGGCTATATCAAGCTGCAAGTGCCAGCTGGTAAAGCAAATCCATCACCACCGATTGGTCCAGCTTTGGGTCAACGTGGTCTGAATATTATGAATTTTTGTAAGGAATTCAACGCGGCCACTCAAGGTATCGAGCCAGGTCTGCCAATTCCTGTAGTTATCACTGCTTTTGCAGACAAATCATTCACCTTCGTGATGAAGAGCCCACCAGCAACGATCTTGCTGAAAAAGGCTGCTGGTATCACTAAGGGTAGCGCTAAGCCACATACTGACAAAGTTGGTGTTGTGACTCGTGCTCAGCTTGAAGAAATTGTTAAGACCAAGAATGCTGACTTGACTGGCTCTGATATCGACGCAGCAGTGCGTACTATCGCTGGTTCCGCTCGTTCGATGGGTCTGACCGTGGAGGGTGTGTAAATGGCTAAGCTATCTAAGCGCCTGAAGGCACTGAACGCAACTGTTGATTCTAACAAGCTGTACGCTATTGACGAAGCAATTGCGCTCGTTAAAGCTGCTGCAACTGCTAAATTCAACGAATCGATCGACGTTTCTGTTAATTTAGGTATTGACGCACGTAAGTCGGACCAAGTGGTTCGCGGCGCTGTTGTATTGCCTAAAGGCACGGGTAAGTCAGTTCGCGTAGCTGTATTCGCACAAGGTGCAAATGCTGAAGCTGCTCGTGCTGCTGGTGCAGAAATCGTTGGCTTCGAAGACTTAGCTGAATCGATTAAAGCCGGTAATATGGACTTCGACGTTGTTATTGCTTCTCCAGATGCAATGCGCGTTGTTGGTCAATTAGGCCAGATCTTGGGTCCACGTGGCCTGATGCCTAACCCGAAAGTCGGTACTGTAACTCCGAACGTTGCTGAAGCAGTTAAAAATGCTAAAGCCGGTCAAGTTCAATACCGTACTGACAAGGGTGGTATCGTTCACGCTACTCTAGGTCGCGCAACTTTCGAAGCTGCTGATCTGAAAGAAAACTTGTTGGCGTTGGTTGATGCGCTGCAAAAAGCTAAGCCAGCTTCTTCAAAAGGTGTATACCTTAAGAAGATCGCTGTATCGAGCACTATGGGTGTAGGCGTTCGCGTCGAAACCGCTTCGGTAGTAGCTTAAGTATTTATGGGGTCAGTCTGACGACTGATCCCGTCGACTTTGGGCTTGGCGGAATATTGCCAAGGTTGTCAAAGACCGTAGGTGCCATGAGTTTTCTTGTGGCTTAATCCGGCTCCCAAAAGCCAGCCTACGCAGACGGTGCGCCCGAATCTATAGGCTCTAAATGCATGGCTCCAGTAGCAATGTTGTTAGCAAGTCTCCTGAAGCAAAGGTCGCCGTTTGATTGGGTGGTGCGATTTATTCGCACTGAACTACTAACCAATGGAGGTAGACCTTGAGTCTCAATCTTGAAGACAAAAAGGCGGTAGTCGCTGAGATCGCAGCAGAAGTTGCTACAGCTCAAACGATTATTATCGCTGAATACCGAGGTATCGGCGTTGCAAGCATGACTGTACTGCGCAAACAAGCGCGTGAGTCAGGCGTGTACCTGCGTGTTCTGAAGAACACACTGGCACGTCGTGCGGTTGAAGGGACTCCGTTCGCTGAGTTGGCAGACCAAATGGTTGGCCCACTGGTGTACGGTATTTCCGAAGACCCAGTTGCTGCGGCAAAAGTTTTGAACACATTCGCAAAGAAAGACGCGAAGATCGTGATCAAGGCTGGTTCTTATGATGGTAAGGTAATGAATGCAGAAGAAGTAGCTGTTCTTGCATCTATTCCAAGCCGTGAAGAACTGTTGTCCAAGCTGCTGTACGTTATGCAAGCACCGATGGCTGGTTTCGCACGTGGCCTTGCCGCGCTGGCAGCGCAGAAGTCCGAAGGCATCGCCGCTCCGGTGGAGGCTGCAGAAGCCCCAGCCGAAGAAGCGACCGCTTAAGCGACAACTTAAACACGATTGTTGTATTAAAACAGACAAGATTTTCAGGAGTATTAATAAATGGCTCTGACTAAAGACGATATCCTCGAAGCAGTATCCGCTTTGACCGTAATGGAACTGAATGAGCTGGTTAAGGCATTCGAAGAAAAGTTTGGCGTTTCTGCTGCTGCTGTTGCAGTTGCTGGCCCAGCTGCTGCTGGTGCAGCAGTTGAAGAAAAGACAGAATTCGACGTAATTCTGACTGGCGCTGGCGCTAACAAAGTTGGCACAATTAAGATCGTTCGCGAATTGACAGGTCTTGGCCTGAAAGAAGCGAAAGACTTGGTTGACGGCGCTCCTAAGCCAGTGAAAGAAGGCATTTCTAAAGCTGATGCTGAAGCTATGTTGAAAAAACTCGTTGAGGCTGGTGCAACAGCTGAGATGAAGTAAGCATCCCTTAGGATGTAGTGAAGGCAGGCGGAGGAATCCGCCTGCCCTTTTGCGTTTGTGTCTATTGCTTAGCTTACAGCTGATCCCGATATTTGTCGGTTAGCGGAATCCAGCTTGTGTTCTTTTGCAAGCAGTTGTCAAACCGGAAACCGCTCACAAACACGTTGGCGGGCGTTTGCGGTTTGTCCTTTGCGCCCCACTCCATGGAGAGTTTATGAGTATGAAATACTCGTTCACTGAGAAAAAACGCATTCGTAAAAGTTTTGCGAAACGGAAGAGCGTCCTTGAGGTGCCATTCCTGCTCGCAACGCAGATCGATTCTTATAGTGAATACCTGCAACTAGGGGTTCCGGCCGATTCGCGCCGGATGATCGGTTTGCAAGCTGCGTTTAATTCGATTTTCCCTATCGTCTCTCATAACGAAAACGCTCGATTGGAGTTTGTGCATTACTCCCTCGGCGATCCTGCGTTTGATGTGCTCGAGTGCCAGCAGCGAGGAATTACCTTCGCGGCTCCACTGCGTGCGCGTGTACGCCTCGTGATCATGGATCGCGAAGCATCTAAGCCAACGATCAAAGAAGTTAAAGAACAAGACGTTTACTTTGGCGAAGTGCCATTGATGACACGTACCGGTTCTTTCGTGATCAATGGTACAGAGCGCGTTATTGTTAGCCAGTTGCATCGTTCTCCTGGCGTGTTCTTTGAGCACGACAAGGGCAAGACTCATTCTTCAGGCAAGCTTTTGTTCTCGGCGCGGATTATTCCGTATCGCGGCTCTTGGCTAGATTTTGAGTTTGATCCAAAAGATCTGCTGTTCTTCCGTATCGACCGTCGTCGTAAGATGCCGGTAACCACGCTGCTGAAAGCCCTAGGTTATAACCCAGAGCAAATTCTGGCGGGTTTCTTCGATACCGATACATTCCTTATGGACGAAGATGGCCTGTGCTTAGAGCTGGTGTCAGAACGTCTGAAGGGTGAAATTGCCAAGTTCGATATCGTTGCTGATAACGGCACCGTACTCGTACAAAAAGATAAGCGTATTACAGCTAAAACCATTCGCGATATTAATGCGTCTGGCTTGAAGAAAATCCCTGTGCCTTTGGATTACTTCTATGGTCGTATCTTGGCGCATAACGTTGTTGATCCATTAACCGGCGAAGTGCTGGCTAAGGCCAACGAAGAAGTGACCGAAGATCTGGCTGCTAAGCTGGATATGGCCGATGTAAAATCTGTCAATGTGCTGTATGTAAATGATCTGGATCAGGGCGCGTTCCTGTCTCAGACATTGCGTTCAGATGATGTAGCTGATCAGTATGGTGCTCGCGTTGCAATTTATCGCATGATGCGCCCTGGTGAGCCACCGACCGAAGATTCGGTTGAAGCGCTGTTCAAGGGCTTGTTCTTCGCGCCTGAGCGTTACGATCTATCTGCTGTTGGTCGCATGAAGTTTAACCGCCGTGCTTACCCTGATCGCTTAGAAGAAAAAGCGCCGGGTTGGATGCGTCGTTTCTACGAAGAAGCGGGTCCGCGTGGTGTTGAAGGTGCTGGTATTTTGTGCACCGCCGACATTATTGCTGTGATTGGTATCCTCTTAGAATTGCGTAATGGCCGTGGCGATATCGATGATATCGATCACTTGGGCAATCGTCGTGTGCGCTCGGTAGGTGAGTTGGCTGAAAACCAATTCCGCGCTGGTTTGGTTCGTGTAGAACGCGCTGTTAAAGAGCGTTTGTCACAAGCGGAATCAGACAACCTAATGCCGCATGATTTGATTAATGCCAAGCCTGTTTCGGCTGCAATCAAAGAATTCTTCGGCTCTTCCCAGCTTTCGCAGTTTATGGATCAAACCAATCCATTGTCAGAAATCACGCACAAGCGTCGTGTTTCTGCTTTGGGACCCGGCGGTTTGACTCGTGAGCGTGCTGGCTTTGAAGTTCGTGACGTGCATCCGACGCATTACGGCCGTGTTTGCCCGATCGAAACACCGGAAGGTCCAAACATTGGTCTGATCAATTCGCTTTCTTGCTATGCGCGTACCAATAGCTACGGCTTCTTGGAAACACCGTATCGCAAAGTGATCGATTGTAAGGTTACTGATGAAATTGAATACTTGTCCGCGATTGAAGAGGGCAAGTACGTTGTAGCTCAGGCGAATGCCGAGTTCGACGAAGAAGGTCGTTTGACTGACGAGTTAGTAACTTGTCGTTCTAATGGCGACACGATTGTTGTAACGCCTGATCGCGTGCAGTACATGGATGTGGCTCCTAGCCAGATCGTATCGGTTGCAGCATCGCTGATTCCATTCTTGGAACACGATGACGCCAACCGTGCGTTGATGGGCGCCAACATGCAGCGTCAAGCTGTGCCTTGCTTACGTGCACAAGCACCGTTTGTAGGTACAGGTATTGAACGCACATGTGCAACTGACTCGGGTACCGCAGTAACTGCTTTACGCGGCGGTGTGGTTGATTATGTTGATGCAGCTCGTGTGGTTATTCGTGTAAACGATGACGAAGCGATTGCGGGTGAAACAGGTGTAGATATTTACAACCTGATTAAATTTACTCGTTCTAACCAGAACACCAACACCAATCAGAAGCCAGTAGTTATTCGTGGCAGCATTATTGCCAAGGGTGACGTTATTGCTGACGGCGCGTCAACTGACTTGGGCGAAATGGCTCTGGGTCAGAACATGACTATCGCATTTATGCCTTGGAACGGTTTCAACTTCGAAGATTCGATTTTGATCTCGGAAGATGTCGTATCTAACGATCGTTATACTTCGATTCACATCGAAGAACTGAACGTAATGGCGCGTGACACCAAGCTTGGCGCTGAAGAAATTACCCGTGATATCTCCAATCTGTCCGAGCGTATGCTGGGTCGTCTGGATGAGTCTGGTGTGGTTTACATCGGTGCTGAAGTGGAAGCGGGCGATGTATTGTGCGGTAAGGTGACCCCTAAGGGTGAAACCCAGCTGACTCCTGAAGAAAAGCTCTTACGTGCGATCTTCGGTGAAAAAGCCTCTGACGTTAAAGATACTTCGCTGCGCGTGCCGTCTGGCATGGTGGGTACGGTTATTGACGTGCAAGTGTTTACTCGTGAAGGTGTGGAGCGCGATCGTCGTGCCCAGTCCATCATCGATGATCAATTGCGTCGTTACCGCCAAGATCTGAACGATCAACTACGTATTGTACAAAGCGATTTGTTCGAACGTATTGAACGTATGATCGTGGGTAAAGTAGCTAACGGCGGCCCAATGAAGTTGGCTAAGGGCGTTGAAATCACCAAAGAATACTTGCTTGGCTTGCCAGCAAAGATTGATTGGTTTGATATCCGCTTAGCAGACGAAGAGTCCGCTCGCCAGCTAGAAGCCATGAAAGACCTGATTGGTCAGATGCGTACTGAGTTTGATCTGCGTTTTGAAGATAAAAAACGTAAGTTGACTCAAGGTGACGAATTGCCACCTGGCGTGATCAAGATGGTTAAGGTGTATGTGGCGGTTAAACGTCGCTTACAGCCAGGCGATAAGATGGCCGGTCGTCACGGTAACAAGGGTGTTGTTTCTAAGATTCTGCCGATTGAAGATCTGCCATATATGGCAGATGGTACAACTGTAGATATCGTTCTGAATCCATTGGGCGTACCTTCGCGTATGAACATTGGTCAGATTCTGGAAATGCACTTGGGTTGGGCAGCTAAGGGTATTGGTCAGCGTATTGACGCGATGTTGCGCGAGCAACGTAACGGCATGCTGGTTGATATGCGTGCTTACTTGAACAAAATCTATAACACCAGTGGCAAGACTGAAGATATTGACGGTCTCACTGATGAAGAATTGATTGAGTTGGCCAACGGTCTGCGCAACGGTATGACTTTTGCAAGTCCGGTATTTGACGGTGCGAAAGAGTCAGAAATCTATCAGATGCTGGACTTAGCTTACCCAAGCGAAGATCCACACACCGAATTACTGGACTTCAACAGCAGCAAGACACAAATGCAGCTGTTTGATGGTCGTAATGGTGAGCCATTTGAACGCAAAGTAACGGTTGGTGTGATGCACTACCTGAAACTGCATCACTTGGTTGACGATAAGATGCATGCTCGTTCCACTGGTCCTTACTCACTCGTAACGCAACAACCACTGGGCGGTAAAGCTCAGTTTGGTGGTCAGCGCTTCGGGGAGATGGAAGTTTGGGCGTTGGAAGCATACGGTGCAGCTTACACCTTGCAAGAAATGTTGACCGTGAAGTCTGATGATGTGAACGGTCGTACTAAGGTGTATGAAAACATCGTGAAGGGCGATCACCGGATTGATGCGGGTATGCCGGAATCCTTCAATGTACTTGTGAAGGAAATTCGCTCACTCGGTATCGATATCGATCTGGAAACGTATTGATTCGAGGGGTAGTAGATGGCGGGCAGAGTGCCCGCCATACCCCGAACGCCTCACTGGAGTCAAAGAATGAAAGGCTTACTCGAACTCTTCAAGCAAGTTGCTGCAAATGAAGAATTTGATGCGATTAAGATCGGTCTGGCATCGCCAGAAAAAATCCGCTCTTGGTCGTTCGGCGAAGTAAAAAAGCCGGAAACCATTAACTACCGTACATTTAAGCCAGAACGTGATGGCTTATTTTGCGCGCGTATTTTTGGCCCAATCAAAGATTACGAATGCCTGTGCGGTAAGTACAAACGCCTGAAGCATCGTGGCGTGATCTGCGAGAAGTGCGGTGTGGAAGTGACCCTGTCCAAGGTTCGTCGCGACCGCATGGGACACATCGAGCTGGCTAGCCCGGTTGCACACATCTGGTTCTTGAAATCCCTGCCATCGCGCTTGGGTATGGTGCTTGATATCCCATTGCGTGATATCGAACGCGTACTTTACTTCGAAGGTTTTGTGGTGATCGAGCCAGGCATGACGCCGCTAACACGTGGCCAATTGCTGACTGAAGAAGATTACTTCAATAAAGTTGAAGAGTACGGTGACGAATTCGTAGCCCTGATGGGTGCGGAAGCGGTGCGTGAACTCTTGAAGAGCATGGATGTAGAAGACCAAATCACCACCCTGCGTGCTGAATTGTCCTCCACCGGCTCTGAAACCAAGATCAAGAAGATTTCCAAGCGCCTGAAAGTGCTGGAAGCCTTCCAACGTTCCGGCATCAAGCCAGAGTGGATGGTTTTGGAAGTTCTGCCTGTATTGCCGCCAGAATTACGTCCTTTAGTACCATTGGATGGTGGTCGTTTCGCTACTTCAGATCTGAATGATCTGTATCGTCGCGTAATTAACCGTAATAACCGTCTGAAGCGTCTTTTAGAATTGCGCGCACCTGAAATTATCGTGCGTAATGAAAAGCGTATGTTGCAAGAAGCGGTTGATTCCTTGCTCGATAACGGCCGTCGCGGTAAAGCGATGACGGGTGCGAACAAGCGTCCTCTTAAATCCTTGGCCGATATGATCAAGGGTAAGGGCGGTCGTTTCCGTCAGAACTTGCTGGGTAAGCGCGTAGATTATTCTGGTCGTTCGGTGATTACCGTTGGCCCGACACTGCGTCTGCATCAGTGCGGCTTGCCGAAACTGATGGGTCTGGAGCTGTTCAAACCATTTATTTTCCACAAGCTTGAAGTGCTTGGTCTTGCGACCACTATTAAAGCCGCGAAGAAAATGGTTGAAGCACAAGATCCAGTGGTTTGGGACATCTTGGAAGACGTGATTCGCGAACATCCGATTCTCTTGAACCGTGCGCCAACACTGCACCGCTTGGGTATTCAAGCGTTTGAGCCAGTGTTGATCGAAGGTAAAGCGATTCAACTGCATCCACTCGTCTGCGCGGCATTCAATGCCGACTTTGACGGTGACCAGATGGCTGTTCACGTTCCACTGAGCCTTGAAGCGCAGATGGAAGCACGCACCTTGATGCTGGCTTCTAACAACGTATTGTCGCCAGCAAACGGCGAGCCAATTATCGTTCCTTCGCAGGATATCGTGTTGGGTCTGTATTACATGACTCGTGAGCGTATCAATGCCAAGGGCGAGGGCATGTACCTGATCGACGTAAGCGAAGCAATGCGCGCTTATGCGAGCAAGGAAGTGACCTTGCAAACGCGTGTTGATATCCGTCTGAAAGAATGGGTACGAGACGAAGACGGCGAATGGCAAGCTCAGATGGTGCGTCGTAGCACCACGGTTGGTCGTGCGATCTTGTCTGAAATCCTGCCTAAGGGCTTGGACTTCAGCCATATCGATAAGGCACTGAAAAAGAAAGAAATTGGTAAGCTGATTAACGCTTCATTCCGCCGTTGCGGTTTGAAAGATACCGTTATTTTTGCTGATCAACTGATGTACACCGGTTTTGCTTATTCGACACGCGGCGGTATCTCGATTTGCGTTGACGATATGGTTGTGCCGGATAAAAAGGTTCAGCTTCTGGCTGAGTCCTACGCTGAAGTGCGCGAGATCGAGCATCAGTACAGCTCCGGTCTGGTGACTCAGGGTGAACGCTATAACAAGGTCGTGGATATCTGGGGTCGTGCCGGTGATCAGATTGCCAAAGCGATGATGGATCAGCTCGGTAAAGAGAAGGTCATCAACCGCGAAGGTAAAGAAGTCGATCAAGACTCGTTTAACTCAGTATTTATGATGGCCGATTCCGGTGCCCGCGGTTCTGCAGCGCAGATTCGTCAGTTGGCCGGTATGCGGGGTTTGATGGCTAAGCCGGACGGTTCGATTATTGAAACGCCGATTACTACCAACTTCCGTGAAGGCTTGACCGTTCTTCAGTACTTTATCTCTACCCACGGTGCACGTAAGGGTCTGGCAGATACGGCGCTGAAAACAGCGAACTCGGGTTACCTGACACGCCGTCTGGTTGACGTTACACAAGACTTGGTTGTGATCGAAGACGATTGCGGCACCAAGAACGGCGTAGTCATGAAGGCCGTTGTACAGGGTGGTGATGTGATTGAAGCCCTGCGTGATCGTATTCTGGGTCGCGTGGTCGTGCTTGATGTGATCGATCCTGTTACTCACGAAACAGTGTTCCCAGTAGGTACATTGCTGGGTGAAGACGAAGTAGAGGAAATCGAACTCCTTGGTGTTGACGAGGTTAAGGTTCGTACTCCGCTGTCTTGCGAAACACGTTATGGCCTGTGTGCCGCGTGTTACGGTCGTGACCTTGGTCGTGGTCATCTGGTGAATACCGGTGAAGCAGTGGGTGTCATCGCTGCTCAGTCGATTGGTGAGCCAGGTACACAGCTGACTATGCGTACCTTCCACATCGGGGGTGCGGCTTCTCGTGCGGCTGCGGCAACACAAGTAGAGTCGAAATCCAGCGGTAATATCGCGTACAGCCCTAATATGCGCTACGTGACCAATGCCAAGGGTGATCCAGTGGTGATTGCACGCTCTGCTGAAGTGATTGTTGTCGATGACAATGGTCGTGAGCGTGAACGTCACAAAGTGCCGTACGGCGCAACACTGACGGTTAAAGATGGCGATAGCATCAAAGCCGGTGGCGTACTGGGTACATGGGATCCGCACACTCGTCCAATTATTTCGGAATACGCCGGTCAGGTGAAGTTCGATAATGTGGAAGAGGGTATTACCGTAATGAAGCAGGTCGATGATGTGACCGGTCTTTCGACCTTGGTTGTTATCGATCCTAAGCGTAAAGGCGGTAAGGCAACTGGTGTACGTCCAATGGTTAAGTTATTGGATGAACGTGGTGGCGAAGTTAAAATGGCGGGTACTGACACCACCGTTATGATCGGTTTCCAAGTGGGTTGTATTATCACGGTGAAAGACGGTCAAGTGGTTGGTGTGGGTGATGTGTTGGCGCGTATTCCACAAGAATCTGCCAAGACTCGCGATATTACCGGGGGTCTGCCACGCGTTGCTGAGTTGTTTGAAGCGCGTATTCCGAAAGATCCGGGTATGCTGGCTGAAATTACCGGTACAGTTTCCTTTGGTAAAGAAACCAAGGGTAAACAGCGTTTAGTCTTAACGGATCTGGAAGGTGCGCCGCACGAATACCTGATCTTGAAAGAAAAACACGTACTGGTTCATGATGGTCAGGTTGTTAACCGTGGTGAAAGTATTGTTGACGGTGCGATTGATCCGCACGATATCTTGCGTCTGCAAGGGATCGAAGCGTTGTCACGCTATGTCGTACAAGAAGTGCAGGAAGTGTATCGTTTGCAGGGTGTGAAGATTAACGATAAGCATATTGAAGTGATTCTTCGTCAAATGTTACGTCGTGTCATCATTACTGATTCTGCAGATTCTGCCTTCATTCAGGGTGAGCAAGTTGAGCGTGCAGAAGTACTGACAGTGAACGATAAGTTGATTGCTGAGGGTAAGTTACCAGCAAGCTACGATAATGTTCTGTTAGGTATTACTAAAGCATCTCTGTCTACAGATTCGTTTATTTCAGCGGCTTCCTTCCAGGAAACCACGCGAGTGCTGACTGAAGCAGCCATCATGGGTAAAATTGATGACTTGCGCGGTCTGAAAGAAAACGTCATCGTAGGTCGCTTGATTCCTGCGGGTACTGGTTTAGCTTACCATCGTAATCGTAAGCGTCAGGCACCAGTTGTTGATCAACTGGCTGATATTTTTGCACCAACTGCAGAGGCTGAAACCGCTGCAAGTGGTGAAGTTGGGGTTTAACGATCATCAGCTTGTCTTGACGACAAGCACTTGATTTCAATAGAATCCTGTACTTTTACACAACGCTCAGCTTTGCTGGGCGTTGTGTACTTCTTTTTTTGATGTGGTTATCCCTGTTTTATTTGTTTTAAAAATGAAGAAATGAGCCCGTGGTGGTTAGCGAAAAGCAGGACTAATAACAGACTTAATGCTTTGATTTTATTGTAAATAAAAACAGCGCCTCATTAAATGAAGAAGTAGTTGTGAGTAGTAGCCAGTGGTAAAACAAAGAAACAAGCATGTGGTGGCCGGCGCAAGCTGACTGATAATATGTTTAATGCTTTGTCATAAATATGAAGAAGTAGTAAGTGCCCTACGGGGATTTTTAACCTAAGGAAGTAATCAATGCCAACGATTAACCAGCTCGTCCGTAAAGGTCGTGTGCAGGAAAAAGCAAAGAGCAAAGTGCCAGCTCTTGAGTCTTGCCCGCAAAAACGTGGCGTATGCACTCGTGTATACACAACCACTCCTAAGAAGCCTAACTCAGCGCTTCGTAAAGTTTGTAAAGTTCGCTTAACCAATGGTTTCGAAGTTATTTCGTACATCGGTGGTGAAGGCCATAATCTGCAGGAACACAGCGTTGTGCTGATCCGCGGCGGTCGTGTTAAGGATTTGCCGGGTGTGCGTTACCACACAGTACGCGGCTCCTTGGATACTGCTGGCGTTAAGGGTCGTAAACAGTCGCGTTCCAAGTACGGTACTAAGCGTCCAAAGGCTTAATTGCCACTGGACGGTCGGCGAGTCCCATTTGGGCCGTCGAGTAAGTGGTCGTCTTGATGGGCGACCGAGGGGCTAAGCCCCGACTGAATGAAATATTAAGGATAGAGAATTATGCCTAGACGCAGAGAAGTACCGAAACGTGACGTTTTACCGGATCCAAAATTTGGTAGCCAAGAACTGACTAAGTTCATGAACGTTGTAATGATGGATGGCAAGAAAGCGGTTGCAGAGCGTATCGTTTACGGTGCACTTGTACAAATCGAGAAAAAAACTGGCAAGTCACCGCTGGAAGTGTTCTCCGCTGCAATCGGTAATGCTAAGCCAATGGTTGAAGTTAAAAGCCGTCGTGTTGGTGGTGCAAACTATCAAGTACCAGTCGAAGTCCGTCCTAGCCGTCGTTTGGCATTGGCGATGCGTTGGGTTCGTGATGCGGCTCGTAAACGTGGTGAAAAGTCGATGGATCTGCGTCTGGCAGGCGAACTCCTCGATGCGGCTGAAGGCCGTGGTGGCGCTATGAAGAAGCGTGACGAAGTACACCGCATGGCAGAAGCGAATAAAGCGTTCGCTCACTACCGCTTCTAATCGCGTAACTCGGACAAGGAATATCCCGTGGCACGTAAGACTTCTATTGAGCATTACCGTAATATTGGTATTTCTGCTCACATCGACGCCGGTAAAACGACGACGACCGAACGCGTTTTGTTCTACACCGGTGTAAACCACAAGATCGGTGAAGTGCATGACGGCGCAGCAACAATGGACTGGATGGAGCAAGAGCAGGAGCGTGGTATCACGATTACTTCTGCTGCGACAACTACGTTCTGGAAAGGCATGGCGCAACAGTACCCAGAACACCGCATTAACATCATCGACACTCCAGGCCACGTTGACTTCACTATTGAAGTTGAGCGCTCAATGCGCGTTCTGGATGGTGCTTGCATGGTTTACTGCGCTGTGGGTGGTGTTCAACCTCAGTCTGAAACCGTATGGCGTCAAGCTAATAAATACAAAGTTCCACGTCTTGCTTTCGTAAACAAGATGGACCGTCAAGGTGCTAACTTCTTCCGTGTTGTTGAGCAGATGAAGATTCGCCTGAAAGCTAACCCAGTGCCGGTTGTTATCCCGGTTGGCGCTGAAGATGGCTTTACTGGTGTGGTCGACCTGATCAAGATGAAGTCAATCTTGTGGGACGAAGCATCGCAAGGTATGAAGTTTGAGTACGGTGAGATTCCTGCCGAATTACTTGAATTGGCGAAAACATGGCGCGAAAACATGGTAGAAGCCGCTGCTGAATCATCTGAAGAGATGATGAACAAATACCTTGAAGAAGGTGATTTGAGCGAAGCTGATATCGTAGCTGGCCTGCGTATTCGTACCTTAGCATGCGAAATCCAGCCTATGTTGTGCGGTAGCGCGTTCAAGAACAAGGGTGTGCAACGCATGCTCGACGCAGTGATTGACTTCATGCCGTCTCCGATTGAAGTGGCTGCGATTACGGGTGTGAACCATAAAGAAGAGCCTATCACTCGCGAAGCGTCTGATACTGCTCCATTCTCTGCACTTGCATTCAAGTTGATGAGCGATCCTTATGTTGGTCAGCTGACCTTCTTCCGTGTTTACTCTGGTATCGTGAAGTCTGGCGATACCGTGTTGAATTCGGTTAAAGATAAGAAAGAGCGTATTGGCCGTATCGTGCAAATGCACGCAAACGATCGTCAAGAAATTGATGAAGTTTATGCGGGAGATATCGCGGCTGCGATTGGCTTGAAAGATGTAACTACGGGTGAGACTTTATGTGCGCCAAGTGACTTCATTATCTTGGAACGCATGGTGTTCCCAGAGCCAGTGATTCACGTTGCGGTTGAGCCTAAAACAAAGCCAGACCAAGAGAAGATGGGTATTGCCCTGAATCGCTTGGCGAAAGAAGATCCTTCTTTCCGTGTGCGTACTGACGAAGAAACCGGCCAGACAATTATGTCGGGCATGGGTGAGTTGCACTTAGAAATTCTGGTTGACCGCATGCGTCGTGAATTTGGCGTTGAAGCGAACGTGGGTGCTCCGCAAGTTGCATACCGCGAAACCATTACCCGCATCGCTGCCGATGTTGAAGGTAAGCACGCGAAACAGTCTGGCGGTAAAGGTCAATACGGTCATTGCGTGATTACAGTTGAGCCGGCTGGTGAAGGCAACGGTTATTCCTTCTCTGATGAAGTTAAGGGCGGCTCAATTCCTCGTGAATTTATCCCTTCGGTGGATAAGGGTATCCAAAACACATTGAAAGCGGGTGTGTTGGCTGGTTTCCCAGTGGTTGACGTTAAGGTTCGTCTGACGTTTGGTTCGTACCATGATGTTGACTCTTCACAACTTGCGTTTGAACTTGCGGGTTCGATTGCATTTAAAGAAGCGATGCGTCGTGCTGGTGCCGTTATTCTTGAGCCAATGATGGCTGTAGAAGTCGAAACACCAGAAGAGTACATGGGCGACATCATGGGCGATATCTCGTCCCGCCGTGGCATCTTGCAAGGTATGGATGATAATCCTGCTGGTGGCAAGATGGTTAAGGCTGAGTTGCCTCTTTCCGAGATGTTTGGTTACTCGACTCGCTTGCGCTCAATGTCGCAAGGTCGTGCAACTTACTCTATGGAATTCAAGCACTACTCCGAAGCGCCGAAGCATGTGGCTGACGCGATTATTGCGAACAAAAAATAATCATATAATTTAAAGGATCTATAGCAATGGCAAAAGAAAAGTTTACGCGCACAAAGCCACACGTTAACGTTGGTACAATTGGTCACGTTGACCATGGTAAGACCACACTGACAGCGGCAATTTCGACTATCTTGTCGAAGAAATTCGGTGGCGAAGCGAAAGATTACTCGCAAATCGATAGCGCTCCTGAAGAAAAAGCACGCGGTATTACTATTAATACTTCACACGTTGAGTATGAGACAGAAACACGTCACTACGCTCACGTTGACTGCCCAGGTCACGCGGATTACATCAAGAACATGATTACTGGTGCTGCGCAGATGGATGGCGCGATCTTGGTATGTTCAGCGGCTGATGGTCCTATGCCACAAACTCGTGAGCACATCTTGTTGGCTCGTCAAGTTGGCGTTCCATACATCATTGTTTACCTGAATAAAGCTGACTTGGTTGATGATGCTGAATTGCTTGAATTGGTAGACATGGAAGTTCGTGAGCTGCTGAGCAAGTATGACTTCCCTGGTGACGACACTCCAATTATTGTTGGTTCTGCTCGTATGGCCCTGGAAGGTGATCAGTCTGAGCATGGCGAGCCATCTATTTTCCGTCTTGCTGATGCGCTTGATTCATACATTCCATTGCCAGAACGTGCTGTTGATGGCGCGTTCCTGATGCCAGTTGAAGATGTATTCTCTATCTCAGGTCGCGGTACTGTTGTGACTGGTCGTGTTGAGCGCGGCGTTGTTAAAGTCGGCGAAGAAATCGAAATTGTTGGTATCACCACAACAGTTAAGACAACATGTACTGGTGTTGAAATGTTCCGTAAGCTGCTTGATCAAGGTCAAGCTGGCGATAACATCGGTGCATTGCTTCGTGGTACTAAGCGTGAAGACGTTCAGCGTGGTCAAGTATTGGCTAAGCCAGGTTCGATCACTCCGCACACTAAGTTTGAAGGTTCTGTATACGTTCTGTCGAAAGATGAGGGTGGTCGTCACACTCCATTCTTTAACGGCTACCGTCCACAGTTCTTCTTCCGTACAACTGACGTAACAGGTTCAGTTGATTTGCCAGAAGGTACTGAAATGGTGATGCCAGGTGATAACGTTGAAGTTACCGTTACCCTGATCGCTCCAGTTGCTATGGAACAAGGTCTACGCTTCGCTATTCGCGAAGGTGGTCGTACTGTTGGCGCTGGTGTAGTTGCCAAAGTCCTCGTTTAAAGGCTTGTGAAAATGCAAAACCAAAAAATTCGTATCCGTCTGAAAGCTTTTGACTACGCTTTGATCGATCGTTCGGCGCAGGAAATTGTTGATACGGCTAAGCGTACTGGTGCAGTTGTTAAGGGTCCAGTTCCGCTTCCTACTAAGATTGAGCGTTTTGACATTCTGAGCTCTCCACACGTTAATAAAATGGCGCGTGATCAGATGGAAATTCGTACGCACCTGCGTTTAATGGACATTGTCAATCCAACAGACAAAACCGTTGATGCGCTGATGAAGCTGGATCTTCCAGCTGGTGTAGACGTAGAAATCAAGCTGCAGTAATCGACAAACAAAGTTTTTTTCTGTAATGCACGCTAAGTGCTTGCGGTAAAAGGAAAACTTTGCTAAAGTCGCGGGCTTGCCACTTAAGGGTGGCAAGCCTTTTTTACTTTAGGTTTAGCCGGTCAATCGTAATCGGCCCTGAAAGGGATATAACTATGAGCTTAGGACTTGTCGGACGTAAAGTCGGCATGACCCGCGTTTTTGCTGAGGATGGTGCTTCCATTCCGGTAACAGTGCTGGACATGTCTGCTAATCGCGTTACGCAAATCAAGACGCTGGAAACTGATGGCTATACGGCTGTTCAGGTAACTTTCGGCGCAAAGAAAGCTAGTCGTGTTAACAAGGCTCAAGCTGGCCACTTTGCGAAAGCAGGCGTGGAAGCGGGTTTGGGTTTGGTTGAATTTGACGTCACTGCTGAGAAATTGGCAGAATTGAAGGCTGGTGATCAGCTTTCAGTTGAGATGTTTGCGACTGGTTCTTATGTTGATGTAACTGGTACAACGCTAGGTAAGGGTTTTGCTGGTGTTATTAAACGTCACCATTTCTCTTCCAACCGTGCCTCCCACGGTAACTCGCGCTCGCATAATACGCCGGGTTCCATTGGTCAAGCGCAAGATCCGGGTCGCGTTTTTCCTGGTAAGCGCATGGCAGGTCAACTGGGTAACGTTCAACGTACCACCCAGAACTTGGAAATCGTCCGTGTCGATGCCGAACGTCAATTGCTGTTAGTTAAGGGCGCTGTTCCTGGCTGCAAAGGCAATGACGTGGTTGTTCGTCCGAGTGTGAAGGCAGGTGCGTAATGGATCTTAAAGTCATCAATGCTGCCGGCGAGGCGCAAGCCGCTGTCGCTGGTTCAGATGCACTGTTCGCACGCGAATTCAACGAAGCGCTGGTTCACCAAGTTGTGACAGCTTACTTCGCGAATGCTCGTAGCGGCAATCGTGCTCAAAAAGGTCGTGATAACGTAAGTCACTCGACCAAAAAGCCTTGGAAGCAGAAGGGTACAGGCCGTGCTCGTGCTGGTATGAGTTCCTCCCCGCTATGGCGTGGTGGTGGTCGTGCTTTCCCGAATAGCCCGGATGAGAACTTCTCACAAAAGGTTAACCGTAAGATGTTCCGTGCTGGTATCGCGACCATTCTGTCGCAACTGGTTCGTGAAGAGCGTCTTGTGGTGGTGGAAAGCTTCACAGCTGAAACACCAAAAACTAAGGCTTTCGCACTGCAATTGGCTGCTATGCAGTTGGATTCCGTGTTGATTATCACCAAAGAGCTGGATGAAAACTTGTACCTTGCGTCGCGTAATCTTGCGCACGTTCTGGTGCTTGAGCCATCGCAAGCTGATCCAGTGAGCCTCGTTCGTTATAAGAAAGTGGTTATCACTCGTGAAGCACTGCAAGCTTTTGAGGAGTTGTACGCATGATGCAATTCTCTGAAAATCGTCTGCTTCAAGTTCTTTTGGCACCTATCGTGTCAGAAAAGACCACTTTTGTGGCTGAAAAGAATGATCAAGTTGTTTTCCGTGTATCTACGGACGCTACTAAGGCAGAAATCAAGGCCGCTGTTGAACTTCTCTTTAAAGTGAAGGTTGAAGGCGTGTCGACATTGAATGTCAAGGGCAAGGGCAAGAAATTTGGTCGTACCGTAGGTCGTCGCAAGGACTGGAAAAAGGCTTACATTAGCCTTGCTGCAGGCCAAGAACTCGACCTCGCGGCAGCGCAGTAAAGGAGACTGAAAATGGCATTGGTAAAAGTAAAACCGACGTCCCCCGGTCGCCGCGCCGTCGTCAAGGTTGTGACCCCAGATCTACACAAAGGTGCGCCGTACGCTCCTTTGCTCGAGTCGCAAAGCAAGACAGCTGGGCGTAACAACCGTGGTGTGATTACAACCCGTCATATGGGTGGTGGTCACAAACAGCATTATCGTCTAATCGACTTTAAGCGTAATGATAAAGACGGTATCGTAGCTCGTGTAGAGCGTCTTGAATACGATCCTAACCGTACTGCTAACATCGCCTTGCTTTGTTACACAGACGGCACACGTCGCTACATTATCGCTCCTAAAGGCCTTAAGGCTGATATGACCGTTATTTCTGGCTCGGATGCGCCGATTAAGGTGGGTAATACCCTTCCTATTCGCAATATCCCGGTTGGTTCGACGATCCATTGCATTGAAATGCAGCCAGGTAAAGGCGCGCAAATTGCTCGCTCCGCTGGCGCTGGTGTTCAGTTGCTGGCTCGTGAAGGTGCTTATGCTCAGTTGCGTCTGCGCTCTGGCGAAATCCGCAAGGTTCACGTTGACTGCCGCGCAACAATCGGTGAAGTAGGTAACGAAGAGCATAATCTTCGCTCCTACGGTAAAGCAGGTGCTAAGCGTTGGTTGGGTATTCGTCCAACTGTACGTGGTACTGCTATGAATCCGGTTGATCACCCGCACGGTGGTGGTGAAGGTCGTACTGGTGAAGGTCGTGTTCCAGTAAGTCCATGGGGCCAGCCTGCTAAGGGCTATCGCACTCGTCGCAACAAGCGCACAAGCAATATGATCGTGCGTCGTCGTCCCGCGAACAAGAGGTAATGTAAATGGCACGTTCTATTAAAAAAGGCCCATTCGTTGACCTGCACCTGATTAAAAAGGTGGAAACTGCCCGCGCGGCGAACGACAAGCGTCCAGTGAAAACTTGGTCACGCCGTTCTACTGTGTTGCCAGACTTCGTTGGTCTGACAATTGCGGTTCACAATGGTAAGCAGCACGTTCCAGTATATGTGAACGAAAACATGGTTGGACACAAGCTGGGCGAGTTCGCACTCACCCGCACGTTCAAAGGCCATGCTGCGGACAAAAAAGCCAAGCGATAAGGTGAAGACATGCAAGTATCTGCTGTATTAAGCAACACTCGCCTCTCCGCCCAAAAAGCGCGGCTGGTCGCTGACCTAGTCCGTGGCAAGCCGGTAGAGCAGGCGTTGAACATCTTGGCCTTCTGCCCTAAAAAGGGTGCTGTATTAATTAAGAAGGTTCTGGAATCCGCTATTGCCAATGCTGAGCACAATGAAGGCGCCGATATCGACGCACTCAAAGTGACCACAATTTTTGTGGATAAGGGACCTTCTCTTAAGCGTTTCAGCGCACGTGCCAAAGGCCGTGGCAATCGTATCGAGAAGCAAACTTGCCACATCACATTGATTGTTGGCGATTAAGGAGCGACTATGGGTCAGAAAGTTCATCCGACGGGTTTTCGTCTCGCCGTCACTAAGAACTGGGCTTCGCGTTGGTACGCCAACAGTAGCAATTTTGCCGGTATGCTCAATGAAGATATCGCTGTACGCGATTATCTGAAAAAGAAACTGGCCAGTGCTTCAGTGAGTCGTGTCGTAATCGAGCGTCCGGCTAAGAATGCCAAAATCACTATTTTCACGGCTCGTCCTGGTGTGGTGATTGGTAAGAAGGGTGAGGATATTGAGCAGCTTAAGAAAGCGCTGCAAAAAATCCTGAATGTGCCCGTGCATGTAAATATCGAAGAAGTGCGCAAGCCTGAAATCGATGCGCAGATTATTGCCGACAGCATTTCTGCACAGCTTGAAAAGCGTGTGATGTTCCGTCGCGCTATGAAGCGTGCTATGCAAAACGCGATGCGTCTTGGTGCTCAAGGTATCAAGATTATGTCGTCAGGTCGCTTGAACGGCATCGAAATTGCACGTTGTGAGTGGTATCGTGAAGGCCGTGTGCCTTTGCATACTCTTCGTGCTGATATCGACTACGCGACTTCTGAAGCCAAAACCACCTACGGTATCATTGGTATCAAGGTTTGGGTTTATAAAGGCGAAATGAAGCCGGGCGAAAAGGCCGCTGAAGTAGCGCCTGAAGCTCAGAAGAAAAACGCACGGAAGGGGCCTCGCAATGCTGCAGCCAACTAGACTTAAGTATCGCAAGGTCCAGAAGGGCCGTAACACGGGTATTGCTACTCGTGGTAACAGCGTTGCTTTTGGTGTGTTTGGGCTCAAGGCCACTAGTCGTGGTCGTCTGACGGCTCGTCAGATCGAATCCGCACGTCGTGCGATTACCCGTTATATTAAACGTGGTGGTCGTGTATGGATTCGTACGTTCCCAGATAAGCCAATCTCTACCAAGCCCGCTGAAGTTCGAATGGGTAATGGTAAGGGTAGCCCGGATTACTGGGTTGCTGAGATTCAACCAGGCAAAGTATTGTATGAGTTGGATGGTGTAGATGAAGCAGTTGCACGTGAGGCTTTCCGCCTTGCATCTGCTAAGTTGCCATTCGCGACTACCTTTGTCACTCGTCAGGCGGGACAACGATGAAAGCTGCTGAACTACATCAGAAATCTGTTGAAGAGCTGAAGGCTGAGTTGACCGCATTGTTGAAGGCGCAGTTTAGCTTGCGTATGCAGCATGCGACGGGTCAACTGGCGAAGCCAAGCGAACTCAACCGTGTGCGCAAAGATATTGCGCGCGTTCATACCATCATGGCTCAGAAGGCGGCGTAACGATGTCTGAAGCTAAACTGAAGCGCGAACTGACAGGCCGTATCGTCAGCGACAAAATGGATAAGACTGTTACCGTGTTGGTAGAGCGTCTGGTTAAACACCCGCTCTACGGCAAGATGATGCGTCGTTCCAAAAAATACCATGCACACGACGAAAGCAATCAATATCACGAGGGTGATTTGGTTACGATCCAAGAAATTCGTCCACTATCCAAGACTAAAAATTGGGCTGTGACGACGCTGGTAGAAAAAGCTCGTAATTAATATTTAATACGTGCTTGCGCGGGTATTGTGCTTTATGTACAATGCCCGCTTTCTTATCCATATATAACATCTTGTTGTGTATGGAGTTCTTCCCTACGGGATCCAAAACTAGCTGCTAATGCTCGGTTTTGCCGAGCGACTCGGTCTTGCCGAGATAATGGCGGAAAAAGTTGGAGGTTTGTTTCAATGATTCAAATGCAAACTAGGCTTGAAGTTGCCGATAACACTGGTGCACGTTCTGTAATGTGCATTAAGGTTCTTGGTGGATCCAAGCGTCGCTACGCTTCGGTGGGCGATATTATTAAAGTTGCCATTAAAGATGCAGCCCCTCGCGGCCGTGTTAAAAAAGGTGATGTTTATAGCGCCGTAGTGGTTCGCACCGCTAAGGGCGTACGCCGTGCTGATGGTTCGCTGATTAAGTTTGACGGCAACGCTGCAGTTCTCCTTAACGCCAAGCTTGAGCCAATTGGTACCCGTATTTTTGGGCCAGTGACTCGTGAGCTGCGCAATGAACGATTTATGAAGATCGTTTCACTTGCGCCAGAAGTGTTGTAAGGGGACGGGCATGAACAAGATTCGCAAAGGCGATGAAATCATCGTTATCACAGGCAAGGACAACGGCAAGCGCGGTACAGTGCTGCGCGTAATCCCGGCTGAAGATCGTGTTTTGGTTGAAGGCGTGAATGTGGTGAAAAAACACCAAAAGCCTAATCCAATGCGCGGTGTACAGGGCGGTATTGTCGAAAAGACTATGCCGGTTCACATTTCTAATGTTGCCTTGTTTAACACTGCAACGGGCAAGGCTGATCGCGTTGGCTTCAAGACTCTAGAGGATGGCCGTAAGGTTCGTTTCTTTAAGTCTAGTGGCGAAGTGGTTGGCGGCTAAGGGGTGATGAAAAATGGCACGTCTGCAAGAGTTTTATAAAGATCAAGTAATTCCGAAACTGGTTGAACAGTTCGGTTACAAGTCCATCATGCAAGTTCCACGCATCGACAAAATCACCATTAACATGGGTGTTGGCGAAGCGATTGCGGATAAGAAAGTGATGGATCATGCTGTTGGTGATTTGGTGAAGATTGCTGGTCAAAAGCCGGTTGTTACTGTAGCTAAAAAGTCGATTGCTGGTTTTAAGATTCGTGAAGGTTATCCGGTTGGCTGCAAAGTGACTTTGCGTCGCGAACGCATGTTCGAATTCTTGGATCGTCTGGTAACGATTGCTCTGCCACGTGTACGTGACTTCCGCGGCGTGAGTGGTAAATCGTTTGACGGTCGTGGCAATTTCAACATGGGCGTACGTGAGCAAATCATTTTCCCAGAAATCGAATACGATAAGATTGATGCTTTGCGTGGTATGAATATTACGATTACCACTACAGCTAAATCTGATGAAGAAGCGCGTGCTTTACTCGCTTGCTTCAAATTCCCATTCAAGAGTTGAGGCAACCATGGCTAAAGTCGCAGTGATTAAGCGTGAGGAAAAGCGTCGTGCAACCGTCGCCAAGTACGCCGCCAAGCGTGAAAAGCTGATGGCGGTCATCAATGACCAGAATGCATCTGACGAAGAGCGTTTTGCTGCTCGTTTGCAATTCCAGCAGCTTCCGCGTAATGCAAGCCCGGTACGTCTAGTAAATCGTTGTTCGATTACTGGTCGTGGTCGTGGCGTGTATCGCAAATTCGGACTCGGCCGTATCAAGCTACGTGAACTCGCCTTCAAGGGTGAAGTTCCTGGCATGGTCAAGGCTAGCTGGTAATAGGAGAGATAAAACATGGCAATGCATGATCCTATCGCCGATATGCTAACCCGTATTCGCAACGCACAACGCGCGGACAAGGCACAAGTTACAATGCCGTCGTCCACGCTGAAGTTAGCAATTGCTGGCGTGTTGCAAGATGAAGGTTATATCGAATCGTTTGAAGTCGCAGGTGAAGTTAAGCCTGTTCTGACCATCGAACTCAAGTACTACGCTGGTCGTCCGGTTATCGAGCGTTTGGACCGTGTGTCCAAGCCGGGTCTGCGCATCTACAAAGGTGCAACAGAAATCCCAACGGTGATGAACGGTCTGGGTGTGGCTATTTTGTCCACCTCCAAAGGCGTAATGACAGATCGCAAAGCACGTGCCAATGGTATTGGTGGCGAGCTTCTGTGCGTCGTCGCTTAAAGAGGTGAATCGATGTCTCGCGTAGCAAAAAACCCCGTAGTTATCCCAGCAGGCGTAGAAGTTAAGTTCGCTGCTGGTGAAATCGTTGTGAAGGGCCCGCACGGCACAATGACGCAAACTCTTTGCGTTGATGTGGATGTTAAGGTTGAGGACAATGCAGTTCAATTTGCCGCTAAGAGTGCATCTAAGCATGCTCGCTCTATGTCCGGTACTTTGCGTGCGTTGGTAAACAACATGGTAAACGGCGTTTCTAAAGGCTTTGAGCGTAAGCTCTTGCTGGTTGGCGTTGGTTATCGTGCTCAAGCTCAAGGCGATGTCTTGAACCTGACTCTCGGCTTTTCTCACCCAGTTGCGCATACAATGCCAGCGGGTGTGAAGGTGGAAACTCCGACACAAACCGAAATCGTCCTCAAGGGCGCCGACAAGCAACTGGTTGGTCAGGTTGCAGCCGAAATTCGTGAATATCGTAAACCAGAGCCATATAAAGGCAAGGGCGTACGTTATTCCGATGAGGTTGTCGTATTGAAAGAAACCAAGAAGAAGTAATCGAGGCTGAATCATGGACAAGAACCAAGCTCGACTCCGCCGCGCACGTAAAACCCGTGCAAAGATTTCGGAGCTCAAGATGTTGCGTCTGTCGGTGCACCGCACCAACAGTCACATCTACGCCCAGATCATCGACGAAACCGGTAGCAAAGTACTGGTTTCTGCTTCAACTCTTGAAGCAGATGTTCGTGGCCAAATCAAGAATGGCGGCTCTGTTGATGCCGCAGTCGTGATTGGCAAGCGTATCGCAGAAAAAGCGAAAGCTGCAGGTGTCGAAACGGTTGCATTTGACCGTTCCGGCTTCAAATATCACGGCCGTGTTAAGGCCTTAGCTGATGCCGCTCGTGAGGGCGGCCTCGTCTTCTAATTGAGTTTGGAGTTGATATAATGGCTAAGAACGATATGGAAGAACGCGGCGACGGCCTTCGTGAAAAGATGGTCGCTGTAAATCGCGTTACCAAGGTCGTCAAGGGTGGTCGTATCCTTGGTTTTGCCGCACTGACAGTAGTTGGTGATGGTGATGGCGGCGTTGGTATGGGTAAGGGCAAATCGAAAGAAGTGCCTGTAGCCGTACAAAAAGCAATGGAAGAAGCCCGTCGTAAATTGCAAAAAGTTACTTTGCGCAATGGTACGATTCACCACACAGTATTTGGTAAACATGGCGCTACTACAGTGTTCATGCAACCCGCTGCAGATGGTAAGGGTATTATTGCTGGTGGTCCAATGCGTGCTGTGTTCGAAGTTATGGGTATCCATAATATTTCGGCTAAGTGCCATGGTTCTACTAACCCGTACAACATCGTACGTGCAACTTTAGATGGTCTTTCCAAGCTTCATACGCCAGCAGATATTGCTGCGAAGCGTGGTAAGTCTGTTGAAGAGATTCTGGGAGCGGCTAAATGAGCGACTCTAAGAAATTCAAAGTAACTTTGGTTAAAAGTCTGATTGGACGCCTGGAAGCTCACAAGGCATGCGCCCGTGGCTTAGGTCTCCGTCGTCTTAATAGTAGCTCTGAAGTGATCGATACCCCGGAAAATCGTGGTATGGCTAACAAGATTAGCTACCTACTGAAGGTGGAAGGCTAAATGGAACTTAATAACCTGAAACCAGCTGCTGGTTCTACTCACGCTAAGCGTCGTGTAGGCCGCGGTATTGGCTCTGGCTTAGGCAAAACGTCTGGTCGTGGTCACAAAGGTCAGAAATCGCGTACTGGTGGTTTCCATAAAGTCGGTTTTGAAGGTGGTCAAATGCCTTTGCAACGCCGTCTGCCAAAACGTGGTTTTGTTTCACTCACACGTGGTGATACCGCTGAAGTTCGTTTGTCGGACATCAACGATTTGCCATTGAGTGAAATTACCTTTGAAGCACTGCTTCAAGCTGGTGTGGTATCTCAGCATGCTCTGCGCGGGAAAGTTGTACTTTCCGGCACTATTGAGCGTGCAGTTGTACTTAAGGGCTTGGCTGTAACTAAGGGTGCCCGTGCTGCTATTGAAGCAGCTGGCGGCAGCATCACCGAGTAATTCGGTAAACTGAGGATAAGGCAGTAATGGCAAATCCCGCTCTGGCTAGTTCTGCAAACAAGTTTGCGGATCTTAAACGCCGGATTTGGTTCCTCATCGGGGCGTTGATCGTATATCGAATCGGCGCACACATCCCGGTGCCAGGCATCAATCCAGCTGAACTGGCAAAATTGTTTGAGTCGTCGCAAACCGGTTTATTGAACATGTTCAATATGTTTTCCGGTGGTGCTCTCTCTCGCTTTACCGTGTTCGCTATCGGGATCATGCCTTACATCTCGGCATCGATTATTTTACAGCTCGCTGCCGAGGTGCTGCCATCTCTGAAGCAGATGAAAAAAGAGGGAGAAGCAGGCCGTCGTAAGATTACGCAATATACGCGTTATGCGACGCTGCTTCTTGCTACTGCACAGAGCTTTGGTATTGCAATGATGCTGTTCAAGCAGCCGAATTTGGTGGTTGTAGCACAAGCTCAGTTTGTGTTTACTACTGTCGTGACGCTGGTGACTGGCACCATGTTCCTGATGTGGTTAGGTGAGCAGATCACCGAGCGAGGTATCGGCAACGGTATTTCAATCTTGATCTGTTCTGGTATTGCTTCCGGTCTGCCATCGGCGATCGGTAAGACATTATCACTGGCTAATCAGGGCGCTTTACCTATCTTGCTTGTGTTGTTTCTCTTTGTTGGTGTTGTGTTGTTAACTGCTGCGGTTGTGTTTGTTGAACGCGGCCAACGCAAAGTCCCTATTCATTATGCGAAACGTCAAGTTGGCAATCGCATGATGCAGGCACAAAGCACACACCTTCCACTGAAACTGAATATGGCGGGCGTGATCCCTCCGATTTTTGCTTCTTCGATTATCTTGTTCCCTGCGACATTACTGTCGTGGACCGGCAATAGCGATAAATTGTCTTGGCTTAAATCGATCGGTGACATGCTGCATCCTGGTCAGCCGCTCTATGTGCTGTTGTATGCGACTGCGATCATTTTCTTCTGCTACTTCTATACTGCATTGGTCTTCAATCCGAAGGAAACTGCAGATAATCTGAAGAAAAGCGGAGCAATGATTCCGGGTTACCGCCCGGGAGACCACACTGCGAAATACATCGAAAAATTGATTTTAAAACTCACATTAATCGGTGCTGTTTATATTACGGTAATCTGCTTGATTCCGGAGTTTTTGATCCTGAAGTGGAATGTTCCATTCTATTTTGGCGGTACTTCTCTGTTGATTCTTGTAGTCGTAACAATGGACTTTATGTCGCAGATGCAGTCTTACGTGCTCTCACATCAGTACGAGAGTCTGCTCAAGAAAGCTAACTTCAAGGGCTAGGCGTAACAGGCTATGGCGAAAGACGAAGTCATTCAGATGCAGGGCGAAGTCCTAGAAACGTTGCCAAATGCAACGTTCAAGGTCAAGCTCGAAAACGGACATGTGGTTCTTGGTCATATTTCTGGTAAGATGCGGATGCATTACATCCGTATCCTGCCTGGAGATAAGGTCACAGTGGAGTTGACTCCCTATGACCTGACTAAGGCTCGCATTGTATTCCGGGCCAAGTAATAGCCCGGATTTAATTTTGATCGAAAGGAAAGACGATGAGAGTTCAAGCGTCGGTCAAGAAAATTTGCCGCAATTGTAAAATCGTACGCCGCAACCGTGTTGTGCGTGTGATTTGCACCGACCCGCGGCACAAGCAGCGCCAAGGCTGATTGTTGCGACAATCAGTTTCTGGTGTTAACATGCAAAGCTTTTTGAACCTGGGGTAAGAAAAGTATGGCCCGTATTGCTGGGGTTAATATCCCGAATCATCAGCATACTGTGATCGGCCTTCAGGCTATTTTCGGTATTGGTCGCACCCGCGCCTATGCCGTCTGCGCAGCTACAAGCGTAGAGCCTACAAAAAAGGTTAAAGATCTCAGCGATGCTGAATTAGATCTGCTGCGTGAAGAACTTGGCAAGTATGTTGTCGAGGGTGATTTGCGCCGCGAAGTGACCATGAGCATCAAGCGTCTTATGGACCTTGGTTGCTACCGTGGTTTCCGTCACCGCAGAGGACTTCCGTGCCGCGGTCAGCGTACTCGTACCAATGCGCGTACTCGCAAGGGTCCGCGTAAGTCCATCGCTGGCAAGAAGTAATCCAAGGAATTAAAGAATGGCTAAAGCAAACACAGTACGTGTACGGAAGAAAGTCAAAAAGAGTGTGTCTGAAGGTGTTGTGCACGTGCACGCATCTTTCAATAACACAATCATAACCATCACTGATCGCCAAGGGAATGCACTGTCTTGGGCTACCTCGGGCGGTGCTGGTTTTAAAGGCTCTCGGAAAAGTACACCTTTTGCAGCTCAAGTAGCTGCAGAGGCTGCTGGTAAAGTTGCCCAAGAATACGGTGTAAAGAACCTCGAAGTTCGTATCAAGGGTCCGGGTCCGGGTCGTGAGTCCGCTGTGCGTGCATTGAACGCTCTCGGCTTCAAGATCACGAGCATTTCGGATGTTACGCCGATTCCGCATAACGGTTGTCGTCCGCCGAAGAAGCGTCGTATCTAATCCCGGAGTAAGTTATGGCTCGTTATATTGGACCCAAGTGCAAACTTGCACGTCGTGAGGGTACGGATCTTTTCCTGAAGAGCGCTCGTCGTTCTTTGGATAGTAAGTGCAAATTAGAACAAGCTCCTGGTCAGCACGGTGTGAGTGGCGGTAAAAAGCCATCACGTCTATCTGATTACGGCGTTCATTTGCGTGAAAAACAAAAGATCCGTCGCATTTACGGCGTATTGGAACGTCAGTTCCGTCGTTATTTTGAAGAAGCTAGCCGTCGTAAGGGCTCAACAGGCGAAAACCTGCTGAAGCTTCTTGAGTGTCGTCTCGATAACGTTGTATATCGTATGGGTTTTGGCTCTACACGTGCTGAAGCTCGTCAACTTGTTTCCCACAAAGCTATTGTGGTAAACGGTAGTGTTGTGAATATTCCTTCCTACTTGGTTAAAGCTGGCGACGTTGTTTCCGTTCGTGATAAGTCGAAAACTCAGGCACGTATCCAAGAAGCAGTTTCCTTGGCTGAGGGTATCGGTTTTCCGAGCTGGGTACAGGTAGATTCTAAGAAGCTTGAAGGCGTGTTTAAAAACATGCCAGAGCGTTCTGATCTGTCCAGCGACATCAACGAAGCGCTGGTTGTGGAATTCTACTCCAAGTAATATTCTGACCCGGCTAGCCAAGGGATACTGACTTATGCAAATCAACGCGAATGAGTTGCTCAAGCCGCGCATCATTGATGTGCAGGCTTTAAACGCTGCCCAGGCGAAAGTCGTGATGGAGCCGTTCGAGCGCGGTTACGGCCATACGCTCGGCAATGCTCTACGCCGCATTCTTCTTTCATCGATGTCTGGTTTTGCACCGACTGAAGTGAAAATTGAAGGGGTGGTTCACGAGTATTCCGCACTGGATGGCGTACAGGAAGATGTAGTCGATATCTTGCTGAACCTCAAAGGCGTTGTGCTCAAGCTGCATGGTCGGGACTCGGTCGTTCTCACCCTCTCAAAAGAGGGTGAGGGCGTCGTTAAAGCGTCCGATATTCAGCTGTCACACGATGTTGAGGTGATCAATCCAGATCATGTGATTGCCCATCTGTCTGCTGGTGGCAAGCTTAATATGGAAATTACGGTTGAAAAAGGTCGCGGCTATCAGCCTGCACCTAACCGTCTTGCTAAAGATGAAAACCGTACTATCGGTAACATCATGCTTGACGCGTCTTTCAGCCCGATTCGCCGTGTTAGCTACCACGTAGAAAGCGCACGTGTAGAGCAACGTACTGATCTTGATCGTTTGATTATTGACATTGAAACCAATGGCGTAATTGAACCTGAAGAAGCTGTGCGTCAGGCTGCACGTATGCTAATTGACCAGCTCGCCGTGTTCGCTGATCTTGAAGGCACTCCCGTAGAGGAAGAGCAACCACAGGCACCGCAGATCGATCCGATTCTGTTGCGTCCGGTTGATGACCTCGAACTGACTGTCCGTTCGGCTAACTGCCTGAAGGCAGAGAACATTTATTATATCGGCGACCTGATCCAGCGTACCGAGACTGAGCTTTTGAAGGCACCTAATCTTGGGCGTAAATCGCTTAATGAGATCAAGGAAGTTCTTGCCTCTAAAGGCCTCTCGCTGGGCATGCGCCTTGAAAACTGGCCGCCTGCTGGCTTAGAAAAGCCGTAATAGCGGGCAAAAGGAAATCGACAAATGCGTCACCGTCAATCTAATCGCAAATTAAATCGCACGACAAGTCACCGTCTGGCGATGTTGCGCAATCTTGCGAATTCGTTGCTCCGTCACGAAGTCATCAAGACCACTTTACCTAAAGCAAAAGAGCTGCGCCGTGTTGCAGAGCCTTTGATCACTTTGGGTAAAAAGCCTTCGCTTGCGAACCGCCGTCTGGCGTTCAATCGCACTCGCGATCGCGATATGGTGGTTAAGTTGTTCGACGTGCTGGGCCCGCGTTATGCTGCCCGTAATGGTGGCTACCTTCGTATTCTGAAGTGCGGTTTCCGTCAAGGCGACAATGCTCCTATGGCATTTGTTGAACTTGTAGATCGTCCGGAAGAAGCGGAAGTGGTTGAAGCAGCTGAGTAATCAGTTGTTTTTCAGCTATTCGTTGTAATGTAAAAAAGCCAGCCGCAAGGTTGGCTTTTTTATTTTCTCCAGTATTTTATTGCTGTGGTATTTGTGATGCCACAGGTAAAACAGAAAACCAGCTCCATTCATGAGCGGCTTTGATCATTACATTTCGAACCAAGGCATAGGCATGATCACCATCACAGCTCAGTAGGTCGGCAATATTCTGGTAGTCATCTGGAAGTGCAGGGTCTTGCCAGTGATGAACAAGGTGGCGGGCAGTTGATGTCGCAATGGTCACTGTTCTGACTCTGGCCTCATCAATATGGCGCTCATCCATTAAATGAGTGAGTAAAGCCGGCAAGTGCCAGTGTTGTGCTAATGCTGTTTGCAGTTCATTGTTGGTAAAGCCGAGGATTAATTTTTGCGCGTCATGACTTCTGCTGCCAGGATGGCGCTGTATATGAAGTGCAATTTGTTGTGCAAGCTCAGGAGCGATCAGCCAGAGTAAAATTTCAGCAAGATCGTGTAATAAAGAAGCTGTAATTACTTCGACTGGGTCTACATCATGGCGTTGCCCACCTAAGCTTTCAGCAATTCTCGCTGCCAGATAGGAGCGGGATATGATTTTCTTTATGCTAATCAGCGCGCTGGGGCTCTGATGTAGGGTGTTTTCAATAGCAGGCATCGTGCTAAATTCACGGAAAAAACCAGCCATTCCTATCATTAAAAGAACATGATCCACTGTGTTTACATCGCTCGTTTGGACTGCACGCCGATGTTCTTGCTGAAATCGTATTAATCTGAGCGTGAGCAACGGATCATGTCGTATGAGCTGTGACAGGTCTCTGATGCTGATGTCATCAATTTTGGATTTCAAATGCGTCATTTGATCCAAGGTATACTGCATGGCGGGGATTTCTATATTACTTAGTTTAATGAGCCAGTCGTTAAGGCTGGGTTTTATATGAAGGGCCATGGTCATTAATCTGCTGGATCAGTAGTAATGTTTTCATTTTAGCTGCTAAATGGATGAGTTATGTCACGATATGCAATTGGCGATATTCAAGGGTGTTTTACAGAGCTAATGGCCGTAGTAGATAGCATGGCTTTTAATCCTCTTTGCGATGAGCTTTATCTTGTTGGTGATTTGGTTAATCGTGGGCCTGCATCACTTGAAACACTTCGCTGGGCGGCACATACCAAGGGTGTGTCACTGGTGCTTGGGAATCATGACTTGCATCTATTAGCCATGGCAGCTGGAATCGCTCAGGCAAAGCCAGGGGACACTTTGCAGGGGGTGCTTGATGCTCCTGATGGAGACGCGCTTATTTTCTGGCTGCGGCAGCAACCTTTGTTGATTGATCTGAGTGATGTTTTAATTGTGCATGCTGGTATTAGCCCAGGCTGGTCGCTTGAAACGGCTAAGACTGCCGCTTGTGAGGTAGAGCGGGCATTGCGTGGTGAAAAATGGAAAGATTTTATGGCGGTGATGTACGGCAATCAACCCGTTGATTGGGCGGAGAGTATGAGTGCTGAAGATCGAATGCGTTTCACGGTAAATTGTTTAACACGAATGCGGTTTGTGACTACGGATGGTTCGCTGCAATTTAAGTATAAAGGCGAGCGCGATCAAGCCCCAGCAGGGATTAAACCATGGTTTGATATTGCAGCTCGTTTGCCTTTAAACCGTCGTATTGTTTGCGGGCATTGGTCAGCACTTGGTTTGATGTTGCGAGATGACGTGTGGGCACTAGATACGGGGTGTGTATGGGGTGGCGCATTAACTGGAGTGTGCTTAGATAGTGGGCGGCTTTACCAAGTTGCTGCCCGCAGTCAGTATCAGGCGTTATTTGATTGAGGATTGAGTGCATGGTGAGCCGTGCATATTCTGGCTTCAATAAATTGAGTTAATATGCGCCGGTTTTTATGGTCAGTCGGAAACGGGGCCAAAAAGTTAATTTCTGCATGCAATGAGCGTGTGCCTAAAATTCGCCATACAGATTGTGCAATCGACATATCGCCAATATAGGTCGCAGCGTCGGAGTGCTTGCCATCTTCATCGGTGTAGCGCAGGTAAACAGGTTGAATTGTTGCATTCCCATCGATTGCTGCTTGCAATAATGATGATCGAAATGGCAAAAGCTGCCGCCCACAGCCCGTAGTGCCTTCAGGAAAAACGGTAACACAGTGCCCTTCACTTAAAGCAGCCACGATGGCATCGTTAACGCGGGCAGTGTCTCTTTTTCGCTCTCTTTCAATAAAAAGCGTGCCAGTACCAATGCACAGGCGACCAATAATTGGCCAGGACCTCAGCTCGGATTTGGCTACAAATCTTGAAACAGTCACCGAATCCAGAATAAAAATATCCAGCCACGAAATGTGATTGGCTAACAGCATATGCTGTTCTGGATACTTGCCGGGCCCAATGCCTTGGACACGCAAACTAACACCTAGAATCAGGGTTAATTGCTTTGACCACGTCTGAATATAGTCCACCCGTTCTGCCAGCGACCAGCGCGGAAAGCGGAATGTAACTTTAAACAAACCTTTGGCAAAATGGATGATTAAGCGGCATAGGCGACTAAGACGTAGGCATAACAATGGAGTGCGCATGCAGCTAAAATTCTGTAGGAAAATTCGTAATGCTGTGAGTTTAGCTGTTTCTTGCTCGTTGGGCCAACTCCCTTGTGTGTGAAGATCACCGCATGAAGTGTCTGGCATAACGCATATCTAAGTTTTGCATTGGCAAGATAATGAAAAGGTCTGCGGTATTGAAGTCTGGGTCCCATGCGGGTTCGCCGCAAATGAGTGCACCGGCGCGAAGATAACCTTTAATCAAAGGCGGTACTTCAGTTTCTAGGCGTTGGTTCAGTGTTGAGATGGGCAGGGGGCAGCGAGGAAAAACACGCCATTCAACGGGGGCTAGTTTGTCTTTGGCAAGCTTGTGATAAAGACTAGCAGCTACGTGGCCACCATCAGCAATAGAGACGCTGGCGCAACCTATTAGGTAGTTGTATTGGTTCTTGCTCATATATTCGGCAAGACCTGCCCAGAGCAGGGTGATTGTGGCGCCAGAGCGATAGTCTGGGTGTACACAAGAGCGGCCAATTTCAACCAATTGCTCGCGTAAATGCCCTAGTCTGGTGAGATCAAATTCCGTATCTGAGTAGTAGCTACCCAGCTTTCGTGCCTGATGTGGGGGAAGGATGCGGTAGGTGCCGACGACTTCGCCGGTTTCATCATCTTGGACCAGTAAATGGTCGCAGTAAGCGTCGAACAGATCACGATCAATGCCTGGCTCACGGCATACAATACGTGCGCCCATTTCTTCAACGAACACTCGGTATCGTAAAGCTTGTGCTGCACGGATTAACTCATCATTGTCAGCAATACATACAGAGAGTTTACGTTTTCGGCTGGGGGTAATCTGAGTTTGAAGCATTGGTTTCCTCCTGAGTAAGAGGAAACTTAAAGCTTGCAGATGACGCTGCGATGACGGTGAGATGAAGCTGAAGTGACAGAAGAAAAAGAGTTAATGTGGGGGGGCGTCTAAATCCTGGCTGCTGCCGGGCGCTGCCGGAATATTGTATTCTTCATTGGCCCAACGGCCTAAATCGATCAATTTGCAGCGTTCAGAGCAAAAAGGGCGGCTCGGGTTTTCTGTGGAATATGTATGTTGTTTTCCACAGCTTGGGCATTTGGTTTGAAATGTGGGTGTATTCATAAATTACAGTAGCCAAGGCCAAAGTCGACATCTGTATCGACAACCTTAGCGCGTTCTCCACTGGTTGAGGGCACCACAAAACGGATATTAATCGCATAGCGGTTAGCTGATAGCTCGGGCACAGCCGCCAAATGGGCAGGCAAGCTCACTCTTAATAGTTGTACTGTTTTTCCGCCTGACATCTGCTGGAAATTACCATTTTTTGCGGTGTAATTATTCTCGCGCATGCTGTCTCGCAGTAAGCGAAGCACAATGTCTAATCCATGTTTGATAGGCAGTAAAGGATTAAACCAGCCATCAATGTCTACTCTGCGGTATTCAGCAGTTTGTTGCTGCCAATAGTGGTAAGAAGGCAAATCAAAGGCACATGCACCACCTGGAATAGTGACACGTTGTTTAATCGCCATTAGCCACTCATTTTCTCGCAATGCCTGACCAAACTTGCCTGTCATATTTAGCATTTTGCAGTGCGTTTCCTCAATGTCGATTAAGACCCGTTCCAGTGCATCTTCTGATATTTGCGGATTATTGCGTAGTGCAGATAAAGCTTGTCGTTGGCGTTCTAATTCTTGCAGTAAATCTGATTTCATATCCGCACGCCCAGCGACTTCCATGATTTCGAAAATACCGAGCAAGGCCGCATGATGGTCTGTTGCAGAGTCGCGCCCCACATACTGAATGGTGCGGTTGTATAGGTGCTCGAGCCGCAAAAGGGTGCGAATGCGCTCGTTAATAGGGAATTCGTAGCTAATCACGATGCGTCTAACCGGCGAAGATATTCGATTTTGCAGCAAAAAATGGTTTATGAAAATCAATTACGTAAACCGACATGTTGGATCCTGATATCGCTGGTGAAGTGAACTAACGCTGGATTGTAAATGAGCAAGAGTGCTTACATTCAAAATAATATCATTGGCGAGTTGTATTCGCTCGGCTCTTGGGTGTTGATTGGCAATAATCGCTTCAATTTCTGTATTTTTTAAGCCACTGCGTGCGCCTACTCGCTCAATTTGCTGCTTAATGGAGCAATCGACCAGCAGACTCCGATCAATAGTATTGGCATAGGTGTTCGTTTCAAATAATAAAGGGACAACTAATAGTGCATAGGGAGTATGGGTGGGTAACTGATCCAGCCTTTGCATTACAATATTTTTGATCATGGGATGAAAAATATTTTCTAGCTTGGTTTTTGCTTCTGTATTTGTATAAATGTGTTCACGCATCCGTGCTCGTTTGAGTGAACCATCTTTTTCTATGAAATCCTGACCAAACTCTTGAGCAATTTGCACTAGCGCTGGAGAAGGCGGCTGACTTAGGGCGTGAGCAATCTCGTCGGTATCAATGACAGGAACACCTAGCTCTGCAAAAAGCTTGGCAACAGTTGATTTGCCGCTGCCTATCCCTCCAGTAAGGCCAATAATGCGCATGCCATCTGCTCGCATTAAGTAGCCACACCACTAAAAAGAAGCTGTTGTAGCGAGCCGCCAATCAGTAATGTAAGCCAGCCTGCAATTCCAAGGTAAGGCCCAAAAGGCATGGGTTTTCCCATTCCACGCTTAGCAAGTATGGCAAGAGCAATACCGATTACTGCACCGCTGATTGAAGATAGCAAAATAATACTTGGCAAAGCTTGCCACCCAAACCAAGCGCCCAATGCGGCAAGTAGCTTAAAGTCGCCGTAACCCATGCCTTCTTTGCCTGTGGCGAGCTTAAAGAGCCAGTACACAGCCCATAGCACTAAATAGCCGGCGATTGCACCGATGACCGCTTGGTCGAGGGGAACAAATAGGTTATTTAAGTTAAACAGCAGACCAAGCCAGAGCAGCGGGAGTGTGATGCTATCAGGTAATAGATAGGTATCAGCATCAATAAAGACCAGTGCAATTAAAGCCCATGTCAGCATGATTGCAGCAATTGCGGCAATTGTAACGCCAAAATGTAAGCCGGCAATGGTTGTGAGTGTTGCACAAAGCAGCTCAACCATCGGGTAGCGAGGGCTAATCTGCGTTTCACATGCTTTGCAACGTCCTCGTAAAACCAAATAACTGATCACCGGGATATTCTCTAGTGCCCCAATGGCATGGCCGCAACTCGGGCAGGCGGAACGTGGAACGACTAAGTTGTAGGTGGTGCTAGGTGGAGTAATGGCATCGATTGGGGCATCAATAAGCTGACATTCTTGCCTGAATTGATGCTCCATCATTTTGGGGATACGGTGAATAACGACATTCAAAAAACTGCCCACTAATAAACCCAGTACGAATAAAAACCCGCCAAATATGGCGGGGTTATCCAAAAACAACTCAATCATTAACCCACAACCTCGCCCATTTTGAAAATTGGTAAGTACATTGCAACGACCAAGCCACCAATGAGCGTACCCAATACCACCATGATAACCGGCTCCATCAGGCTGGATAATGCTTCAACCGCATTATCTACTTCTTCTTCGTAGTAATCGGCTACTTTGCTGAGCATTGAATCTAATGCACCGGATTCTTCACCAATTGCAACCATTTGCATCACCATATTGGGGAACATATTGGTGCTTTGCATAGCTAAAGTTAAGCTGGTACCGGTGCTTACTTCGGTTTGAATTTTCTTGGTCGCCAGTTTGTAGAGATAATTACCTGCAGCTCCACCAACCGAATCAAGCGATTCGACTAAAGGGACGCCCGCTGCAAACATGGTCGCCAAGGTACGGCACCAGCGAGCAATTGTGGCATCCAGCATGATTTTGCCAATAATCGGAATTTTAAGCAGCAAGCGATCCATGACAATTTGAATGGCTTCGGATTTTTTCCATGCTTTTAAAAAGCCCCAAATTCCGCCGAATATCCCACCAAATATGAGCCACCAGTAAGTGACAAATACATCAGAAATAGCCATAACCACCAGTGTTGGAGTCGGTAAATTAGCCCCGAAACTGGAAAATAGCTCTTTAAACGCAGGAATCACAAAAATCATAATCACGGCAGTAATCACAAATGCCGCCACAATAACGGCAGTAGGATAAAACAGCGCGGACTTGATTTTTTTCTTAACACCCAGCGTTTTTTCTTTATATGTGGCAAGCCGGGCTAGTAAGGCATCTAAAATACCGGCTTGCTCACCCGCCTGAATTAGATTGCAATACAGAGCATCAAATTCATTGGGGTGCTTTCTAAACGCTTGCGTGAGAGAAGATCCCGTTTCAATATCATTTTTGATATCCATTAGCAACTTGGTTACTGATGGATTGCTGTGGCCTTTGGCAACAATATCAAAAGAAGTGAGTAGTGGCACGCCGGATTTAAGCATGGTGGCTAATTGCCGGGTAAACATGGTGATGTCTTCGTCGGTAATTCTCTTGCTCGAACCCATCCGTTGTTTTTTTACTTTCAGTACATTAATGCCTTGGCGGCGAAGCGTGTTTTTAACCACATGCTCGCCACTGGCCCGTACTTCGCCTTTGACAATCTTGCCACCGCGATCTTTACCTTCCCAGATAAAAGTAAACTCTTTTACTTTAAGTGCTTTGGGTGCTAGAGCCATGACGCCCCTCTTTGGATTTTATTCATTGGTAACAGCCATGATCTCTTCTAATGAGGTTAGCCCTTGTTTTACTTTACGTAAGCCAGAGCCTCGTAAATCACGTACGCCATCGCGTTTTGCTTGGTCTGCAATATCAATTGCATTGCCATTGGTCATAATAATGCGGTTCATTGCATCGGTAATTGGCATCACTTGGTAGATACCGACCCGACCCTTATAGCCAGAGCCCTTGCAAATATCGCAACCAACGGGCTTGTAAGGGCTCCATGTACCATCAAGATCTTCTTCTGCAAAACCTGCATCCAGTAAAGCCTGATGAGGAATATCAATCGGTGCTTTGCAGCTACACAGCTTTCTGGCTAAGCGCTGTGCGGTAATTAAAATAACGGATGACGCAATATTAAAGGGAGCAATTCCCATATTGAGCATCCGTGTGAGCGTAGTGGGGGCATCGTTGGTGTGCAAGGTAGAGAACACCATATGCCCAGTTTGCGCGGCCTTAATGGAAATATCTGCCGTGCCTAAGTCGCGAATCTCTCCCACCATGATGATGTCGGGATCCTGGCGTAAGAAAGCTTTCAGAGCGACAGCAAAAGTAAGCCCAGATTTTTCGTTTACATTCACCTGATTAACACCGGGCAAGTTAATTTCACAAGGATCTTCAGCGGTAGAGATATTAATCCCCGGCTGGTTCAGGATATTCAAGCAAGTGTAAAGAGAAACTGTTTTGCCTGAGCCGGTTGGCCCTGTAACCAAAATCATGCCATACGGCCGCTGGATGGCTTCCAGCAAGATTTCTTTTTGGTCCGGATCGTAACCCAGTGCATCAATCCCTAGGGTGGCTGAGGAAGGATCTAAAATCCGCATACAAATTTTCTCGCCATGCATGGTTGGCATGGTGGAAACCCGGAAGTCGATGGCCCGGCTTTTGGACAGAACCAATTTCATCCGACCATCTTGTGGAACACGCTTCTCAGAAATATCGAGCTTGGAAATAACTTTAATGCGTGAGGCCAGCTTGTCTTTGATCGCTAGCGGAGGCTGTGCTACTTCTCGTAGCACACCATCAAGGCGATAGCGGATACGGAAAAACTTTTCGTAAGGCTCAAAGTGAATATCGGAAACACCCGCATTAATGGCGTCGAGCAGAATCTTTTGCAGGTATTTAACGATGGGGGCGTCATCGACCTCCATGGCCGCCGCTTCATTCTGGCTTGCCTCTTCCTCGCCACCACCCATGTCTAAATCAACATCATCCAGCGCCATACTGCTTAAGTTGGCTCCTGTGGATTCGACGATTTTTTCAAGCAAGGAAACGAGCTTGCTGTCTTCGACAACCAGAGGCTGGACTTGCAGGCCGGTTTGAAAGCGAACTTCTTCCAATGCCTGCAAATTAGTGATGTCTGAAAGACCGATAAACAGCTTCGTGCCCCGTTTAAAGAGCGGCACAATGCGCTGGATCAACATTACTTTATTGTCCAAAACCCCTTGAGGTATATAGCTTGGATCAATATGGTCAAGATCGAGCAGGGGGTAGCCAAAAGCTTGCGACGAGAATTCAGCAACGTCCCTCGCAGTCATTTTACGACTGCGAATGAGTTGCTCAATAAAGGGCGTTTTGCTGCTGGTTGCCGTAGATTGTAAAGCTTCAGCGTCTGCTTCAATTAATCTACCGTGCTGAACAAGCAGGCGGGCAAGACCAGATACAGGTGAGTTAAGTGCTGACATGGTCTTCTAGTTTGTAATCAAAAAAGTGAGCGGTATTGCCTTACACATTCAGTTTAGCAAATACCTTTTAACCTTGCGCTTTCTTTCCTTTTAAAACACAACTAAATGTCTTGTGCGTAAAGGCGAATGACGCGAATACTACGATCCTGTGTTTGCACGATTTCAATTCGTTGCCCCGACAAAACTAGGCAAGTGCCCGCATCGGGGATATCTTCGAAATGCTCAAGTATGAGTCCATTTAATGTTTTAGGCCCATCCACAGGAAATGTTAAGCGTAATTTTCTATTTAGATCTCGTAAGCTGGACGCGCCATCAAGTAAGACGCTGCCGTCGGGCTGGCGTAATACTTTAGCTCCTTGAGCAGGGGAGTTGCTTGTGAATTCGCCGACAACTTGCTCAAGGATGTCTTCTAGTGTCACGAGTCCTTGCATTTCGCCATATTCATCAACTACAACCGCCATTCTTCGCTTATTTTCTTGAAAGTTTTGTAGCTGAGTAAAAAGGGGCGTGCTTGATGGAATAAAATAAGGGGGCCGCATCATTTCACGCAGCCGGGTCTGATCTACTTCGTCTTCCCTTAACGATAAAATTTTCCGAATATGTAAAATGCCAATAATATTGTCTGGATTAACGGCATAAACAGGAAGCCGTGTGTGATGACAGGTTACGATTTGCTTGCGGATTTCATCCGTTGGTCCGTCTAAATCGATGCTTTCAATTTGATGGCGCGGTGTCATTACGTCATCAACGGTAATGCTGGCCAGCTCAAATAAATTAAGCAAAATAGTGTGGTGTTTTTTTTCCATATAGCGCCCAGACTCTAAAACTAAAAGGCGTAATTCTTCGGGCGATAAGGCATGTTGATTTTCTTGGTTTTTTTTAAGGCGTAATGTTTTAATCAAAGCACTTACAAATAAATTGACTAGCCACACTGCAGGATAGAGCAGGCGCAGAAGAATAAGTAATGGAAAAGATGCTGTATATGCAAACTGCTCTGCATAGTTGGCAGCCAGTACTTTGGGGGTGGCTTCAGAGAAAATAAGTATGGCAAAGGCAACCAGCAAGGTAGCGGTGCCAAGAGCAAAGTCATTCCCGGTAAAAAGTCGGTTTGCAATCAGTGTAGATAAGGTTGCCGATGCGGTGTTGATTAGTGTATTGCCAATTAAAATAACGGATAGCAGCTTGTCTGTTTGTGTGAGTAGCTTTTGAGTACGTGAGGCAGCAAGATGACCTTGGCGTGCTTTGCTGGCTATTTTGTAGCGGTTGACCGCCATCATTGCCGTTTCTGCGCCGGAGAAAAAAGCGGAAGTGGCTAAGCACAATGCAAGAGCAAGATAAAGGTAGGATAAAGAAGTCTGTTCCAAGGTCGTTGTGATGCCCGTAATTTACAAAGGAGTGAGCCGCTCTGTTTTAAAAAGGGCGGTGCAGTAGCGCTTCAAGAACAAAACGGCTGCCTATATAGCCGAGGAATAGCAAGCTAAAGCCAAAGAGTGTCCAGTTGGCGGCAAAACGCCCTCGCCAACCATGCTTCCATCTTCCAAAAAGTAAGGTGCCAAATACCAGCCATGCTGCAATAGACAGGATCACTTTGTGTGAAAATACCAGCCCATGCCCAAATACTTTCTCCGCAAAAAAGATGCCGGAGAGGAGTGCTAAAGTCAGTAAAATAAAGCCTAAATGTACGCAAGCAAACATAAGTCGCTCAAGCGTCATGATGGGCGGAAGGGTGCGAATGAGAGAGCTTGCCTTGGCTTGATGTAAATTTCTATCAGCAAAACGCATTAGAATGGCCACTCCTGCCGCATTGAGCAGCATGCCATGCGCAAACATTGCTAATAAAAAGTGCCCACGGGATAGTGTATTTAGGGGGTAGGTAATTGGGTGGCCTTGCGGAAGCAGTTGAGATATAAATAAAAATATCGCAGCAATACCAAGCATGGGAGGTTGAAGCCCATCCATTTTCCAGAAAAGTTGCCCGCTTAAATAAATGCATAGCGTGGCAAAGGCGCTGAGTGATAATGCTTCCGCTGCACCGAAGTGAAGGGTGCTTGACCAGAGTAGCTGCGGAAAAAGTGCTGAAGCGTGCAGGGCCAGCCCGCAGATTAAGATAAATTGCTCTAATGCGGGGCTTAGCGGGCTCTTAGGGCGAGACAAAGCCAGTCGGCTACGGCAGAAATGCCAGCCAAGTAAAAGATAAATGGTTAAAGCCAGTAGCGCTAAATAAGTCGCCGGGCTAACTTCAGGTAAAATGGTCATCATATAAGTCTATCAGAGCGAGGTCCCTCTTGGGGGCAGTCGCCAAGCAAAGGATACTCATGTTTGAAAATCTTTCTAGTCGTCTTTCAGGTGTTGTCAAAAATCTGCGTGGTCAGTCTCGCCTGACTGAGGACAATATTCAAGATGCAATGCGTGAAGTGCGCATGGCATTGCTTGAGGCCGATGTTGCTTTGCCGGTGGTTAAGCAGTTTATTGCTGATGTTAAAGCACGTGCACAAGGCAAAGAGGTGATTGGTAGCCTTACACCGGGTCAAGCTGTAATTGGTGTTGTACATGAGGAATTAACCAAGTTAATGGGTGCGCAAAATGACGCGCTGAATTTGGCTGCTGTTCCACCTGCCGTGATTTTAATGGCTGGATTGCAAGGCGCAGGTAAGACAACAACATCGGGTAAGTTAGCAAAATTACTCAAAGAAACGCAAAAGAAAAAAGTTTTACTGGTCTCTACAGACGTTTATCGCCCTGCTGCGATTGAGCAGTTAAAAATGCTGGCTGGGCAATTAGAGGTGGAGTGGTTTCCTTCTGATGTCGGGCAAAAGCCGGTTGATATTGCGCTCGCTGCTCATGATTACGCGAAAAAACATTTCCATGATGTCCTGATTGTCGATACCGCAGGCCGTTTGGCGATTGATGAAGCCTTGATGGCTGAAATTAAAGCGCTGCATGAGGCGGTTAATCCTGTTGAAACCTTGTTTGTGGTTGATGCTATGCAGGGGCAGGATGCGGTTAATACGGCGAAAGCTTTTAATGAAGCACTCCCTTTAACAGGGGTGGTTCTTACCAAAATGGATGGCGATTCACGTGGTGGTGCCGCATTGTCGGTGCGGCATATTACGGGTAAGCCGATTAAGTTTTTGGGTACGGGTGAGAAGCTAACAGGGTTAGAGCCATTTCACCCTGATCGAATGGCTGGCCGTATTTTGGGCATGGGCGATGTGCTTTCCTTGATTGAAGACGTACAAAATAGCGTCGATCAGGAAGAAGCACTTAAAATGATGAAAAAAGTTAAATCCGGCAAAGGGTTTGACTTGGAAGATTTTAAAACACAAATCCAGCAAATGAAAAAAATGGGTGGGATGAGTGCTTTGATGGATAAGTTGCCAGGGCAAGTAAGCCAAATGGCCAATAGCCAGGTTACTGACAAATCTGTGGCACGCATCGAAGGTATTATTAACTCGATGACACCAGAAGAGCGCCGCAAGCCCGAGTTACTCAAAGCCAGCCGCAAACGTCGTATTGCGGCTGGTGCAGGTGTGCAGGTACAAGAAGTTAACCGATTACTTAAGCAGTTTGAAGAAACACAAAAAATGATGAAGCAGTTTTCTAAGGGTGGCATGTCTAAATTAATGCGTGGCATGAGCGGCATGAAGGGAATGCTGCCTGGCATGTGATCAAATAGGTCTGTGCTTTCTGTTGTGCGACACTTGCAGGATAAGCCTGTCGTTTCTAAGGCTCAGCTTCCTTTTGATGCTGTTTTTTAAAATATTCGAACCTGACCGGCTGCCGAATATCACGTTAGGCTTTACAACGTGATTGTTTTTGCTGTACTTTTGCCGGTTATTCTTGCGGGGTTTGGTGTTTTGTTTCATAATCGAACCCCTTTAAATTAATCTCCATTATTGGGTTTAATGCCATGGTTGTTATTCGTCTTTCCCGCGGCGGTGCTAAAAACCGTCCGTTTTACAATGTTGTTGTAACCGACTCCCGTAATCGTCGTGATGGTCGCTTTGTTGAGCGTCTTGGCTTTTACAACCCTCTCGCCAAAGATGGTGAAGAAGGCGTGCGTTTAGCAATGGATCGCGTAAGCTACTGGGTTGGTGTTGGTGCGCAAGCTTCTGACTCCGTTGCCAAGCTGCTGAAAAACTACAAGCCAGCTGCTGTTGCTGCTGCTTGATTCAAGCCGTGACTATGCAAAAGCGGGCTTCGCTGCCGGTGCCTGATGATCTTTTGATCATGGGCTATGTAAGTGGGGCTTTTGGTGTACATGGCTGGATCAACTTGGTTGGTGATACCGAAGATGCCGATAGTCTTTTTGACTACGACACTTGGTGGATCGGCCGTGATGGTCAATGGCAAGCTTATACGCTTGTAGAAGGTCAGGTTCACACAAAGAAACTAGCAGCTCAGCTTGAAGGTGTTAATGATCGCGATGCGGCATTTGCGCTAAAGAGTTGTAAAATTGCTGTTTCCCGTAGCCTATTGCCAGCCCCTGCAAGTGATGAATACTACTGGGTCGATTTAATCGGCTTGGATGTTATCAATTTGCAAGGTGAGAAGCTTGGTGTTGTGGATAACTTGTTTGAAACCGGTGCTAACGATGTGATTGTTGTGAAAGATGGCCAGACCGAGCGTCTGCTACCTTTTGTGGCTCATGTTGTGCTCAAGGTTGATCTTGCTGCTAAAACAATTTCTGTGGATTGGGGCCTTGATTACTAAGGCTGAAGTGCACCACTTCGATGTGGTTACTTTGTTTCCAGAGATGTTTGAGGCAATTACCCGCTACGGTATTACCCGGCGGGCGGTTGAATTAGGTCTTTTCGGACTAAGCAGCTGGAATCCACGTGATTTCACCGTAGACAAACATCGTACTGTGGACGACCGGCCTTATGGTGGTGGCCCCGGTATGGTGATGTTGCCAGAGCCGCTGGAAAGTGCGCTTGAAGCAGCTAAAAATAGGCAGCGTGAAGCCGGTGTTGCTACAACGCATACCGTCTATTTATCTCCCCAAGGGGCGGCATTAACGCATGATAAGGTCTTAGAGCTGGCTCAAAAGCCGGGTTTGGTCTTGTTATGTGGTCGTTACGAAGGTGTTGATGAGCGTTTGCTGGATCGTCAGATCGACGAGGAAATCTCGGTCGGCGATTATGTGCTCTCAGGTGGAGAGTTGCCTGCAATGGTTTTGATGGATGCCATCATTCGCCAATTGCCGGGTGTACTTAATACTGCAGCGAGTGCAGAAGAAGATTCATTTGTGGATGGGTTGCTGGATTGCCCGCATTATACCCGTCCCGAAAATTATCTAGGTATGAGCGTACCGGAAGTCTTACTTTCAGGAAACCATGCACTGATACGGCGCTGGCGCTTAAAACAGTCTTTAGGTCGTACGCTACTGCGCAGACCTGACTTGTTGAAAAAGCGACAGCTATCAAAAGAGGAAGCTCGTCTTCTGGCCGAATTTAAGGCGGATCTGGCGATGAGCCAAGATCAGGTGGTTTGACCACCTTTGAAGGAACAAGCTTCACATTGGAGTAATACCCATGAATTTGATTCAACAACTTGAGCAAGAAGAAATCGCTCGCTTAGCTAAGACTATTCCTGAATTCGCCCCTGGCGATACCGTGATCGTTCAGGTCAAGGTTAAGGAAGGTACACGTGAGCGTCTGCAGGCTTATGAAGGCGTTGTGATTGCTAAGCGTAATCGCGGCCTGAATAGCTCCTTTATCGTGCGTAAAATTTCCGCCGGTATGGGTGTTGAGCGTACTTTCCAAACTTACTCTCCACTGGTGGCTGGTATTGAAGTGAAGCGTCGCGGCGATGTACGTCGTGCTAAGCTTTATTACCTCCGTGATCGTTCAGGCAAGTCTGCACGTATCAAGGAAAAGTTGCCAGCTCGTAAGGTTGTTGCAAAAGCTGCTGCTTAATTTATTTAAGCAATACAGTATTCAAACGCGGGCCCAGTGCCCGCGTTTTCGTTTCCATAACATCTGGGTTTGTTATGCGTATCGAAAGTACAGATTCTTATGCTGTTATCTCTAGCCCTGTTGGCCATTTAGGGCTTGCTGAGCGCGATGAGCACCTCGTTTTAGTCGAATTTCTCCCAAAGTCTTTACCTTTGCAGCTGGCAATAAGTCCTTTGCTGCAGCATGTTGCACGTCAGTTGGAGGCCTATTTCCAAAATCCAAGCTTTACTTTTGACTTGCCTTGGGCCTTATCGGTAAGTGAGCATCAAAAGAAAGTGCTGGCCGAAATTGCGGCGATTCCTGTTGGTCAGTTGCAAACCTATGCAGATATTTCTAAGCGTATCCATTCTAGTCCTCGCGCCGTAGGGGGGGCTTGTGGACGAAATCCTTTGCCATTACTGATTCCGTGTCATCGGGTTGTGGCTGCGACAGGTTTAGGTGGGTTTAATGCAGGTCGCCATGGCGTAGATTGGTTGCCTATTAAGCGCTGGTTGCTAAGCCATGAGGGTGTTGAGGTATGAATCAAGGCAATGAGCAGTTGGTTTTGATTGACGAGTTTTTAGATGCAGTCTGGCTGAGTGATCAGCTGTCTAAGAATACGATTGATAGCTATCGGCGTGATTTATTAATCTGGGCGAATTGGTTGGCATTAGAGCGGCGTTGCGATTTACTTGCTGCAGATCGTGAATGTGTGCAGGCTTTTTTGGCTAGGCAAGCGCGGGATATGAAAGCTGCAACACTGGCTAGACGCATGGCTAGCTTGCGAAAATTTTATCGGCACTGGATTTTATCTGGGCAAGCGATTTTTGATCCAACTGCAGAGCTGACTGCGCCTAAGCGTGTACGACCTTTGCCCAAGGCGCTGGACGAAGATCGGATAGAGGCACTTTTGCTTGCTCCTGAGCTGGATCAGGCCGGTGGTCTACGAGATCGGGCAATGCTGGAGCTCATGTATGCGACAGGCTTACGCGTCTCTGAGTTGGTGACCCTTCCTTTGGGCCAAATAAAGTTACGTGAACGCTATGTGCAGATTTTGGCGGGTAAGGGCGGTAAACAGCGCTTGGTGCCCATGGGGGAGGTGGCAGCCGATTGGTTGGAGCAATATTTAGCTCGTTCTCGCCCGGCTTTAGTAGGTATTCACCAAGTGGCTGAGGCGTTTGTGAATCAGCGTGGCAGGCCGCTTACTCGACAAGGGTTTTGGTACATTATCAAGCAGTATGCTGCTGCTGCAGGAATAGAGGCCAGTCACCTAAGCCCGCACGTTTTGCGGCACGCATTTGCAACACATTTGTTGAATCACGGTGCTGATTTGCGTGTTGTGCAAATGTTATTGGGGCACGCAGATATTACGACGACTCAAATTTATACACACGTAGCAACGGCACGTTTAAAATCGTTGCATAAAGAGCACCACCCTCGTGGTTCTCGTTCATAAGAACAATATCTATATGCTAATCTCATAACTAACCCGCCGTTCGGCGGTTTGGGGAGATAGAGAATGGATGCAACTTGGGTTCAAAAATATCAAGACCTAGCGATGGGCTATGTGGCTGAATTTGGCGTGAAAGTGATTGCCGCGATTGCCTTTTGGGTCATTGGCCGCTGGCTTATTGGTTTGGCGGTGCGTTTGGTACAAAATTCTTTAGGTAAGCAAAAGGTTGATCCCACCGTATTGCGTTATGTTGGGTCTGTAATTACGGTTACGCTGAATATTCTATTGGTGATTGGTATTTTGGGTTATTGCGGTATTCAGACCACTACCTTTGCCGCTTTAATTGCTGCAGGCGGTATCGCAATCGGGATGGCATGGTCTGGTTTATTGGCTAATTTTGCGGCTGGCGCATTTATTATTGTATTACGTCCGTTTAAGGTTGGTGATTTTGTTGCCGTTGCAGGAATTGTGGGTACGGTGAGTGAAATTGGTTTGTTTTCCACCATGATTAATACGCCTGATAACGTGATGACTTTAGTTGGAAATAACAAAATTTTTTCCGATAATATTCAAAATTTTACCCTTAATCCATTTCGCCGCGTTGATTTAAAAGCGCAATTGGCGGGTAGTACGGATCATGTCGCAGCAATGCAAATCTTGCGTGAAAAAATTGCAGCTATTCCTAATGTGCTCGCTGAGCCTAAAGTTGATGTGGAAATTATTGAATTCAATTTGGTTGGGCCGGTCTTGGTGGTGCGTCCCTATTGCCATAATGATTATTACTGGCAAGTTTATTTTGATACGAATCGCACTATTAAAGAGAGCTTGGCAGCTGCTGGATTCCCTGTGCCAATGACTGCTCAAACTGTTGTGGTACAGCAACAAAGTTAGACCGAATACAGTATAAAAAAGCCCCGTCTTTTCAGGCGGGGCTTTTGTTTGAAATGGATCAGGCTGGGATTGCTTCTTTGTTTGGAATTTCCAAACGGACTTTCCCATCATCATCAATATCAATGGTCACTTCGCCGCCATGAATTAAACGGCCAAATAATAATTCATCGGCTAGTGCTTTGCGGATTGTGTCTTGAATCAATCTAGCCATAGGCCTTGCGCCCATTAGTGGGTCAAAGCCTTCGGCGGCAAGATGGGTTTTCAAAGCGGCTGTAAAGTGCGCTTCTACTTTTTTCTCTTGCAACTGAACTTCCAGCTGTATTAGGAATTTATCCACAACTTGCATAATGATTTCATGCGAGAGTGGGGCGAAAGGAATGATGGCATCTAAGCGGTTACGGAACTCTGGGGTGAACATGCGTTTTATTTCTTGCAGTTCATCGCCTGTTTGCTTACTGGTCGTGAAGCCAATCACCGACTTATTGAGTGTTTCCGCACCCGTGTTGGTGGTCATGACGATCACTACATTTCTGAAATCCGCTTTGCGCCCGTTGTTGTCGGTGAGCGTGCCGTGATCCATAACCTGTAGCAACACATTAAAGATGTCTGGATGGGCTTTCTCGATTTCATCAAGTAGCAATACCGCATAAGGATGTTTTGTGATGGCTTCGGTGAGTAAGCCGCCTTGTTCAAAACCAACATATCCCGGAGGTGCACCAATTAAACGGCTGACCGCATGCCGCTCCATATACTCGGACATATCAAAGCGTAGTAATTCAATGCCCATCGTATAGGCTAGCTGGCGGGCGACTTCTGTTTTACCTACGCCAGTCGGGCCACTGAATAAGAAGGCACCGATTGGTTTTTGTGGATTACCCAAGCCAGCACGCGCCATCTTGATTGAAGTAGCTACGGATTCAATGGCTTTTTCTTGACCAAACACCACATGTTTAAGATCGCTTTCCAGCGTTTTAAGCGTATTCCGGTCATCTGTCGACACGCTCTTAGGTGGAATTCGTGCAATCTTGGCAACGATCTCTTCGATCTCGTGCTTGTTGATGGTTTTCTTTTGCTTTGATTTTGGCAAAATCTTTTGCGCAGCACCGGCCTCATCTATCACATCAATCGCTTTATCCGGCAAGTGTCTGTCATTGATATATTTGGCTGAGAGTTCTGCTGCCGTGGTCAGTGCCGCCAAGGTGTATTTCACACCGTGGTGTTGCTCAAATTTATCTTTTAAGCCTTTAAGGATTTCAATCGTTTGCTCAACGGTTGGCTCAGGCACATCGATTTTTTGAAAACGGCGTGATAAGGCGTTATCTTTCTCGAAAATACCGCGATACTCGGTATAAGTTGTCGCTCCAATACATTTTAAAGTGCCGTTAGAGAGAGCAGGCTTTAACAGGTTGGAGGCATCTAAAGTGCCACCAGAAGCTGCGCCAGCACCGACTAGCGTATGTATCTCATCAATAAACAGTACTGCATTTCGCTCTTCTTGCAGTTGCTTAATAACGGCTTTCAGACGTTGTTCAAAATCGCCACGATATTTGGTACCAGCCAGCAGGGCTCCCATATCTAAACCATAAACGGTGGCATCTTTGAGTACGTCAGGCACATTGCCTTCGACAATACGACGAGCAAGCCCTTCAGCAATCGCCGTTTTACCTACGCCTGCTTCACCGACCAATAAAGGGTTGTTTTTGCGGCGGCGACAAAGCGTTTGAATAACACGCTCTAGCTCGTGCTCACGACCAATCAGCGGATCAATGCGCCCAGCAATGGCTTGCTGGTTTAAGTTTTCAGTAAAACTACTGAGTGCTCCACCCGTGCTAGTTTCTTCTTCGTGTTCTTCGTTTTGCTCGGTGCGTGGAATGGGCTGTTGTGAGCTGGTCGATTTTGCAATGCCATGCGCTATAAAATTGACCACATCAAGACGGGTAATTGCTTGTTGATGCAGGTAGTAAACAGCGTGGCTGTCTTTTTCGCCAAAGATCGCAACCAGTACATTGGCACCGGTCACTTCTTTTTTGCCCGAAGATTGCACGTGCAAAATAGCGCGCTGTATAACACGCTGAAAGCCAATGGTCGGTTGGGTTTCTACTTCACCATCGCCGGATACGACAGGTGTGTGTTCCTTCACAAAATCCCCGAGCAGGCGACGTAGCTCGTCCATGTGCGCACCGCAAGCGCGTAAGACCTCGGCTGCGGATGGGTTATCCAGCAGCGCAAGTAAAAGATGTTCCACGGTAATGTATTCGTGGCGCTTTTGCCTCGCATCCGTAAAGGCCATGTGGAGGCTGACTTCTAGTTCTTGGGCAATCATTCGTTCACCTCCATTGTGCATTGCAGTGGCTGCTGATGTTGCCTGGAATACTGGCTGACTTCTGCGACCTTAGTGGACGCAATGTCCTTGGGGAATACCCCACACATCCCGCGACCTTCAGTGTGAACTTTAAGCATAACTTGCGTAGCTCGTTCACGGTTCATTCCAAAAAATTTTTCTAATACATTGATGACAAAATCCATCGGTGTAAAGTCATCGTTTAGCAGAAGTACACGCCACAAAGCGGGTGGTGGTGAGAGTGTCGATTGCTGATTAAGTTCGGCATCGGTTTGATGCTGTGCAGGCATTTTTCTACCATATCATGTGGTTTATAATCATTTTGGTCCGCCCCTGTTCTTTTTCAAGCTCTGATCTGCATGAACATGGGTGGATGGTGTGCATATTCTTTTCGTTGTGGTTTTTTTATTGAGTATAACCATCTATTTTTAGAATTTTACTTGACCTGCGGTGTAAAAGTCGCGTAAAAAGGTGGCTCGAGTTTGATGTACAAGTTTCTGCAGTACCGGTTTGGCCGTTTTGCTGGTCTTGGACCTCAAACCTCATGGTGCCTCTTCGAGGCGGTTCATGTTTTACAAGTTGATAGGAAAGACCCCAAATGGCTCTGGGCACTGTTAAGTGGTTCAATGATTCTAAAGGCTTCGGCTTTGTTACTCCAGACGAAGGCGGCGAAGACATCTTCGCTCACTTCTCCGCGATCAACATGCCAGGCTTCAAAACCTTGAAAGAAGGCCAACGCGTTTCTTTCGAGATCACCAATGGTGCTAAAGGCAAACAAGCCTCTAACATCCAAGCTGCTTAATCTCAGCTAGGTGATATGGTATCCCGCTCACGCGGGTTTTTTCGGACCAATCCCTTAATCGGGCCTCATTTCTGAGGTGGTCCATGTTTCATCGTTTAGATAGGAAGTGCCAAAATGGCTCTAGGTACCGTAAAGTGGTTCAATGATTCTAAAGGCTTCGGCTTTGTTACTCCAGACGAAGGCGGCGAAGACATCTTCGCTCACTTCTCAGCGATCAACATGCCAGGCTTCAAAACTCTGAAAGAAGGCCAACGCGTTTCTTTCGACATCACCAATGGTGCTAAAGGCAAACAAGCCTCTAACATTCAAGCTGCTTAATTAGCCGCTGGTGATCAAAAACCCCGCCAAGGCGGGGTTTTTTTACGCCTGTATATTGTGTGGAAGTATCTTTAGGTAAATAAAAACCCCGCCGAAGCAGGGTTTGATCTAGCGGTGTTGCTGGCTAGATAGAATTACATGCGTTCAATGATTGCTTTGCCGAAGCCTGAGCAGCTTACTTCTGTTGGATTATCCATTAGACGGGCAAAATCGTAAGTAACGATCTTATCCGCAATAGTTTTTTCCATTGCTGTGATAATCAAATCGGCGGCTTCTTTCCAGCCCATATGACGCAGCATCATTTCAGCAGATAGTAGTAGCGAGCCTGGGTTTACTTTGTCTTGGCCTGAATACTTCGGTGCCGTGCCGTGTGTCGCTTCAAACATGGCGACGCTGTCAGATAAGTTTGCGCCTGGAGCAATACCGATACCACCAACCTGCGCTGCTAAGGCGTCAGAAATATAATCGCCATTCAGGTTAAGTGTTGCAATCACATCATACTCAGCCGGGCGTAAGAGGATTTGCTGCAAGAATGCATCAGCAATTACATCTTTAATTACTATGCCGTTTGGCAGCTCAAGGTATGGGCCGCCGTCAATTTCTACGCCGCCAAATTCTTTCTTGGCTAATTCATAGCCCCAAGTGCGGAACATACCTTCGGTGTACTTCATGATGTTGCCCTTGTGAACAAGGGTGACATTCTTACGGTTGTTGTCGATTGCGTATTGAATTGCGCGACGCACCAAGCGTTCAGTACCTTCTTTGCTCACAGGCTTGATGCCGATGCTAGAAGTTTCCGGGAAGCGAATTTTCTTCACGCCCATTTCGTTTTGCAAGAAATCGATTACTTTCTTAGCGCCTTCAGATTGTGCATCCCACTCGATACCAGCATAAATATCTTCGGTATTTTCACGGAAAATAACCATTTCGATCTGTTCTGGATGCTTAACCGGTGAAGGAACACCTTGGAAGTAGCGTACTGGGCGCAGGCAAACGTAGAGGTCAAGTTGCTGACGCAGTGCTACGTTTAATGAGCGGATCCCGCCGCCAACTGGTGTTGCCAGTGGGCCTTTGATCGATACAACATATTCTTGCAGTGCAGCGAGTGTTTCTTCTGGTAAGTAAGTGCCATCTGGGTAAAGCTTGGATGCTTTTTCACCGCAGTAAATTTCCATCCAGTGAATTTTGCGGCCGCCGCCGTAGCATTTCTTTACCGCAGCATCGACAACGTCGATCATCACCGGGGTGATATCAACACCAATGCCGTCACCTTCGATAAACGGGATAATCGGATTATCTGGAGTCGCAAGGTTTTGGACGATTTTCGCGCCATCTTGCGGAACTTTGATCAGGCTCATCTGTGTATTCCTGTTGTGTCGAGTGGTTTGTCGCATTTCGTCGGCAGGTATTGTGAATTTCTTGTGGGGCACCGACGAAAAAACAGCCTATTATCGCTGTTTTGTAGCAATACTGCCAAGCCGCTATGCCTCAGCTTATACTTTTAAATAAACCTTACGGGGTGATCTGTCAGTTTTCGCCCTCGCCGCCGCATGCTTCGCTGGCTGATTTTGTTCCTATTAAGGACGTTTATCCAGCGGGGCGTTTAGATACTGATTCAGAAGGCTTGCTGCTTTTAACTGATTCAGGCCCTTTGCAGGCGAAAATTGCCGACCCCAAGCACAAATTACCTAAAACATATTGGGTGCAGGTAGAGGGTAGCCCGAGTTTGTCAGATTTGCAGCCTTTATTGACAGGCGTGGATTTGGGCGACTTTATCACTCAGCCTGCACGGGTGCGGATCATTGATGAGCCTGCTCATTTATGGCCGCGTGTGCCGCCTGTACGTTTTCGAGCGAATGTGCCAACTACTTGGCTAGAAATTATTATTCGCGAGGGTAAAAATCGCCAAGTGCGGCGCATGACGGCGAAAGTGGGTTTTCCAACATTAAGATTGGTCCGCTATGCAATTGGTGATTGGTCTTTAGATGGTTTACCTTTGGGAGACTGGCGAGCTGAAACGGTTGCGGCTCCCCGGCTTGTTAATCCCGTAGCTGAGGTAAGCAAGCCCAAGCAGCGCGGCCGCCGTGGGCCCAATAAAACACGCTAATTTATTTCTTGAGAAGAACGCTAATGTGGAAGCCTAATGCAACAGTTGCTGCCGTTATTGAAGAGGCGGGTCGGTTTTTATTGGTTGAGGAGCGCATTCTTGGTGAGTTAAAGCTTAACCAGCCCGCTGGCCATATCGAACATGGCGAAAGTATCATTGAGGCGGCGATTCGTGAAACATTAGAAGAAACGGCTTATCACTTTGTGCCACGCTCTTTAATCGGTATGTATCAGTGGTCACCCCCGGAGCGTTCAGAGTTAACTTACCTTCGCTTTGCATTTACGGGAGAGGTAACTGGGGTTGAGGCGGGGCGTGCTTTGGATGCAGACATTGAGCAAGCGGTATGGCTGACGCGGGACGAAATTGTGGCTCGAGCTGAGCAGCATCGCAGCCCCTTATTATTAGTATGTATCGATGATTATTTGGCGGGATGCCGTTATCCGCTGGAGATTTTGCGTGATTTTGATCGCTGAAACGATCGTAGTACGTTGACTGGATTATAAGTATGTCTGACAAAATTGTAGTAGGTCTTTCTGGTGGGGTAGATTCCTCGGTAACGGCGTGGCTCTTAAAGGAGCAGGGCTTCGACGTAGTCGGCGTCTTTATGCAAAACTGGGAAGACGATAATACCGATGAGTATTGTTCGATTAAAGAAGACAGCCTGGATGCGATCTCGGTTGCGGATAAAGTAGGTGTTGAGATTGAGTTGGTTAATTTCGCCCAAGAGTATAAAGAGCGAGTGTTCAGCTATTTCTTAGCTGAGTATTCGGCCGGTCGAACACCAAACCCAGATATCTTGTGCAATAGCGAAATCAAATTTAAGTGTTTTCTCGATTACGCGATCAAATTGGGCGGCACTAAACTGGCAACGGGGCATTATGCTTCAAATCGAGTGCGCCCAGATGGCCGTACAGAGCTGCTTCGCGCTAAAGACGCCAGCAAGGATCAAAGTTACTTTCTCTATAAGCTTAGCCAAGAGCAAGTTGCTCATGCCGTATTCCCTCTGGGCAATATGCTAAAAACAGAAGTGCGTGAGTTGGCAGAGAAAATTGGCCTCCATAACGCCAAGAAAAAAGACAGTACCGGTATTTGTTTTATTGGTGAGCGCCCATTTCGTGAATTTCTTAATCACTACTTACCTAAAGTGCCAGGGCCTATGGTTACTCCAGAAGGTAAACACATGGGTGAGCATATGGGGCTGATGTATCACACGATTGGTCAGCGCCAAGGTTTGGGTATTGGCGGAGAGGGAGCGCCTTGGTTTGTTGCAGGCAAGGATATGGCTAAAAATGAGCTGATTGTGGTGCAAGGCCATGATCATCCTTTGCTGCTTAAAAATACTTTGCAGGCGCAGGATCTTTCTTGGGTCCTCGGTGAGTCGCCAGCGTTAGGCCGCTACACCGCAAAAACACGCTATCGCCAGCAAGATGCAGCATGTGAATTGCTCTGGATAGAAGATGGCCGTTGCGAGTTACGCTTTGATGAGCCGCAATGGGCGGTTACACCAGGGCAATCTGTGGTGCTGTATGATGGAGAGGTCTGCTTAGGTGGTGGAATTATCATTTAGTTAGAGTGGCGTAATCTTTGTTTCAAACAAGCCGCAGAAGATATGCGGCTTGTTTGTTTTCTGGATATTGATTTGTGTTTTATACGAATCAACTACTTAGCGTATTGCTACGGTTTTATTGTATGGTAGTGGTTGACCTCACAGGCCCCAGCCCGTATATTTCGGCCTCTCGCTGCAGCACACACAGCAACACGGTGTTCGAGCCGCAGCGAATGATCTTTAAAAAAATACAGTCGATGAGTGTGAG